>RFFQ01000112.1 GCA_003697105.1 Gemmatimonadota bacterium | reverse complement strand
CCCATTCGCCGCGAGCCCCATAAAAAGGGGTGGTCATACACAAATTCCCCGGATTTGGAATATTCCCCATAGCGCTCCGTCTCCGAACGAAACGGACGTATCAACTGCGAATGGCAACTATTACAGGCTTCCCGGATATATAGGTCTCGCCCTTCTAATTCCAGCGGTGTGTAGGGTTGTACACTGGAAATCGTCGGGATATTGGATTTTACCACCCACATGGGTACCATCTCTACAATACCGCCAATCGCCACAGCGACTACGACCAAAACGGAAAATAAAATGGCGCGACTTTCAATCCAGTGATGCCAGTGTGTATTTGCTTTGACCGGGGCGGTTACTTTGGGAACAACCGGTGCAGTGGCTTCTTCATTGGCCACAAATGAGCCTGCCGCCATCGTACGGAACAGATTATACGTCATAATCACAGCCCCTATCAAATAAAAAGCACCGCCGATTGCCCGGATCATATACATGGGGACAAGTTGGGTCACTGTTTCCAGAAAGATCGGGTATTTCAAAAAGCCATCAGCGGTAAATTGTTTCCACATCAAGCCTTGTGTGAATCCAGAGATATACATGGGTACCACCCAAAAGACAATCCCCAACGAACCGATCCAGAAATGCGCATTCGCTAATTTTGGTGAATGGAGTTTGGTGTTAAAAAGGCGCGGAATGAGCCAATACAAAATGCCAAACGTCAAGAAGCCATTCCATGCCAGTGTACCAACATGAACATGCGCCGGAATCCAGTCCGTAAAGTGTGAAATGGCATTGACGGTTTTCAAGGAGTGCATGGGGCCTTCAAACGTCGCCATCCCGTAACCAGTCACCGCAACCACCATGAATTTTAGAATCGCATCTTCCCGCACCCGATCCCAAGCACCGCGCAAGGTGAGGAGACCGTTGATCATCCCCCCCCATGAGGGCGCGATCAACATAATCGAGAATGTCACACCCAATGATTGTGCCCAATCCGGCAACGTTGAGTATAACAAGTGATGCGGACCTGCCCAAATGTAGATGAAAATCAATGACCAAAAATGGATAATAGATAAGCGATAGGAGTACACCGGACGCTGTGCCGCTTTGGGAAGATAATAGTACATCAGCCCCAAATAGGGGGTAGTCAGAAAAAAAGCAACGGCGTTGTGCCCATACCACCATTGAACTAAAGCATCCTGAACCCCGGCGTAAAGCGAATAGCTCTTGAGAAAATGAACCGGCAATTCAAAAGAATTCACCACATGGAGCATGGCAACCGCAAAAAAGGTCGCCAAATAAAACCAAATGGCAACATAAAGATGCTTTTCCCGCCGCTTCAAAATCGTGCCCAGCATATTAATCCCAAAAACGACCCACACTAAAGTGATGGCAATATCAATGGGCCACTCCAGCTCCGCATATTCCTTACTGGTGGTGATACCCAGCGGGAGTGTAATGGCTGCCGCAACAATGATCAATTGCCATCCCCAAAAGTGAATCCGGCTGAGGACATCACTGAACATACGGGCTTTGCAAAGGCGCTGAAGAGAATAATAAACTCCCATAAAAATAGCGTTACCCACAAAGGCAAAGATGACCGCATTGGTGTGTAACGGCCGAATTCGACCATACGTGGTAAACGGTAAGCCCAAACTGGCTTCTGGAATGAAAAGTTGGATGGCTATCAGCACACCCACGGTAAAGCCCACGATTCCAAAAATAATCGAGGCAATGGCGAAGTCGCGCACGATCGCATTATCGTAGCTAAACGACTCAACTCGTGTCTGTGACATTCGGAACCTACTCCTCTTTAGAAGATGGATTTGTTGGATGTTGAGTGGATTTATCGTCAAATAACATGCGGATGGAAGGGGTATATGAATCCTCAAATTGACCGTTCCGTACCGCCCAAATAAACGCACTAAGAAACCCCAGTGCTACAATTAAACTGGCACCAATCATCACAAAAATAGCAGACATTAAGAAGACCCCCCATTACTTTGGGCAATCTGTTGCAAATCAGCTAAAGATTTACCAATGTGGTTTTTATTTTTGATCTGACCGGTATATGCCCCACTAAGATTTAACTGCTCCTTCAGATGAGTTTCCAACCGGAAATGAACCTTAACTTCCCCATTGAGCCGCACCGAGGTGGTAAAGAGACCAATCCCCTCCAACCGTACCGGACGCCCCATCTTTAAAAAATGTAATAAGGTATCTTCAATTTCCGCCAGCATTGCCACAATGTCACTCTTATGAAAACCGGTTCGCTCTTTGATGTGTTCGATCATCTCTTGCTTATCTACCGTTTTTCCCGGCACCACACGTGGCAACAAGCTTTGGACGCTCTGCTCACCCATCTGAAACGCCTCTTTATGATAGGTGTATGGGATATAATAAAATCAAAACCCTATCAATGTATGCTAAAAATGGTATCAACAGTGGTAGTAAACCGGATATAATACCACTGTTGATACCATCTAAACTAAAAATAGATATGCTTATCTGGAACAGAAAATAGTATATTTTCAGCAGAAGTCAAGAGGAAAAGTCGATAAATTATACGCTTATAAGAGATAACGAAGTCTATCTTATTTAAACGGGTGAAGCGTTCCGTCTTTACGCGTTGGCGGTACGTCGCCGGTCGACGCAAACGCTTCACCCTTGACAGACTTCCCAACATCAGATTTGAGGTGTAAACCCGATTTTATCCTCCATCTGAAAGGAGTCCATCCGCAAACAGAATATCAGCGATTGAAACGAAAAAAGAGCTGAAATTGTGCAAAAAAAGCCATGAGGGTGACGCTCGTTTCTGTAAATACCGGTGCTGCTCTCAGACCCTACATGAAAAAGACACGAAAGTAAAGGAAAGCCGGAAGGATTGAATCACGGACAGCGCGCTTCTCAAAAAAAAACAGAGATTTGCCCTCAGGGGATCGTCTGCCCTGAAAACAGGGGAAAACGGTCAAAAATCAGGATTTTTCCGGTCAAAACGCTTGGTTTTGAT
>RFFQ01000012.1 GCA_003697105.1 Gemmatimonadota bacterium | reverse complement strand
GGATGCCCCGGATGGTGACATGTACCATGCGGGTACGTACACGGGTACGGTGACGTTGACGACGGCTGAAGGAGTGAGCGATGAGTTCACCTTGAACGTTGAAATTGCCCTAACGTGTGACCTTACGGCGGATGCCGTCGCGACTACCGATGATGATGCGGGTGTCTGGACGGGCACATTAACCGTGACAAACTCCGGTAATTGTGACGTATTCAACCTAGACCTCTCGGCAAGTGACTTAAACAATGTGCCGGCACGTTTTGGTGGTGTTACCAAGGCGGGTGCGTTGCGTAGCAGTTTCATTCCGGGTAGTGCGGTTGAGTTTGGTGTGAATGTCATCGAAGCCTTGATGGTGAATGAGAGCGTGGATGTGCCGGTAACGGTTCGTCCGCCCGCGGGTACGGCATCGGGTGCCTATCAGGGTATGATTTACATCAATGACCCAGATGGTCGTGCCACCACCAGCACGATGTTGACCTTGACGGTTGAAACAGGTGTTGCGTTGTCTATACCGGCAACGGCAACGGCTAACCCGGGTACGGAAGCCACGACGAACTTCACGGTCTCCGTAACCGGTGATAGCCCGGTCGCATTGACCGATGTCAATTTTGATGTGACGGGTCTGGTTCATGAATCAGGTCAAACCACCATCTCGGCAAGTGAAGTGACATTTGCGCCGGAGATGATTCAGATGGTTGGTATTGCTGAAACGCCGACGGTGAATGTCCAAGTGACGGTGCCGGCGGGTCAACTGGCGGGTCTGTACACCGGTACTATTTCTGTGACGACCGCTAATGGTGAAACCGCGGAAACGGTGTTGCAAGTATCGGTGAATGCAACACCCGGAATTGATGTGATGCCGGATGTCGTGAGTGTGGTTGGTATACCGAACAGCGTGGTTTCAACCAGCTTTATGGTTGAGAACACGGGTAATACGAACTTATCGAGTGTCACATTTACCCCGGTCGCGCTGTTCCAAGGTGACTATGACTTCGCGCCGGATTTTGAAGTGGTAACCAACCTGATGGCAGGTGCTATCCGTGAAGTAGCTGTAACCGTTACGATTCCGTTCCCATTAGTCCGCGAAGATTACTATCAATACGCGGTAACGGTGGGTGCGGACGGTAGTACCACCAGTTTTATCTTGCAAATCACGGTGAATGATGTGGATAGTGATAACGACGGTCTGACCGACCTTGAAGAAATGACCTATGCTGTGGATGGTGGTTACACCTGTTTGGATCCGCTTAATCCAGATAGCGATGGTGACTTCTTAGAAGATGGTTATGAAATTCAGATCGGTAGCAATCCATGTATCAATGACGCCGATGATGGTACTGGCAACTCTGTGATTATCGATTGCCAAGGTAATCTGGTTGACCCGGCTACGGTTGATGTGATGGGTGACCCGGATGGTGACGGATTGTTGACGGCAGATGAAATGACCATCTACAATACAAATCCGTTCCGTGGTGATTTTGATGGTGACGGTTGGTGTGATGGTGAAGAGGTTGCTTTTGGTAGTGACCCGACGGCAGATTCCGATAATGACTTGGATAATCTGACGGATAGCGAAGAAAAACTGGGTTGTCTGAAACCAGACGGCAGCGGTGAGCGCTATGCCTCCACCAATCCGGGTAATTTTGATAGTGATAATGACGGTTTGTCGGACGGTGAGGAATGCGGCAACGAAAATAGCTTCAATTCCGACCCGAACGATTATGACTCGGATGATGACGGTACGAATGACTGGCTGGAAGTTGAACAAGGTACAAGCCCGATTGATGACATCAGTAATGCTGGTTTTGCGGGCGTGTATCCGAACCCAGTTTACACCGATGCTGACTTTGATGGCCCGCCTCACGTGGCTATTAAAGTTGGGGAAGACCCGAGTCTGGCAAATGGTTATAACCCCGATTGTAGCAATGCGCCTTATAGCATCACAATTTATACCATGTCCGGTGAGGAAGTAGCTGTTCTTGAAGGTACCTCCGCTGAACGTGGTGATGCCTTGGGTACCTGCGTTGTGAAGTGGGAGTTGAAGAATGAAAGCGGTGTAGATGTGGTCTCTGGCGTCTATATCGCGGTCGTTGAAACTAACGGCAAAACGGATGTTCGTAAGATCATGGTTATCCGTCGTTAGTAGTGACATGAAGAGGGAATCCGACTCTCTGGATTCCCTCTTCAACCTTCACAGTCTTTCTCCAAATATATCATCGTAAAAGAGAGAGTAGATTCAATGTTGAGAGGCATCTTAAATTATATTATCAGCACTAATAGTTATTTTACCGTTTTTCACACTCGCAGAGACGCAAACTCTGCAACCTCAACAATAAGGAGGAATCATCTGATGAAGGCTTATCGACTTTCTGTATTTGTTTTTGCGTTGATCTTATCAATTCCGATGGTAAGCTCCGCTGAGATATATGATAATGCGGGAGCTGCCGGACTTGATGCGCTGAAAATCACGGCAAGTGCCCGTCAAGCGGCAATGGGTGATGTCTCAGTGGGCCTAGTCGGAGTTGATGCTGATGTAAGTGCGCTGGCAAGCAACCCAGCCGGTTTGGCATTGTTGGAATACCGGACACTGACGGTGAGTTATGCCGATTGGTTAACGGATGCCTCACATAATTTTGCGGCATACGCCGTTCCATGGGGTAAAGGGACGGTTGCTTTCGGATTGATCTATTTTGATCAAGGAAATATCCCTATCACTGACATGGATGGTATTTTGGCGGGAGGACGTGCCGATGCTTCTGATATGACACTCATTGTCGGATATTCGTATCCTGCCAAACTCCCGCTGTTGGGAAAAACCACCTTGGGGATTAACGGGAAAATGATGTTGCAAACCCTCGCAGAAGAACATTTTAACTATACGATGTTTGATGTCGGGCTGTTGAAACCGCTATCAGACAAACTTGCTTTTGGTCTAACCTTTCGTAATGTTAATCCGGGGAATTATTTGGAAAGTGATGAAGATAACCCCGATAAGCACGAAGCTGAGGAATTTCGTGCCGGCTTGGGTTGGGCGGCTGTTGATGGTGAAAACTTTGACCTAAACCTAGGTTTGGATGCCCTAGCCTATTTGCCATTTGCCGGTAATGGGCTTCGCTTTAATGTGGGTGGGGAAACCATCTTTTATGACCTCTTAGCACTCCGTGCCGGTTACCGGGTTAACGCCGAGCAAGGTGAATTTGGCGCCGGGTTTGGTGTTTTCGTTGGGGATGTCCGGTTAGATTATGCGTATGTCGATTATTCCCAGATTGATGCCACGCATCGTTTTTCCGGTACAATGACGTTTGGAAGTATGGCGCGTCAGGATCGAGATGGTGATGGAATCCCAGATGACCGGGATTTAGCCCCCGATGAAGCGGAAGACAAAGATGGTTACGAAGATCAAGATGGTGTTCCTGATCCAGATAATGACCATGACGGTATCTTTGATGTCGATGATAAGTGCCCGAATCAGCCAGAATACTACAATGGATATGATGATGAAGATGGCTGTCCGGATGCGATGTCGCAAGGTGGTACGACGGTTGTCGATACCGTTATCAAGTTTGTCGAACGAGGCGAAGGTCCATGCGATGATGAACGAGGGTTATACTACTTGTTGGCGGGGTATGATTATGTACCGCCAATCCTGTTTGATGTGGACCGGGATGAAATCCGTCCCGAATCCCGCGATGCTTTAGCCCGAATTGCGGAAATCATCCAACAATGTATTAAGGATGGAAATAAGGTCGAAGTTCGGGGCCATGCCGATGACCGAGGCTCTGATGAGTATAATAAAGACCTTTCACTTCGTCGAGCCAATAGCGTGAAACAGTATATGGTTTCTAACTTTGGTATTCCTGATGACCAACTCATTGTCGTGGGTGCCGGTGAAAGTGAGCCGGTTGTGCCCAATACTACGGAATGTAATTATCAGGTCAATCGTCGAGTCGTTTTCCGAGCAATCTCTGAGTAATGAGGTGATGCATTGAAGGAATTTGGCTTTCTACTAACAACTATTGTCAGTGGAAAGCCAAATTTTTTTATAATGAACCTTGTTTGGTATTTAAATCACTAGTGTTTATTTTTCGGCTTCCTTAACCTATAAACGTTACGAGGAGGAGAATATGAGTAAATATTTTCTAGCCACGTCAGTGGCGCTCCTGATGGTATTTGTGGTTGTTGGCTCCGTTTTTGGCCAATGTGAAGAACCCATACCCATTAGCCTAGACCCAGCTTCAGCAGAAATCCCAGAGCTGGGTGGAACAACCACAATTTCCTTAATCACAGGTGCTGTAAGTGAAGATTGTGGTGAAGATGGTGTTTTTGCGTTTCAAGCAAACATCGTATATGACCCTGCGGTACTTTCAATTGCCCGGAATGATATTGATTTTGATGGTGGCTTGGTCGATGGCTGGTTCACCGAAATCAATGTAAGCACTCCGGGCGTTTTAGTTGTAAACGGCTTTAGTACCCAACCCCTCGTCGGCGAAGGTTTGATGTTCACCATGACATGGACAGGTCTGGACAACGGACTTTCAAATCTGGATGTCTCGTTTACTTATAATGAAGGCGACCCCGCCGTCGATGTTTCCGGAGGTATGATTGTCGTGGGTTCCGGTCCGGGTTGTATCGAACCGATTGCGATTACGCTCAATCCAGATTATGTCGAAATTCCGGTGGAAGGGACTGCCCTGATCGCCTTAAACACTGGTATGGTTGCCGAGGATTGCGGTGAAGATGGTGTTTTCGCATTTGAAGCCAACATCCAATATGACTCGGCTGTTCTCTCTATTACTCGTAACGATATTGATTTTGATGGCGGTTTAGTGGACGGCTGGTTCACGGAAATCAATGTGGACGTTCCGGGCGTCTTAGTTGTAAACGGCTTTAGCACCCAACCCCTTGTGGGTGAAGGAATGCTCTTTACAATGAATTGGACCGGGCTAATTGATGGTACCTCTGATTTGACCGTTGATTTTCAATATAATGAAGGCGACCCCACCGTCGATGTTTCCGGAGGTACGATTGTCGTCGGCGAAGGTGGCTCACCGTGCGATAATGCAATGGTTCTTGCCTGTGATGATGTGGTGGAAGGAAGCACGGTTGGAGGAAATTCCTATTGGGACGCCTATTCCTGTACCTCCTGGCCGGAAACCGGTCCCGAAGTCGTTTATTCTCTGATGGTTGATGAAAATGTGACCAGCTTTACCGCCACATTAAGCAACTTGGAGGGTGGTGATCTGGATGTCTTTATCCTCGGAAGTTGCGATGCGAACGATTGTTTAGCTTCCGGTAATTTTGAAGCCACTCTGGAGTCCCCAGTACCCGGCCAACAATACTATGTTGTGGTCGATGGCTATAACGGGGGCGAAGGTTCTTATACGTTGAGCATCGAGTGTGCTACCGCACAAGAATGCCCCGATCCGTATGAACCTAATAACAATGCGGATGAAGCATATTCGATTATGGCGGATGAACCCCTCACGGAAGGTATCATCGAACCGGAAAATGACGAAGATTGGTTTACGTTTGAAGGTACAGAAGGCGATTTAGCTATTATTGATATTGATGCCCGTAACCTTGACCCCGCATCTACCCTCGATTCATATCTCTATTTGTTGGATGACCAAGGTGAACTTCTTGCCGCTAATGATGATTATGATGGGCGGGATTCGCACATCGAATTTGAATTACCTTATACCGGTACGTATTACACCTATGTTCGGGATTATTTTAATAGTGGGGGTTGTGATTATTTCTATCATATCAGTTTAACGTTTGATTCCTTTGTGGACCCAGACCCCAACGAACCTAACGATACTGCCGAAGAAGCAACTTCAATCGAAATTGATGGCGAAATCGGTGGTTGGATTATTCCAGAAGGAGATGTGGACTGGTTCAGCTTTATGGGTAATGCTGGTGAAGGTGTCCTAATGTTCACGGAACGGGTTGGTGATTCTCAGCTTGACCCAGAAATCTATCTCTATGGTCCCGATGACTACACCCTCTATATCACCAATGATGATGATAGTCATGGCGACCTCCAACCTGAAATTGAATTGGTTTTACCCGCAGATGGGATGTATTGGATTCGTTTAGCCCATTATACCAATGACCCTGAATTGCGTATGGCAAAAGAACGCAAGATGAGCAGCGGCTTGCGAGCTACCACAGGTGAATACACCCTCTATCTCCAATCTGTGGAACGCCAACCCATTGACATTGTTTTAGGGAGTACCGTCATCTTAGGACCGTTCCAAACCGGTAATACCTCTCTAATTACGGGCATGACCTACGAAGGAGATGGGGTGGTCTCGTTTGATGCCTCCATCAGCTATGACCCCGCCGTCGTCACCATTACGGCGGATGATATGATGGTTGGCGACCTTTTAGAAGGTTGGGTTGTCCAAGCCAACGATTCGCAACCGGGTCTGTTGCTTATCAATGCGTTTAGCACGACGCCCTTAGTCGGTGAAGGTACTTTACTTGACTTGACGTGGACGGGTGTGGCTCCCGGTACCACGGATTTAGGTCTTGATTTTGTGTATAATGAAGGGACGCCGGAAGTAACCGTTACCGGTGGTCTCGCTGTTGTTGGCGATGCCAGCCCACCCGCCGTTACCTATTCTCCAGAATCGTTTGACTTTGTCCTCAAGCAAGGGCTGACGGGTATGGATGTGCTCACTATTGGTAATGAAGGGGAAGCCCCATTGACGTTCACCGTGGAAGATGATGCGTTAATGCGGATGTTAATGGCTGAATATGAAATTTCCGATCTGCAACGCTTGCAAGATGAACAGATTCGCCGCTCTCAAGTGGACGCGGCACGCGCCGTTCGAGAAGCGATCCATCGCCCGTTTGAAGCAAATGCCCAACGTACCGTCGCCGGATTACGGGATGCCCTCTGGTACGAAGATTTTGATGCCTCTGAAGAACTCCCCGAAGGCTGGACGACCGTCTTAGAAGAAGGGGCAGAAAGCAATAACATTTGGTTTGTTGATGACTATAATGACCTCCATATGAATGTTGCTGGAATTGAATACGGTAACTTTGGTGACCGGGTTCATGCCTCATTGATCTCTCCCAGCGCCGATGCTTCAGGAGTTGAACATTTGTACCTCAATTTCTGGATGGACCTCCGAGGTGGTTACGAAAATGACCCCTCCAGTTATACGTACGCCTATGTCGAAGGTAGCTTAGATGGCGGTCAAACTTGGGATGTTATCGATTCGTGGGAATTGATGGGTAATGAACTGCAAGTGATTGGCTATGCCTCTTACGATATTACTGAATGGGGCGCCGGTCAAAGTGATATTACGTTCCGCTTCCGGTATGATTCAGAGTATGACTGGTGGTGGTATATCGACAATGTGGCTCTGGAAACCGAAAGCGTTCCGACCGATTGGCTTTCGGCAGACCCCGTTAGCGGTACGGTTGAACCCGGCGAAAGCATGGATGTGATGGTGATAGCCGATGCCTCTCAGTTGGAAATTGACCAATACCGCTCTAACCTCATGATTACCACGAATGACCCCTTTACACCCGCCTTTTGGGTCCCTGTGACCTTAGAAGTGATCCCGTACACGGTTGATATTTCCATCCCACAAGACCTGTTGGCGGAAACCGGTACCAGCATCATGGTACCGCTCTATGCCACAGACCTAACTGCCGATTTAGAAGTGATTGGCTTCAACCTAGAACTCGGCTATGACCCCACGGTCTTAAGTGCCACCGGTTACAGTGACGAAGGTACTATAACCGAAGGGTGGACATTCTCGTTCAATAATAGTTCTGAGGGGTCTGTCTTATTGAGTGGCTTCGACATTTCCCCCGCAGATGGTGAAGGTGTCTTTGTCTATCTGATTTTTGATGTTATTGGGGCGCCTACCTCCACCTCAGAGTTGAATTTTGTCCATTTTCAACTGAATGAAGGAGACCCCGCATCCTTAACCGAAGATGGCTTCTTTACGGTGGATTGCCCAGACGCAAATGAACCCAACGATCTCGTGGAAGATGCGACCCCAGCGATGGTGGGTGGTGTCGTGGATGGGTGTGTCTTCCCAGAAGGGGATGTGGATTGGTTCTCTTTTGAAGGGCTTGCCGGACAACATATTTCGGTTTATGATCTCGGTAATGTGGACGCGGCGCTTTATCTCTACGGTCCAAATGGCGAATTACTCGGCACCAATGATGATGATATTGAACTGGGGAATTGCAACCCCCGAGTGATGGCGTTCTTACCGGAAGCGGGTACCTATACGGTGCGTCTGGCGGCGTGGACCAACGTCCCAGAAGGTAGCCGGAGTACCGGTAAAGCCCGTGCCTGTGGTGATGTAGTGGGTGAATACCAATTTTATGTAGAAGAATTACCGGTGATCGTCGATATCCAAGACTTCGCTGAAATTCCGTACGGTGATACAGGTCCGGTGAGCTTTTACTTGATGGATTCCGATTCACTGATGAATATCGTCTCTTTTGAATTTACCCTGCACTATGATCCGACGGTCGTCTCCGTCTACGATATTATGCCGGGTGATATTCTAACCGAAGATTGGACGGTACAGTATGATGATAATGGCGAAGGGATGGTCATGATCAGCGGCTTTGGTACACAAGGCATTCGAATGGATGGTCATTTCTTGCTCGCCTATTTTGCCTCAGCCGGTGCCGTGGCAGATGAATCGATCTTGTCGATTGACCCCATTATGTTTAATGATGGTTTTCCGGCAGGTGCCGGTGTTGATGGAAGTGTGATCATTACCGGTGCCTTGATTTCGGTCGAACCGGAAATGGTCGAAGCTTCCGTAGTGGAGCGTGAAGTTGCTCAAGCAACCGTTACCGTGACCAATGGGGGTAATGCCCCAATGACGGTCGGTGCTTCTGATGACATCGGCGGTGGTATGGCAGTCATGATTTATCCGCCGGTACGAAATGAGCGTAGCATCGGCGGTGATGTTTCTAAGCGTGCCGTCCGCGAGGCCGAGTTTGTGGGTCGTGATTTGTCCGGCTTAGCAAAAGGCGAAAAAGATAGCTACGAAGGTGCAGGTGTTCTGCGAGGTGCTGGGGGGCCTGACCTGTATGGGTATGTCTGGATGGATAGCAACGAACCCGGTGGTCCCTCGTATGATTGGGTCAATGTGCCGGCAATGCCCGGCGCGGTGGCTGTCCCCACCAGTGATGATGGTAATGAGGGTCCGTTCCCGCTCGGTTTTGACGTGGTGTTCTACGGTAATACCTTTAATGAAATTCGGGTGGGGATGAATGGCTACTTGACCTTCACCAGCACTTTAGCTGATTATAGCAATAGTTGCATCGGTGAAGCCGATGGTCCAGAGAACATGATTGCCCCCTTCTGGGATGATCTCGCACCCCACCGCGGTAATGGGAGTGTGTGGTACTATTCCAGCCCCGATATGTTTGTGATGCAGTGGAATGAAGTTCCCAAGTATTACCAGACGGGTTCATTGACATTTCAGGCAATTATTTACCCCGATGGTCGCATCAAATTCCAATATGCCGATATGGGCAATGGTGCATTGCTCAATAGCGCCACTATTGGTATTGAAAATGGCGATGCCACGGATGGTCTGCAAATCGCCTGTAACGAAGATTACATCCCCGAATTGCCGACGTTGGATTGGCTCTTTGTTTCACCAGACGTGGCGTTCATTGAACCCGGTATGAGTGCGGACTTCACCGTGACCATGGATGCCGCAGACCTGCTGGCTGGAATGTATGCGGGTAATCTTATCTTTGCAAGCAATGCGGTTAATGAGCCAGAGTTGGTGGTTCCGGTGAATCTGGAAGTCACCCCGGGACCGTACATTGCCGTTGACCCGCCGCAGTTAGCCGCTGATGCGGAAGTGGGTAGCATGACCACCCAAACTTTTACGGTCTCCAATACCGGTGGTGCCACACTTGACTTTGAAATTATGGATGATATCGGCGGTATGCTCGCCCGGGCGGCTCAAATTTCCGTGACGCCTTCCGTCCATCGGGGGCAAGTAGAACTGCCGGAAGAAACACCGAAGTATGAAGAAAAAGACCCCACGCGCGGTATCGGAACACCGGCACTGCGAGGTATGGGCGAGGATGGTACGTTCGGTTACAGTTGGAAGGATAGCTATGAAGCCGACGGTCCTGTCTTTGATTATATTGATATTAGCGCCACAGGTACCTTGGTGACCGGTTTAGGCGATGATAACTCCGTGGGTCCGTTCCCGTTGGGAATTGAATTTCCGTTTTATGATGAAGTTTATACGGAATTCTATCTGGGCTCCAATGGGCTGTTAGGTTTCGGTTCAAACACGAGCTTGAGTAGTTTGAGTAACCGCCCGATTCCGACGACCAGCACACCCAATAATATTTTAGCGTGGTGCTGGGACGACCTAGACCCAGCGAACCCGAACACCGCCGTCTATTACCAGACCATTGATGATATGTTTGTGATTCAATTTGTGAATTACTATGAATATCCCGATGGGGGAGATGCCATCAATGCGGAAGTCATTCTCTATTCCGATGGATCGATCAAAATTCAATACGATTCGATGGATGAAGGGTTTGATACGCTCAGTGCCACGGTGGGTATTGAGAATATTGACGGTACGGATGGGCTGGAAATTGTCTATAATGCCGCCTATATTGAGCCGCAATTAGCTGTGATGATCTACTCCCCGTGGTATAACCCAGGGGATGGCGTGCCCGTGGTATATGATTATCTGGATATTTCCGGTACAGGTACGCTCGTCACAGGGTTAGGTGACGATAACTATGTGGGTCCGTTCCCTATCGGTTTTGATTTTGATTTCTACGGAACGGTATATTCCGAATTCTACATTGGTTCCAATGGTGTGGTTGGATTTGACCCGACATCCTTGAACTCACTCAGCAACAGCCCAATTCCAACGTCCAGTTCCCCCAATGCCATCCTACCGTGGTTCTGGGATGATATGGACCCCGCGGATACCAATGCCCCGGTGTATTATCAAACGATGGGCGATATGCTGGTCATTCAGTTTGTCGATTATATTGAATATCCGGGGAATCAAGACCCAACAAATGGTGTCAATGCCGAAATTATTCTGTATGCCGATGGTTCGATTGTGTACCAGTATCAATCCTTTGGGGAAAATCTGGATATTACCTCCTGTACCATTGGTATTGAAGACCCGACCGGTACATCTGGGGTCGAAATTTTCTACAACAACGCTCCCGGTCAAGGTGATAGCAACATTAGTGGTGATGAAGTTCCGGCAGAATTTGTGCTGGAAAATGAATTTGCCCTGATGTTTGAACCCAATGGCGATGGCACATATAACTGGTATGATAGCCGTGACTATGAAGGTGGCGGCGGCGAAGAGTGTGATTGGCTAATGGTCGATCCGGTCATGGGTTCGATTGAAGGCGCCGGTAGCTTTGATGTTACGGTGACCTTCGATGCCTCTTGCCTCGTGGAAGCGGGACTTTACAACGGTACCATTACCATTCTGAGTAATGCCTATAACACCCCAGAATTAACCATCCCGGTTGATTTTACGGTCTACGGCCAACCCACGTTGGAGGCGATCGCAAAAACAGATGGGTACGTCTCGTTAATGTGGGAGTTACCGGGGCAACTCCGCTCACTAACCGGTTTTGAAATCTACCGCGGCGGCTCCCGAGTCGGTACGGTTGGACCGGATCAAAACACATTTAACGATTATAACGTAACACCGGGCTGGACATACACCTATCAAGTTGCCGCTGTGTATGATGGCGCTCCCGGGATGCGGAGTTCGGTTGCTGAAGTTACCGTTTTGTCGGCTCCAGACTTGAACGCACCGGTAGAATTTGCGGCGGAAGTTTCGGCAGGTGAAGTTCAAACGATCTCGATGCCGCTCAGTAACCTCGGTGAAGCGAATCTGTACGTTGACCGGGCTGATATTGTCGGTATGAATCCCGCCTATGCCTATCCGTACTATGCCTATCAAGCTCAATATGACTGGATGGAAATCGATCCGGCTTATGATGGCAATGGTACACCGGTACTCAATGCCGCAGGTAATCCGCTGGGTGATGATGACCGCGGTATGGTAACCTTGCCGTTCAACTTCACTTACTACGGTGAAAGCTATAACACCCTTTGGATTTGTTCCAATGGTTGGATGTCCTTAGGTGATGATCCGGGCAACAATAGCTTGAGTTCTAGCCCCATCCCCACCATGAACTTGGCAAATAATCTCATTGCCCCGCTGTGGGATGACTTAAATCCGTCGGCAGCAGGTGGTATCTTTGTCTATGATGACGGCAATGGTACATTTGTGGTGGAATTCAGCCGTGTCCCGCATTTTGGGAGTAGCACCCAACGGGAAACCTTCCAAGTGTTGTTCAAATCGAATGGCGATCTGGTATTTCAATACAGAACCGCACCTCGTCAAACAGACCTTTCTATCGGGATTGAAAATATGCACGGTACCAAAGGTCTCCAATATTACTATAATGGCACATACGCCGACGGTGCCCCGCGGATTCGCCGGCGTACCGCCATTCGCTTCAGCACAACACCGGTGGAATTAGTCGGCCACTGGCTGACGATGGATGAACACTGGTTCATGATACCGGGCGGTACATCTCATAACATGATGATGACGGTGGATGCGACTGATTTTGAATCGGGTGATACCTACCAAACAACATTGCAATTCCGAAGCAACGATCCCAATCAACGGGTGGTTGATGTTCCGGTAACCATTACGGTCGGTGCGCCGGCAGGTCCAGCAAACCTCATGGCAGAAGCAATGCTCGATGAAGGTACGATCCATGTCAGTTGGGATAGCGCCGAGCGCATTGGTGGAGAGCGGGATATTACCCCGTTGACAAAAGTTGCGGCGGCATCAATTGGTGATAATGCCAAATCGGTTGCCGCGTCTAAAGCCGTGCAACAGGATTCAGACCTTCGCGACATCCGGTTACTTGGCTATAATCTCTATCGCCGGCTTGCCTCTGAAGAGGAATGGACGCTGATCTGGACAGGACGGCAAACATCGTATGTAGATGAGAATGTCGAGTTTGGCGTTGAGTACTGCTACGGCGTTGCCGCCCGGTACAACGTTGGCAATAGCGACATCGTTGGTCCAGAATGCGCGATTCTGGATGTTCCCGCAGAACTCGTTGTTCATCCGAACTTTGAAGCGGATACGGATATGCTGGAAGCCTTCTTTGTCCCCATTGATGATGAAGATGTCTCCGAACGCGTCGCTGTGCGCCTTACGAACCCCGCTTTTGACCCAAGTGCTACCGTTACGGTCTCGGGAGTTTCGGGCACAGAAGGATGGTTGACCTTTGATGATGCGCAAATCGATGGCGGTTTGACCTTATATGGCCAAAATTCAGATGAGCCGAGCAGTGCCGTCGTTTACTTTATCTTCGATTTCGATCAAGATAATGATGATATGATTGATGGTGATGTTGTCGCGGGTGTGTACAACTGGACCGTCACATTTGAAGCCTCAACCGGTAATGTAGAAATGCCCGTTGAACTGGAAATTTCAGACTTCTTCTCGCCAGCGGATTTCAACGGGGATGGTTACATCGGGGGCTTAGATGACGTCTTGGTGATTTATTACGCCTTGAATTCGTACTATGACCCCGCTACAGGTCAAGTTTCTGGTAACTGGAACCCGATCTGTAATATTGGTATCTATGCCGGTGAAAACGGTAGTGCACCGATCCTCGCAGGTGGCGGGGCGGATAATATCCCAAGTGGGCGTTACCGGATCAATCTGGCAGATTTGACGCTCTTCGCGTTGTATTACGATACCTATGCCGGTGCTAGCCGGATTGCGGATCAGGCAGTGGATCACGCTTTGGCACACCGAGCATCCAGCGCGCCGGTTTATCACTTAGAAAGCCTGACCGGTTCGCGGTCGTTTGTGGAAGGTGAAGAATACACCTTTAGCATTATAGCGAATGAGGCAATAGACTTGTTTGCAACGAGTCTGGAAGTCGAATATGATGCCGCTCAATTTGAACTCGTCCGTGTCGAAGAAGGCTCCTTCCTCCGCATGGATGGTACACCAACGCTCTTCTTCCACAACGATGTTGAGCAAGGTACGGTTCGGATTGATATGACTCGCCTTGGTGCCGCCGCTGGCGGGGTGAATGGTGAAGGTGTGCTCGCAAACGTGACCTTCCGGGCACGATTCTCAGGCGAAACAGAACTCACGCTCAAGAGTGACGTGAGCATGACCTCGCGAGGTCAACAACTGGCGGAAGCGGTTGAATCCGTCACAGAACTTGAAATTAGCTCGGAAAGCAAACAACAAACCCCATCCGTAGATGTTCCGGTAACCTACGACATGGCTCAAAACACGCCAAACCCATTCAACCCGACGACCTCAATCCGGTACCAATTACCTGTCAAGGCGCATGTAAATCTGGAAATTTACAATGCCGCCGGTCAGTTGGTGAAAACGCTGGTCAATGCGCCGCGGGAGGCGGGTTACTACACCGCAACATGGGATGGCACGGATGAACTCGGCAACGCGGTTGCCAGTGGCGTGTACGTCTATCGTATCACTGCGGGTGACTTCAGCATGACGCGGAGTATGGTGATGTTGAAGTAAACTGGCTCTAATACCTGCCGGTCTCTTGGATTCACTCGAAAAGAGACCGGCACGGTTTCTTGAGATGAGTCGTAAAATCGCTGGAGGCAGAACCTTCAGCGATTTTTTATTCTAAATGAAGGTGTCGCTATAAATAATTTGACAGGCCTAATTTTAGTTTGTTATTATTGGCGCTGGTGGGTTGCACATCCCAGAAGGTCGCCGTCGATAAAGGAGTTGCTTTGGAGTCCCTAGAACATCGCCGTTTTCGTGTCAAAAAGGTGCTAGAACGGCTTAAAACCGAATTCCCCGATGCCCACTGTGCCTTGCACCATAATAGCCCGTTGCAACTGCTTATTGCTACTATTTTGTCGGCTCAGTGTACGGATAAACGGGTTAATATGGTGACGCCGGCGCTATTTGAAAAATATCCGACTGCCGCTGATTTTGCTCAGGCGCCACTCCCAGAATTGGAGGAGATGATCCGCTCCACGGGATTTTACCGCAACAAGGCACGTAACATTCAGCAGTGCTGCCGAGCATTGGTAGAACATCACAACGGAGAAGTGCCCCAAACAATGGCAGAGTTGACTGCCCTTGCCGGTGTCGGGCGCAAAACCGCTAATGTTGTACTTGGGGATGCCTTCCATAAGCCCGAAGGTATTGTGGTGGATACGCATGTGACCCGCATCACCAATCTATTGAAATTAGTTGACCATCCCAAAAATGCAGTGAAGATCGAACAGGATTTAATGAAAATTGTTCCTCAGGAAGATTGGGTCTATTTCTCGCATGCGATGATCTTACATGGGCGCAAAACGTGTATCGCACGTCGCCCTCAATGTACAACATGCCCTTTGAATGACTTATGTCCCTCTCGTCAAGATCATAAATGTTAAGGAGATTGCATTATCATGAATCGTAGGGTTTTTTGGACAATACCCGCGCTAATTATCCTGTGCCTGACCGCTTCTGTACAGGCAATCACCTCAGTGGAAGATATTGACAATCGTGCCAGTGCGTATCTGCAATATTTGGAAGGAGTGTTACTGAAAGAAGCAGGCAATACCAAAGCGGCAATGGAAAAATTTGAAACGGTACTCAAATTAGACCCCTCGCTGGTACGAGTTTACCGTGATATTGCGATCATTTATTTTGAAACAGGGCGTAGCAATCAAGCTATTGAAACCATTAAAAAAGGGCTTGCATTCGCCCCAGACGATGTGGAAATGATTCTGGCATTGGCTGAGTTTTGCGACGCGCTCGACCGGCTGGATTGCGCTAAGGAGAATTATAAGCGGGTTATTGAGTCGGATTCAACCCGGATCGGAATCTTTATGCGATTGTTGCAACTGTATGACCTCGAACCCGATCCGAGGAACATTCTTGATTTTTGTGAGTCGATCATGAAGCGTAATTTGCAATCGGCGATTCTCTATTTTCGGGTCGGGCAAATTTATGAGCAGTATGACCTGACCCCGTTGGCAATGGATAGCTACGAACGAGCAGCAATGTTGAATCGGGATTGGTTCGATGTTCACATCAAATTGGCTCGAATGTATGAAGCGCAGGAAAACAAACCTAAAGCGATCCGGGCATACGAGAGCTTGGTCCGGCTCGAACCGGATAATCCGCGATTTCTCCGGCGATTATTGGACCTGTACGTAGAAGAGCGCCGATTTGCCGATGCCGCTACCTTGCTCGAAGGCATGGAAAACGTCGTTGGAGATAATTATGAGGTTCAGCGCCAATTAGGACTCTTCTACCACTGGGGTATGGAATTTGACAAAGCCATTGCCCAATATGAAAAGTTGATTGAACTGCATCCATTAGACCCCGTATTGTACATGATGCTTGGTGAAGTGTACCTAGATGCCGGCAAACCCGAAAACGCCGTAGAACAACTGGAAATCGCCCTAAAATATGACCCCACCTTGGTGAACGCCTGGACCCAACTTGCCCTAGCTTACCAACAATTAGACCGGAATGAAGATGCCCTTTTTGCCCTCGGAGAAGCGCAAAAAATTGACCCCGAAGACCCCTCGATTTATTTTTATGAAGGACGATTTTATCTGAATGCCGGGGATTGCCAACAAGCCATTGTCAGTTTTGAAACCGCCCTGATCTATGACCCCAATATGCCCCAAGCATGGCTCAATATTGGAGATTGCTATCTCCGTCTGGAAGATGAAAACATGGCGAAAATCGCCTTTGAAAAAGCAATTCCGTTATTGGATGATCCGACCACCTCTCCTTATGAATTGATGGGTACGACCTACCGTCAAAATAAATCCTATGAAAAAGCAATTGTGGCGTATCAAAAGGCACTCGAAGCGAATCCCCAAAATGAAAACGTGCTGTTTGGGTTAGGTGTTGCCTATGAACGGTTAGGAGACCTCGACCAAGCCGCGATGGTGTTTTATCGAATTTTGGACATCAACCCGGAAAATGCAACCGTCCTGAATTATCTGGGTTATATGCAAGCAGAGGCGGGCATTAATTTGGAGGAATCGCTGGAACTGATCCAAAAAGCGGTGGATTTAGAGCCAGAAAATGGCTTTTTTCTGGATAGTCTGGGCTGGGTCTATTTTCAGATGGGACGGCTGAGTGATGCCCGGCTCCAACTGGAAAAAGCCCTCCAAACGGGTGTGGATGACCCCGTGATTCATGACCATTTGGGGGATGTCTATCAGGCGCTCGGTATGACTCAAAAAGCGATAGAGCAGTGGCAACGTGCCGTGGAATTAAAACCCGAAAATCCCGCAGCCATTCAGGAGAAAATCGATAATGCCCAGTAAATTCTTCGGGCTCCTCCTCCTCAGCCTCTTCCTTGCCCTCTCTTCAGGGGGATGTTCCCGCCAAATACGCTCCACAGCGCCGGTAATTCTCAAACAGACCGATAAATCAATCATCACGACTCTCCGCCAGCGAAGCGCCGCTTTCCGCACGCTACGGGCTGTCACAAAAATCCACATCGAGAGAGACCACCAACGGAATGTCTTTAACGGGGCGCTCCTCTTTCGCAAACCGGATCATCTGCGGCTGGATATTTTCGGTCCCTTGGGAATTTTAGGAGCTATTGTTACCATTAAACAGGATTCAGTGCGCGTTTATGTGCCGGTGGAAAATACACTGATTGAAACCACCACCGATTCCAACGAATTAGCGAATATCATCGGGGCAGAAATCAATTTTGATGACCTCTTTGCGCTACTGGACGGGGGCTTGGCGTTTCTGTGGGATGATATTGGGTCTTCCTCCGTGCGGGCGGATGGGCAATATTATCTTTTGACCGTCACTCAGGCAACCGGAACATTCTACTACTGGTTAGAACCGGAAACCCTCAATCCGGTGGAAATCCAACGCTTAGACCGCGCCAATACCCTCATCTACCGCATGGTACTGGAGGATTATACCCAGATTTTTACCCATTGGCGCCCGCAACGCATCCGTATTGAGCGTCCAACGACCGGGGAGTCCGTGCAACTTAGCTTCCGCGATCAAGAATTGAACCGTGCCATTAAAGATGATGATTTTAATTTCCGCCTTCCAGAAAATGTACAGTATTTGATCTCCCCGGAAAAATAACCGGTAAAAAACGGTTTGAATTTTCACGATGATTCCTCCGTGAATTTGGTAGAGGATTGCCCCCGAAATGGAACCTCGGAACTGGGTAAATCCCGTAAGCCAAAATTCCACTATGATAACCACTAAAAAAGGCGACTCCGCAAAGAGTCGCCTGTTATTTTTTCCGGTTTCTACCCGTTATCCGAGTTTCTCCCGCGATTGCAAATAAATCTCTTCTTTATAATGTCGCGAAATAAACATAAAGATAAAACCGGTGATGCTGACTAGCACCACAAAAAACCAAAAATAGGCGGCACCAGCCAATTTGGAACTGCCATCCGGGTTTTGGATGAAATGATTCACCATCGCTGTCACGAAATTCCCCAGCGAAATCGAAAGCAAGTAAAACCCCATGATAAACGATTTCATGTTATGGGGTGCCTGCGTATAAGCAAATTCCAACGCGGTGATGGAGATCAGAATTTCCGCAATCGTGATCAGAAAATAGGCGAAAAATTGCCAGAGAATGCTTGGAGTCCCGCCGCCATCGATCAAGCTTTGCGCCACCGCACAAAGCGCAAATGAGGCTGCCGCAACAAAAAAACCAACAGACATTCGCCGCAATGCCGTAAAATCAAAAAAGCGATTGGCAAACGGATAGACCACATAGGCAAATGTAGGGATTAAAATGATGATCAGCACCGGATTGAACGCTTGTATCTGCGAAGAAAGCAACTCAAATTGAACAAAACCCAAATTCACCCACCGATCCATGTGTTGGGCTTGCAAAACCCATGATGAACCTGTTTGATCAAACAAAGACCAAAAAATAGACACAAACAAGTAAATCAAGCTCAGATTTTTCAGCGCTTTTTTTCCTTGGGGGCTCAGCAAATCACGTTTGTATTGTTCAATACCCACCGGCGGCATGGCGACAAACTTATTCCGGCCCATCCAAAAGATGATCGTGGCAATGAGCATTAACACGCCCGGTAACCCAAAGGCGATGTGGGGTCCATATATTTCTAATAAGACGGGTGTCAGTAGGGAAGAGGTTGCCGCCCCAATATTGATCGCCAAGTAGAAATTGCTGAACATTTTTGTCAATAATGACTTGTTTTTCTCACTAAATTGATCACCCACATGAGCTGAAACACAGGGTTTAATCCCGCCGGAACCAATAGCGATTAGGGTCAAACCCATGGCTAATCCGAACCGCGTCTCGAACAACCCCAAAAACAGGTGTCCCAGACAGTAAACAATCGACAAATTGATGATCGTTTTGTACTTCCCCCAAAAAATATCGGAGATAATCGCCCCAATAATGGGGAAAAAATAGTTTGCCATACTGAACATGTGGTACCAATATTTGGCGTCTGCTTCAGACATCGGGTCTAGGGTGCCGCTGTTACTCATCAGGTATTGGGTCATAAAAACCACGAGGATGGTCTTCATGCCGTAATAACTGAATCGCTCTGCAAATTCATTCCCGATGATGTACGGAATGCCGGGAGGATATTTTGGTTGAGTCTTCGCCAATGGAGTCTCCTTTAGGTTGAAGGGTTTGGAAAAAATGAGGCAAAGATTATCCGTCTTTGCCTCTTTCATTTGAATTATTATGGTGGTGTTATTTCGGCTCGCTCAATACGCCGAATCTGGCGGAATATTGGGGCGGTAGATGAGCCTATCTGATGACACAGTCTTACTTTTTTTGATGTTCTTGGATAAATGCTTGTGCGGCTTTGCTGTCATTGGGGTACATGGTATTCGGTAGCACTTCGATACCGGTCGCTTCGTAGGCGATGAGCCGGGCGCACTCCGTGAAATTTCCATGACAATACTGCTTTTTGATGAGTTTTGTCATGGCCGGCATATTTGGCAATTTTTCGTTAAAGAACGGACACGCTTCTATGTATTTGCAATCTGCCATTTTTGTTCTCCAAATAAAAGTGAATCACGGTTAAGGACAAAATTGTTTCACCATGCTGGATTTTTCGTGCCACGGGTGGGCTTTCAGGGATTCGCAGCGCGACTGCAACGCTTGTTGGAATGCCTCGGGACTCAGATCCGTGTCGGGTAGATCAGGGGACCCACGCCGGTTATCATAAAATAGATTTTGTTCGATATCAAACGTGCGGGGTACGGCATGGAGTGCCAGTGGGCACTGGTAGCAGTAGTAATCCGGTGCATCGTACATGGGATTCTGACCCGTTTGAATGATGATATTCCCGATGATCATTCCCGGATTTTGTCCCGGTAATTGCCGGGTGATGGACATCCCGCAAGCGCCCGTCTGGTAGATGACATTATCCAGAAAAACACCGACCGGCTTGCCTTTTCCGGCATCCCACAGGCTCATACCCCATGTCAGAATATTTTCCACAATGTTGCGGCGAACAATACCGTTGGCATCTACAAATAGGCCAATGCCTTTCCAATAACGCCGGATTAAATTATCTTCAATGATGGCATCCGCATTCCATGTCACACCGATGCCAACACCGCGTCCTCCACCAATTTGCCGCCCGCGTACCTGATCGACGCCGTCAATTAAATTGCGGGCAATATGGGCCGAAGCTCCACGATAAAGCGCGATCCCATCCCATGAATTTTGCACAATCTCATTATCAAAAATGTTAATGAGAGCATTTTCCCGTCCGGCAATGCCCATAATACCCACAACAGTCTCATTAACTCGACTGGAATCGCCGATGTTGGCAAAAATACGGTTTTTTTGGATTGTCACCGTGCTGTTTTTGACAACGACCGCCGCATTTGTCGCGTTAGGGTCTGGGTCACGGATGCCACCGGTAATTTGGAGATTTTCCAGCCGGCAATCTTGACAATCGTTGAAGAAAATTCCGTATCCCGCGTTGGTCTGAAGAATTGCCGACCGGTCGGCGACGCCGGCAAGAACCACATGCTTCCCGCTAATCTGTAACCCGACGGTTGCTTCCACCGGTGTGGCAGGGTCTTCACAGTTACCACAACTGGAATCGATAATCGTCTGCGGTTGCAACTCGTACGTACCCCGCAGAAGATAAATTTGCAATGAGTCAACAGGTTCGGCAAAAAGGGCTTGCAATTCGGCACTGCTGGTAATTGTCCGTACCGGTTGGCTTTTTCCGCTAGCAACCAACATCAAGCTGATCAGCAACAGCCATTGCAGAACCGTTTTCATGGTGAGGTTACCTTATTGGTGGTAGGGGTAGGCATCTGCTACGATTTCCAGTTGGGATTGAATATAATCCGGGGCACCGCTATTGACGGCATTTAAAATCGCCGTTGCCAGATCGAATTCAAAACAAAAGTCGAGTCCGCTCTCCGCATAACCACGGACCACACTGGTGTTATCCCATGCTTCCCCGACTGTCATCGCATCCAGTTTAATACCTTTGTAATCGGTCGTGGCGTTGGGGTTTCCATCGTTCAGATAATCCAGTTTGTCAATCAGACCGGCAAAATCACCGGTATCATCGCCATCACTGTCGTAAAAACTACGTACAAAAATTTCGTAAAAGACGGTATCATTCCACCAGTAAGTTGTACCGGGGATCGAAACCTTGCTCGGTAATGGAGGGGGGGGGGTTCCGGTGGGGCGGCTATCATCGGAATCACAACTGGTGACACATATCCCTAAAAAAGGTCAGAAAAAGGAATTTCCGCATCACTTGAACTCCCTGAACATGAACCGTGAACTGTCGGTGATAGAATTGAGACATCGGCAACTTAGCATGATTCCCGTTGAAGATCAAGCGAAATCCAAAAGGAAGGCTTGACAGAGAATGACAAAAAACACTATTTTGAAGGCTCTTAAATTTATCAATTTTTCTCTTTTGCCAAGAAAGGATGTTTTTTACTATGCGCTATTTAACGGTGGTCTCACTGTTGTTACTTCTCAATCTGGGAATTTCGAGTGATGGTTTTGCTGGGATTGCGGCAGTTCATACCACTACAAACGAGGTGTCTGGACAGACCTTAACCGAAAAGATTTTTATAGATGGGGATCATTTGCGGTTTGAATCCGTCGAAGATCAAGCCATCTTTATTTTTGATGCCGCGAAAGAGGTGGTCTGGTCTATCAATTTGAAGGACAAAACCTATACAGAAATGACCAAAGCGGATATTGAAGCGGTAGGTGAGCAAGTGAATGCCGCCATGACGGAACAACAGCGCCTGATGGAAGAACAACTGAAACAGTTGCCCCCAGAACAACGCCAAATGATGGAAGACATGATGGGGGTGTATATGCCGGATGAGAAACCACCGGTGGTGTACAAAAAAATACGCTCTGGGGAAAAAATAGGCACATGGGTGTGTGATGTGTACGACGGGTATGAAGATGATACAAAAATCGAAACTGTTTGGGCGGCAGATGAAACCAAACTCGGAATAACCGGGCATGATTTTGCGACGTTACAGAAAATGGCTGACTTTTTTGCCAAACTGAATCCAGACCGGGATGAGATTTACGCCTATGGCTCTGCTGAAGCCGAAGAAAAGCTGATGTACAGTGGTGTTCCGGTTAAAACGGTCACGTATGAAGGGGATCACGTGGTGGAAACCAGTGAGCTTCGCCAAATTGAAGAAACAAACGTGGATGCGGCACTCTTCAAACTGCCGGAAGGCTTGAAGAAGGTCGATTGGCGGGAGCAAATGCAACATAATTAATCGCAATACCATCTTATTTTTTCATGATTTATATCACTGAAGGAGTTTGTGTAATGGATATTCGCAATGTGATTATTATTGGTGCGGGGGCGGCGGGTTGGACCGCGGCTATTTATACCGCCCGCGCAAACTTAAAGCCGTTGGTATTTGAAGGTATGCAACCCGGCGGTCAGCTCACCATCACAACCGATGTGGAAAATTATCCCGGTTTTGAAAATGGGATCATGGGTCCCGAAATGATGGAAAAATTTAAGAAACAAGCCCTTCGCTTTGGGACGGAGTCCATTTTCGGTGAAGTGACCGCGGTTGACTTTTCCCAGCGACCCTTCAAAATCAGTGCGGATGACGGAAACGATTATTTCGCCAAAGCGGTGATTGTGGCGACAGGCGCTACTGCCAAATTACTGGGTTTGGAATCCGAAAAACGCCTGATGGGCTTCGGGGTTTCTGCCTGTGCCACCTGTGATGGCGCCTTTTTCCGCGATAAAGCGGTCATCGTCGTTGGCGGGGGCGATACCGCCATGGAAGAAGCCACCTTTTTGACCCGGTTTGCCTCCAAAGTGTATGTGGTGCACCGCCGTAACGAACTGCGCGCCTCCAAAATCATGCAAGAGCGTGCCATGAAGAACGAAAAAATTGAGTTCATTTGGGATACGGTTATTGATGAAATTTTAGGTGAGAAAAATGTGACCGGGGTACGGTTGAAAAATGTCAAAACCAACGAAACCCGCGAAATGCCCATTGATGGCGTCTTTATGGCGATTGGTCACAAACCCAATACAGACCTTTTCAAAGGGATATTGGATATGGATGAGGTCGGGTATTTGATCACCCAGCCCAAATCAACCAAAACCAATATTGAAGGCGTGTTTGCTTGTGGTGATGTGCAAGATTCCTATTATCGTCAGGCAATTACTGCCGCCGGAACAGGTTGTATGGCGGCGATTGATGCCGAACGGTGGTTGGAGTCGCAGGAAGGCTAACCTGAACAAGATACGGCTGAACATCTCCGCTGGCTCATCTCCATTGTAAGGGATTGATGATGAATGTCTTCCATCGATTCTCCCTCGTGTTAGTGATTCTCTTGGGGTGCGTGTTCGGTGCTTCGGCGCAAGAAACCGCATCCCAAGATACCTCAAAAGCGGGTGAAACCATGATTATGGAGGCGGCACAGATCGAAGGCGCCGTAGAATCCCAACCAGCAGCAATACCATTACAGAAAAAAATAGTACCCCTGAATCCCCTCGAACCGAACCTAGAAGCACTGGAAAAACCCCTCCACCCGGATTCCGATGCCCTCTTGACGGCGACCTCTCCCAATTTTCGTCTTTCACGCGCTATCATGTGGAGTACCGCTGCGGCTGGCGTGGGTTTCGGCTCCGCCGCTTGGGTTCTACACAATCAAGACCAAACGAATGCCGCCCGGCAGTTAGGCTATGCTGCCGGCGGAAGTTTGTTACTTTCGGGCTTAATCTATTTAATATGGTGAGGACTCCCTATGATCGAACTGGTCGCTCGTGCCTTTCAGGATGGCGGCGTTTTTATGTACCTGATTTTAGCGGTCTCCGCTGTAGCAGTGGCGATCACTATTGAGCGGGTGATGGTCATTTTTTTGCCGCATCGTACCCGTGTTGACTATTTTATCAATGAGATCGCCCGTGATATTCGGGTAGATAACCTTGATAAAGCAATTCGTTATTGCCGCGACCATCCCACCGTCTTTTCACGGATTATACTTGCCGGTTTGTTAGCTTTTCAAGAAGATGAGTTACCCGTCGAGGATGCGTTGGAAGAAGCGACACTAGCGGAATTGCCCTTACTCGAAGCACGGACCCCCTACCTGTCGATGCTGGCTCAGATTGCCACGTTGCTGGGATTGTTGGGCACTATCATTGGTTTAATGGATTCCTTTTCGGCAGTGGGGACGGCTAGTGCCGCCGCTCGTGCCATGGAATTGACTCAAGGTATCTCCAAAGCGATGAATACCACCGCTTTCGGGTTGATTGTTGCAATTCCTTGCCTGATTGCGTACACCGTTATTTGGCGACGCACAGAACGCCTACTTGATGATATAGATCGCTGTTCGACTCACATTGGTAACTTACTGAAAAATAAAAAATAGTGAGTTGGGGAGTTTGGGAGTTTAGGAGTTTGGGAGTTTGGGAGTTTAGGAGTTTGGGAGTTTGGGAGTTTGGGAGTTTGGGAGTTGGTGAGTTGGGGAATTACATGAACCCCTAAATCCTAATCCCTAAATCCTGATTGGGGAGTGGGTCATTCATCATTATTCATTTGTCATCATTAATTGAAAAATGTCTCGTCGTCGTTCACGTCACCGCAAACGTGCCCATGAGGCGGAAGTCAATGTATTGCCGGTGATGAATCTTTTTTTAGTGCTGATTCCGTTCCTGTTGCTGACCGCGGTTTTTGCCCAGACCGCTATTTTTGAATTTTCGCTTCCAGCAGAGGGCGAACCGGCGGAGCCTTCATCTGAAGAAGAACCTGAAATTGTGGCGTTTGCGGTGGGAATCTCCCGTGATGGCTTAAATCTGGTTCTTGATGGGGTGCTGGTGGAACAGATTCCGTGCCGGGCGGGTCAAGCCTATGATTTTTCTCGCCTGACTACGCGCTTGGTACAAATCAAAAGAGACCATCCCCAAATTCAAACCGTTGTGTTGATTCCTGCAGATGATGTGCTTTATGAGGATATTGTGGAAGTTATGAGCCGCTGTAACCGCTCTGGCTTTACCGAAATTGCCTTTTCTGGAGGATTAGACTAATCCCCAAATTAGCAGGATAAACACGACCCCGTGTAAAATTTGAATCCAACCGACGGTTTTAAAACTGCGGACTTTAGGCTGCCGGAGAAGTCCCCACACCACCTGTGCGGTAATCGGTGTGTACACCAAAATTAATCCCCATTGCAAACGTTCAACCCCCCGAACAAGCCCGATTAGAAACCCAAAAAGAATGATGTGATAGATAATCAGGGTCAACCGGTAACGTTGCCGCAATTCTTCTTGGTGTTTCAAATTGATGATCAGATATTGTACAAATAAGATGGCGCTACTGTAAAACAATGCCGCCAGTAGCCAAACCCATATCAGATGGGGTGTGAGGTGAGGCTCGATCAGTAGTAACGTGAGTGGTGCAACTACAGATAACCCAATGCTACCCAGTAAATAAGCAAAAATAGTACGTTGCATTCGGGCACGGATCAGTGCCCATTGGACCAACCAGAAGGGGATCATCAGTGTGAGCCCCCAGAGTGGAAAAAGGGTCTGCGCCAGCATAAGGGATATGCCCAACAAGAGCATACCCCCACCGCCAAAACACCCTAACCAGAGCCAATCTTGCAATTGTAATTGCCGTTTGAGACAGACCAACACTCCTTGACTAAAGATGTAGAGGCAGAGTAACCCTATCAAAAAGATGCCCATAGCGATGGTAAATTGGTGTTCTAATGCGGGCACCACTAAAAATGAACCGATAAGAATCCCCCACGCCCCGTGTTCTTTGGGCAGTGGGGGTTTCCAATTTTTTGCCATTAATGCTGATGTCCTTCCAAATTTTCGGTGCCGGGCATAAATTCCGCAAGTTGCTCAGGATGATGGATGAGTACCGGCATGTGCTGGGAACAAATATGCAATTCTTCCCCTTTGAACATGATGGGTATCAACGGAACTTGATCACTGGTGCGTTGGCAATAGACACAATGGGGATTGGAAACTGGCTGAGACATATACGACTCCCTTAACGATTGATGTAGGAAATATGCCGTATTGGCAGTGAATTCAATACGGCATATATTATACCCAAAACAGGAATAAGAGACCTTGATTTAGGTCATGTTTTACGATTTATTTTTATTGGGTGTGACTGGATTCTCCACTCACCCGGCGGGCTTTACCGCGTTTAGCTGGTGTGAGGTTTGATTTTAGCGGTTGATCCACCCAATCGCAAATAAACACATTGGTTTCCCGGGGTAACTCATTAAACCGGTTGGACCCCCAGACGAGTTTTTTCCCATCCAGACTGAACATGGGGAAGCCGTCAAATTCCGGCGTAAAGGTGATCTGCTCCAGACCGCTACCATCAATATTGATCAAGTATAGATCAAACTCCCGCCCTTTGGGATCACCTAAGTTGCTTGAAAAAATGATCTTTTCGCCAGAAGGATGAAAATAGGGGCCGAAGCTGGCTTTGTTAAAATGCGTGACGCGTTGGACATTCGAGCCATCGGCGTCCATTATGTAAATATCCAGTTTAGAGGGTCGGATCATGCCCATTTTGAGCAAGCGTTGGTAATCGGCTAACCCTTCCGGATCGTTTTCAAACCGGCTGGCACGCCACACAATTTTTTTCCCATCGCGGGAGAAAAACGCACCCCCATCATAACCGGGGGTGTTTGTCAACTGTTTGAGGTTACTACCGTCCAAATCCATTGTCCAAAGTTCCAAATCACCACTGCGAACGCTGGTAAACACGATTTTGTCACCGGTCGGGGAGATGACCGCCTCGGCATCATAGCCGGGAGTATCGGTCAATTTTTGAACAATATTGCCTTCCATATCCGCTTTGTAAATGTCATACTCTTTTTCCAAACGCCATACATATCCTTGACTCATGTCCGGTGGTGGGGGGCAGTCCGGGTTCCCTTCATGGGTGGAGGCATACAAAAAGTGCTTCCCATCAGGATACATGAAGGAACACGTCGTGATTCCCTTGCCTGTACTGACCATCCGTTTATCACTGCCGTCAATATTCATGTGATAAATCTGATCGCATTTTCCGTCACGGGGGGTCGATTGGTATGTTAATCGTTGCCCGTCAAATGAAAAATAGGCTTCTGCATTTTGCCCGCCGAAAGTTAATTGTTTAATATTTTGAAGATGAACCTCCCGTGAATCTTTCAGTTGGTCCGGTAGGAGGGTTTCTTCCGCCGAAAGTGAAAGGGTGAAAAACAGAATGCTCATTACGATTACAATGTACCGCGTCATATGAACTCCTTAAATTTAAAAGGTGAGAATGAAAAGATTATAGTTTACCGTATTTTTCTACGTTTCACCCTTGCCATTTGTGACACCGGGCAAGGGTTGGTTGTTATGAATACCGTTCCCGCTGGTAATGAGCTTAATACCGGTTTGGGAGACGGTGTTGTGCCACCGCTCGGGTAATTCCATTATTATCGGGCGCCGAGTACCAACTTTGCGGATTTTTCGTTGCCATCTCGCTGGAAGGTTACCAGCACTTCATCACCGGGTTGGTGGGCTTTGAGAACGTTTGTGTACGCTTGCAAATTGGGGATCGGTGTTTCATTCACCCGGATCAGCACATCGCCGGGTTGCAGACCCGCTTTGGCGGCGGGCGAATCTGCCGGTACTTCTGCCAGACGCACCCCTTCGCCGCTATAGCTAAAATCGGGCATACTACCGGTGGTGGCCCGGCGCGTTCCTTCCATCACGGGGGGGGGTTCTTTGTCGGGGCTACCGGTAAAACGCATGGGTTGTTCTCGTTCTGCCAGATAGAGTGCTGCCTCGCGGGTGAACATGGCTACTTTGACCAGCCCATCGGCATCAATCCGATCTGGTGTATCCGACGGGCGATGATAATCCAGATGGGCGCCGGTAAACAACTGGATGGCAGGGATGCCTTTTTCAATGAAACTGACTTGATCACTGGCATCTAAATCTTGAGTGACCATCTCAGAGGGGATACCGGTCACAAAACTGACGCCCATCGCCACGTGTTTCCATTCTGAGGCGGTTGAACCGCCGATCACTTGAATCTTGCCGTCACCCAAACGCCCGACGGTATCCAGATTGATATTTGCCATTACCTGATCTGCCGGATATGGCTCAAAATGATCGACGTAATATTTAGAACCCCGGCGACCGGCTTCCTCTGCCGTAAATGCTGCTAAAATAATCGTCCGGCTGGGTTGCAATTTGGTGCCCCAGGTGCGGGCTAATTCGAGCAAAACTGCTACGCCACTGGCGTTGTCATCCGCGCCGTAGTGAATCTTACCTTCATTCCCTTGTCGCACATCGGGCCACCCTAAGCCAAGATGATCGTAATGGGCGCTGATAACCACAGATTGCTGTTCCCAGCCGGAATGGGTGCCCGGAATAATGCCGATGATGTTCTTGAGGGTCGCCGTTTGATTATCGAGACCCCCTTGATCTGACCATTCCTGAACGATCACTTGCAATCCGGCGTTCTCAAATTGCTGTTGGATGTATTCCGCCGCCCGGTCTAAACCTGCCGAACCAAAGCCGCGACCTTGTAATTCCGCGCTAGCTAAAAATTGAATATCCGCCATCATCCGATCTGCCGAAAAGACTGGCGGAAGTTCTGCCAATGCCTGCCGTTCCGGAAGTTTTGGCTCGACGGTCATCTGGCCCAGTGTGACACTCAAGGGAGAATGCACCACTTCCCATTGTCCTTTTGCAATGTTGGTGGGTTCATCTCCTTCAAACACAAGATAACTATATTTGCCGTAATGGGGCAGTTTGCGTGCTAAACCCGGAATTGCCGCCGGATTATCAGTCGCCAACCAGACCACTACGTGTTCCACATTTTGGGGATGGCGGGCTACCACCACAAAACTGTTATTTTCTCGTGTCAAAACCGTCTTTCCGAAGCGCACTTGACTCTCACCGATGACGGCATCATAATCACTGATACCATTGGTAATAATCGACCGGTGGGGATTATCCCATCCTAAAATCCAGACCGGCTTATCCGCTGGGATGTGTTCAAGTTCATCGGCGTAAACTACCGGTTTGTTCCACGTACGAGCTAGTTGCTGGTAGGCTTCCACTAATGCAGAATTTCGTGGTAGCACCATCAGCACCTCATCATCCCCAAAAATTTTGGAGAGCGCCGGGGGAACTTCATGGGGATCAACAGCTCGAAACACATCAAATTGCGGGTCCACATCGATTCGTACGGGGGCTTGATCGAATTCAAATTGGTAGAATTGGGACTTGAACGTAAGCGGTACGTGCTGAATTTCCGGTTCCGGTTGGCTGGCGAAGTAGATTGCCACCGGTACTCGCATGGGAAAAGGGTCGCCGGCTTGGGTCTGGCGGAGTTGGAATGTCAGTTGGTGTTTATCACCGGTGGGTGTGACTGTGACATCCGAAAGTGCCAAATTCGGTGCGCCGGTACGGGTAGTCCATTGTTCAAAAAACGGTTTTAGGTCAATACCGGTGAGGCTCTCAAACGCCGTGCGAATATCGTCAAAAGTGGCTTTTTTGAACTTTTGCTCCCGGTAAAATTGGCGCATCCCCCGGGCAAAGAGTTCGTCACCCACTTCCTGCCGTAACATGTGGAAAAACATCAGGGATTTTCCGTAACCGATGGCTTCCGTGGACGCATTGTGGCGGGAACGAAACTCAATCAGGGGAAAATCGTTACTCTCTTTAACATAATCCGCATATTTTTGCAAAGTTGAGCGCCGATATTCCACCGCCTGCCCGCGCTGTTCCTTGATCAAATGATCTGCCATATATGCGGTGAGACCTTCGCACCAATTGCCCTTATCGTAATCGACAAAAACGCCGTTACCCCACCAGTTGTGCAAAATTTCATGGGGATAGGAGGAGTGCAAAATAAACGGGAAACGGATAATTTTAGGACCGAGCAAGGTGAAGGAAGGCATGCCGTAACCGGTTTCCCAAAAGTTTTCCACCAGCGCAAATTTGGTGTACGGGTAGGGTCCAATCAGTTCACGGTACATTTCCAGATATTGGGCGGTGGCTTCCAGATATTTTTCCGCAAGCGTTGCCGCATCATCGGCTTCGCGCAGAAAGACCATTGCCGTGACGGCACCTGCATTGCGGTCATATTCGGTGAAGGGTCCGGCAATTAAAAAGGGTTCATCCACCGGCTGGGGGGATTCCCACCGGACACGTTTTTTTCCGTTTACCACCTCATGCACGGCGCGTGTGCCCTGACTGATCACATCCCATGCCGCATCCACCGTGACATCCAGATTAAACGTGACCAAATCGTCATTAAACCACGGAACCCAAATTGATGAGCCGCTCAAATACACCCCTTCTGCCGAGATGATCCCCGGGGACACACTAAATGAGCGGGCGTATTCTTCCGACATCTCCTCAATCGGGTGGTAGATTGTACCCTCGTAATAAAATGTAAAGGTGAGTTCATGACCCGGGTCTGGAACCTCGATGATGTAATGAAACACGGGGATATCCATCGGAGCTTCAAAATCTTCCGGATTCAAGCCAAAATCTTCCGCGGCGGCTTCCCGCTGGCGGCGGTAAGAGATGGACGACTCCGTCACCATCAAGTCGCCGTGTAGTAAAAAATGGACTTCCGGGCTTAGCCGGTCTGCCGGAATGGTAATTTCGTCTTTCACACGAATGGTATGCTCGGCAGGGTTTAGTTCCATCACATGGATGTCATGATGGATGCTAGAGTCCGCACGGACACTACTTCCAAATAACACCCATAAAATCAGTAAGCTATATGAAATATATCGCATTGAATTACCTCAAATTTAGAGACCCTAATTAAAAATTCAACTTCAGACTCACCCGTTGGACATCGTCCAACAGCCCCAAATCGGCGTAGGCATAATCCAGTTGAAACGGCGTCTGCGCCAAACTCCAGCGCACCCCGCCGCCAAACGAGACATCTGCCGTATCATGATTGATTACATATCCAGAACGTAAAAAGAGCCACGTTTTATGGGCGTACTCCAGCCCCAAATGCAGGGTTTCTGCTCCGTCCCCGGGATGAGTGCCGTCAATGGCTACGGTGAGCCGGTGTGGCGCTTCCGGCATGTTGTGCCCCACCACATCGAGGGCAATTCCAAACTGAAACCGCACAGGCAAGGCGTACGATTCCGTTACCTGTTGGGTACCGTCACCAGCCAGCAGATCCGACCCGTTCAGTTTGAGGTCGCCGCTCAGATTGGAAAATTGCATCCCCAAGCGCATCCCGTGCAGATCGGTGATCATCAATGCCCCAATATCAAAGGCAAACGTGGCGGCGCTTTCGTTCCAGACGGTTTGCCGGACGTATTTACCGGTCACACCAACGGAAAAGCGATCTGTGAGTTGCCGGGCGGCAGAAATTCCTAAGGCGATATCCGCTACGTCATAAAAAATGCCGGTGCCATCTTGTTGGGAGAGGGTGGTCTGTTCAATGTCCCCGGTGGTCAGAGCGATCAGGCTCAAACCGAGGATGTTATTTGCGCCGATTGGCAGCGTCAGCCCAATAAAATCATGCTGAATACCGGCGAACCATTCCGTATGGGCACCGTACAATGCTGGTTGGTTGAGATGGGCTAATGCACCCACGTTCCAATACAGTGCGGCGGGGTCATTGACGTGGGCGGTCGTGGCGCCACCCATTGCGGCGGCTTGCGCACCAACCCCGATTTTTAGGAATTGTGCCGCGACCGTGCCGGTGTTGGAAGCGGCATTTGCGGTCGCAACGGAAAACAACAGCATGAGGCTAAAGATGGTCCACTTTTTCATAGTATCTCCTGATCCGGGGCATTAAAACTCAACTTTCAACCCAGCCTTTACGATCCGGCGCTGGTCCGCCAATGCCGGATTGTACACGGCGTCATAATTGGCAAGTTCCCGGGGGGTCTCCCACAATTGCCCCGTTTGTGGGTTGACAAACAAGGGATTGATTCGGTCAAAGAGGTTGGTTACTTCCAAAAAGAAAGCGAGTGTGGCTTGGGCGGCTTGGATTTGCTTTTGCGCCCGCAGATCAACCGTTGCTGTCCACGGCTGCCGCGCTGAATTCGGCTCAACATCCTCATCAAATCCCATACGGCTGACCGGCGTGTAGGGGAATCCGCTTGCCGCCTGAGCAATCACTTTAACGGATATATCATCAAGTACCCCCCATCCTTCATCCGGTGGAACGGTCAAATCAATCGATACGGCAATATCGTGACGGCGATCAAATGAAAGATAATAATCGCGATACGTGGTCACGGTATCGGCGGTTAGGACTTCGTAAATGCCGGATTCCGGTGTCGCATTGTTACCCTTGGCGTACATCAGAGTATATGCCAACTGCCCGTTAATATACCGGTTACCCGTGCGTGCCAGCGTGAATTCAATGCCTTTGACATTGGCAAAATCCACGTTATCCATGTAAGCGTAGCTGATTTGCGCTCCATCCTGATAGGTGCGCACACTGCCGGTACCCCCCAGCAGATCGGTAATATCCCGGTAAAACGCTGTGGCATGAATTAGCCAATCCGTATGAAATTGATGTTGAATTCCGGCTTCAAAAGCGACCGTCTTCTGGGGATCGGCATTGGGGTTACCCATGAATACTTGCGCTAATGTGTCCAGTGGTGCTGGGTTGCGGATGATGTCGAGGCTTTGGAACATATCCTGATATTCTGGATTTTGGAAAAAATGCCCGTAGGAAAAATGTACCACGGTGGCTTCGCTAACCGGAACGGCTAGCCCGATCCGGGGACTCAACTGGATTTTTGTTTCGGCATCAATGATACCGGATGTGACATCACTGGGGTCTGCTAATGCAGGGGTATTTGTATCCAGAAAATCCAACCGCAGCCCGATATTGGCGACCATGTAGTTTAATTCGATTTTATCCTGCGCATACACGGCACCTTCCAGCGGTTTTTGGAGATATTCATTGCGATAAAAGGAGCGGGCAAACGTACCTAAAGGGCGAATGCCGGCATATTGAATCGAATGATGTTGTAGTTCTGCCCCCCATTTGAGCTGGTGCCTCGGGGTGACTTGGGCGGTAACATCTCCCTTGAACAGTACTGTTTTTAGTTCCGTTGCCCACATAAGGTCGGCGCCATCAATCACAAACTCAAACTCTGGGTCGTAACTGGGTAGGTCGAGTTCATCCCGGGGCTGGCCCGGGACAAACGCATCCTCTGTTTGGGTTGTCTGCGCGATGTTGAGCTGGTAAAATAGGCTTGGACTGACCGTGTGGGTCATATTCAACCCGATTCGGGTTCGATCTTTTTCCCGTTGATTTTGCCGCTCCGGGGCGTATTTGTAGCTGTGCCGGTAAGGTTGGTATTGGCGGTTACTCACATCCACGAATGGCGACCATTTGAAATTGGCATAGCGGAAGGTCAATTTTCCGAAAGTGTTGCGTTCCAGATTGTAACCATGCGGTAATTGGGAGTTTTCATTCAGATAGCGGGTGGAAATGAAAAAATTGACTTCCGGCAATTGGGGAATGCGCCCGCTGAGGTATCCCTCAATCTCCCCTTCGGCGGGGATCAGCGGCTTCAGTTGGTCGAGGGCATCCTGTTCTTGGTACACCAGCGGGTTATTTTCCGGATCAAATGGATTTTTATCTGTCGTCAGCGCGTTGGGTTTGCGGTAGGGGCTGGCATTGAGTGCTCCAGATGTAATTTCAATCTTTCCGTGTAACCGGGAGCCTCCCTCGCGCGTAACGATATTGACCACGCCAGATTGCGCGTCACCATATTCCGCATTGAACGTTCCACTGAGGACTTGCAATTCTTGGATGGCATCATTGCTGAAAATACCATCAAATCCACCGGAAAATGGATTTTCAACCCGGACCCCATCCACAAAAAAGGCAATTTCATCGGTGCGCCCCCCGCGTAAGTGGATTTCACCGCTTTGATCCGTGGAAATGCCTGCTTGTACTTCCAAAATATCCTTGAAATCTGCCAGAGGAATGTCTTCCAACTGTTGGCGGGTCACAATGGAGCGGGAAGCCGTGAGATCACGGGTGACCAATTCTCGTTCACCGCGTACATCCACTGTTTCCATTGGTAAGGCTTCACTGTATAGGGTGGCATTGAGCTGGGTGGTTCGTCCCGCGTTGACGGTTAGCCCGTCCACACGATAGAATTGGTAGCCGATCCGTTGAAATTGTAACGTATATGTGCCGGGGGGAAGATTCAAAATATAATAATTGCCGTTTTCATCACTGATCGCCTGCCCGACAGTGCGATGGTCTTGTAATGCCTGCACAGATACGACTGATAACGGCTTCCCAGATTCTTTGTCTAGGATCGTGCCGGCAATTTTACCGACAGTTCCCGCCCATGCGGCGCTCGAAAAGATGCATAAGAGTACCATACAATATAACTTTTTCATTTTGATATAACCCGACTAAAATAAAAAGAATGGGTAGTGATTGATGCCATTATAACCACTACCCATTTCAATTTCAACGGCAAAGTTTGGAGGTTATTTGAGCAGGATCATTTCCCGCTGTTCCACCTGTGCCGGCGTTTTTAGCTGGTAAATATAGGTACCGCTGGTCAGGTTTTCCGCGTTCCACTCGACCGTATAGGTTCCGGCAGACTGCATTTGATCCACTAATGCTTGCACCACGTGACCCTGCGTATTGTAAACGGTCAATTGCACGGGCATTGCTTGGTGGATTTGGTAGCGGATGGTGGTGCGGGGATTAAATGGGTTCGGGTAATTTTGGTACAGCACGCTATTTGCCGGGGTTTGGATGCTAGCCGCTTCCACCGTTACCCCCGTTTGGAACGGTTCGGTCACAATGTAATCGTCCACATAGGTGGCATTCATCTGCATGAAATCAAATGCGTAAACGCCAAACAACCCTTGCGAAAGCGAGCTATCGGTATAAGGGCAACCGGCAAGCAATTCATCGTCATACCACGCCCAAAGTTGATCCCCTTCTACTTGCAATGTGAATTTGTGCCAGCCAGATTCGGTGGGGGCGCCGCCGGGAATATCATCGCCACTCCATTGGGCAATGGTGCTGGGGAAGACCACCCCATTATAGAGAAGCAACCGGATGCGGGGGGCATTATTATCCGTATTTTGATCAAAATCCGAGCATAAAATGTATCCGTACAGGTTTTCCGTAACGTCATCATAACGCGCGCGGGCGACAATCCCGTTATTGGGGGCGGTGGTACCGGCATCCACAATGGTGTAAACCCATGCTTCCACCCGATAGTCCTCCAACGTTGGTTCACCACCTCCACTAATGACAATACCACCGTTGGCATCGACCGTTGTTAATTCTCCGGCGCAGAATTCCCCATCTGGGGTTTGATCGGCAAAGAAAAAGGGTTGTACGGTATTTCCCCCAATGACTGACCCCCACTCAATTTGGGTTTCACAATCGCCCCCGGGTTCGCCGAAGTGATCCTCATAGAGTACCTCTTGTGCCTGCGCCACTGGCATGATGACAAGCGCGGTAATGACACCGAAAAGAATCGCAAAATAACGCATAACAGTATTTCCCTCCTGCAAATAAATGGTGAATATGAATAAATGTGCGGCCCAGGTGAAGTTTCATTTTGAAATCTTTTTGGTTTCAGAATGAAACAAAAATCGATGTAATTGTCGATTAAATCCCCATGACGCTAGCGAATAATGTAAAATTTACCCGTATAGGTGCCATGTTGCGGTGTTTCCACCACGTACACATACAAGCCGTATGCCACCTCTCGCCCGCTGGAATTCCGCAAATCCCAATAGGCGGTATCTGATTGGCTTTGATGATCGATTTGGGTGACTTTATCACCGGCGACCGTAAAGATATGAATTGTACATTTTGATGGCAGATGGGTAAACATGATGCCGTTATTTGCCAAATCTGACGAGACGATGTACGGGTTTGGTACCACTTTGATGGCACTCAATGGTTCGCCGCCGGATTCTGTTGGGCGGGCTTTTTGGGTTTCAAATTGGTAATACACCGTCTCCCGGAAGGGCTTTGCAGTGATAATCGTGAACTGGTCGCCCGGGGATGGCGGGATGCCTCCCAATTCTTCTGGCGGGTGCTGTGTCCCCATCCAAAATTCATCATCTTCGCAGGTGGGTCCATTTTTCAGGACGATCCGGTCTGCCCATTGATCCGCTAAAGCGGTGGGGTTGTACGCTTTTCCACCGGGGATCAAATCCCAACCTTGGGGACTCAGTACCGACGATTGGGGGAAATAATAGCGCAAATCCAACAGCCCGCAATAGGATGTTACATCGGTCATCTCCTCTTCTGTTAAAAAGGCTTCCACCCGGAGGGGAATCCAAACGGTTTCGTACACATGCGCTTCACAAAGCAATCCGTCAATGCCGGAAGCGGCAGGGAGCATTTCACCGGTGGTTTCGTCGCCCACCGTGATGCGATAGTTATGGTAACCGTACATCACCGGACCCAGTTCCTCATTGGAGTTGGTGCGCTGTTCAAACCACCAATCAAAGGTGGTTTGCTCATGGTGTACGTAGGTCCATTCGGCGGAAATCACCCCAAATTCGGTATCGATTACAATCGGGCGAAACCCATTGATGATGGGCACAAAATCCGTTGGGGATTCCAGCACGGGATAGTGCTTGAGGAGGGTATCGTTGGGCATGGCAATCAGATTAAATACCGTTGTGGTGTCATCGATAATGTCAAACGTGAGGGTGTACTGCTGGTCTAGCAGTGCCGCCGGATCGACCACCTCAATGATTACCGTTCCATCACAGATTCCGCCAAGTGGTTCGAGGGGTTGACTATTATTGACCGGTACAAACCGGATATCCGATGCTAATCCCCCCGGTGTGACGGCGATAATTTGCTTTTCATTTTGCGGAAAAACACCCCGTGGACTGCTAAGACTCCCTTCCGGCACGTTCTCCAAACCGTTATCGTAGGCGGTGAGGGTGTACCAATATTCAATGCCGTTGACCACCGTGGAGTCGATGAACACATGGGTCAATCCGGAATTGTTGCCCAAATACAACCCAGACACCGGATCGGTGCCAAACACCTCGTTATCGAGGTCAAATTGGGCTAAGGGTACATAGTCAATAACCCGCCCGCGGGAATTGGTCACGGGTTCTCCCCACGTTGTGCCTTGGTCGGTGGAGCGATAGAGCCGGTAGCCTTCAAAATCCGCTTGTTCCGTTAGGGGATCAATGGCGGATTCCGCCACACGGTCCCACGTTAGAGTGACCCGCCCATCTCCGGCGACACCATAAAGTGCCGGCACCGGTGGCGCGGTAGAACTCCGGAAGTCGTCCCGGGCACGTTCCCGTAAAAACTCGAAATGGTCGATCATCTGGTTGGCGGTTTCTGCCAGTAGAATCACCACTGTGGAGCGCACCGAATCCCCCGCCGCAATGGAGAGCAGACCACTCGAAACGATGAAGGTCACATCGGTGCCTTCTCCATTGCCGCTTGGGTCAAGCAGAGGCGAAAGCGAGGTATCATCGTACTTCACATCCTCACCGTGGAAGTATTTGGCGGCGATACTATCCGGAAGGGATGCCCGGTCACTGGTCATCAATCGCCAGAGCAGACCATCATCTGCCGGTTCGCTCACATCATCAAAATAATGAAAATTCTGAATCCGGGTCGAGACGGTCTGCGGGGTGGGCAATGTTCCAAACCCGACTAAGGCGACCTCCTCCCAATTTCCATCTGGGGTCTGATTAAAATCTTGTTCGTAAATCAGGTGATTGGGGAGGTGACGGTAATCGAACAAAATATCTTTAAAATCATAGTCCGGTTTGAGATCAACCAAATAGCCGATGACGACACTATCTAGGTCAGTATCACTGCGGTTGTGGATATAAAAATCAAAGATGAGGGCATCCTCTAAAATGGGGCGATTGAAGGAGTACGCCGTTAATTCCACTTCTAATCCGTAACTGCCGCGTTCATTGCCCTGATCGGTGAAGACCGCGTAAATATCTCGTTCGGAGACGAATTCACCTGCTACCGGAGTGCCTTCTTCATCTAAACGGTAACGACCGGGCCAAAATGGCTGATCCGAGGCATCGCGGGGCCAGGTGAGTTCATCGTCACTGGATGCCAAGAGGGGTGTGCCGTCGGAAGCCGTGCGATCCCCGGAAAAGAGATTCCGGCTGGCAGGTTGCCACTCGTAATTGCGCACAAAATCCTGTGGATTAAAGACCGAACTAATGACATCTCCCTTTACGCCCACCAAGAAGTTGACGCCCGCCGAATATTGTTGGACGAACACATCCGTATTGGGGAAGTGTACTGCCGGTGTGAACAAATGCAAGTTGGAAAGAATACCGAAGTTGCTGAAGACATTCTGCACCCGCCCCCGATCCTGAATCCCGACCGCTTGCCCGCTGGCACGAAGGTAATCATCCCGTACACTGACCGGTGCTTGAGGGTCGTGACGGTTCAACGATTGGTAGATAGATTTCAAATCCTCCGCTTGACCAGAGGATACCAAACTTAGCCCGAGTAACACGATGAATAAAGCTCGCATTTTCTAATCCTATAGTGTAATGATAGAGAGATCGACCTCAAATTGAAACGTATATTAGCATGAATGGAGTCAGCTATCAACAAGAAAATGCGACACTGGGCATAGCGGCACTTACCGGAGCCAGGCGGTCAGAGCCATTAATGCCGGTAAACACAGCCAGAGAATGCCTTTCAGGAAGAAAAACCAGAATCCGGTGGCCGCAATGCGCTTGATTATTCTTTTGGATGTGATCTTTTTCCAGTTCACCGGGCGATGACCTCGTATATTTTAAAATCCGATGTCATAGGAGGTTCTTCACCCCGCTCTTTTGCTTGCCGTATATCCTCAAAACCGCGTTTGTGTCCCTCGATAAATTCGGGAGATGTTGTCCAGGATTGAAATGCCGCCTCGTTTTCCCAAAAACTGACGATCAGATAATCACTTTCCATATCTTTGGGTCGTAAGACGTGCATCTCGATGAAGCCCGGGACCCGGTCAATGGCATGAGCCCGGGTGGCAAATAATTCCTCAAATCTCTGGCGATAATGTGCTTGACAATGGATGTAATTAATTGTGACGACATTGCACTTGGCTGGGGGGGATTTTGTCATGGGGACCTCCTTATGTTTTAATAGTAAGATTATAGTTATATTACTAATAATAAAGTTTGGCTTATATAACATATAGCGCGGAGTTTGTCAATTAAAAAACCGCTACTCAAGACGTAAGTAGCGGTTGGTATGTTGTAATGTATGGGGAAGTTTGGTAATCAACGGGGTTGGTAATATTCCATTGCTTCAGGGATCAATTGGCGTAAATGGTTGATGCGGGTTTGGTCCGAAGGGTGAGTGCTTAGGAACTCTGGTGGTGCGGCTCCGCCTTTTGTATCTGCCATTCGTGCCCAAAAGTCAACGGCGACTTCCGGGTTATAACCTGCCATTGCCATAAAAATCAAGCCAAGGTGATCGGCTTCGGCTTCTTGCTTGCGGCTAAAAGGGAGCATTAACCCGACGGTGGTACCGATCCCATACGCTCCCAAAAACAGGGCTTGGGTGGTTTCTGGTTTATCTTTTAGATATTCGGCAAGGGCGAGTCCCCCAAACTGCTGTAATAGCCCCTGACTCATCCGTTCGTTGCCATGATTGGCAATGGCATGGGCGATTTCGTGCCCCATTACGACTGCCAAACCTTCTTCGGTTTGGGTAATCGGTAAAATTCCGGTATAAACTGCCACTTTACCCCCCGGCATACACCAGGCATTGACCTGATCGTCCTCAATAAGGTTAAATTCCCATGCGTAGCCACTCAGTTGATCGGACATGCCATGTTCGGCAAAGTAACGTTCTACGGCGCCTTGAATCCGTTGCCCGACACTTTTAACCATTTGCGCTTCCGGCGTATCGGTGATTACATGGCTTTCTGCCAATACCTGTTGGTAGTTCTGAAAGCTCATGGCATTGATTTGCGCCGCGGGTATCAGGGTTAATTGGTGCCGCCCGGTGATGGGTACGGTTGCGCACGCGACGAGGACTAACATCAGACTTAAAAAGAACAGAATTTGACGTTTTAAGAGAAAGTTACGCATGTGGATTCTCCTTACACTAGGGATGAACATGGATAAGGACTGACCTTCTTCATAATAATGGCTAAGCCTATCAAAAATCAAGATTTAAGTTTGGGGCGGTGGGGTGGTAGTGTGCCCATCAATCCTTGACACTGTTTGGCGATCATGTTATTTTGCCTTGATGTTTTAGTGCCTTCAGGGCTTTTCTGGATGAATTCTTTATTAGTTTTTGGAGAGATGTCTATGTTGATTACCCTTTTTGCCGGACTCTTTGTGTTCGGTGTGCTTGTGTTTATCCACGAACTTGGTCATTTTATGGCGGCAAAGGCGTTCAAGGTTGCTGTTGAAGAGTTTTCCATTGGTTTTCCTCCCAAAGCGATAACCCTTTTCCGGCGCGCCGAAACCGAATATATTTTATCATGGATTCCCTTTGGGGGTTATGTTAAAATGAAGGGTGAGAACCCAGAAGAAGCGACGGGTGCGGAAGATGAGCTTGCCTCTAAACCGGCGTGGCAGCGGTTTATTGTCTTTTTTGCCGGCGTGGCGATGAATTTTGCTTTGGGGTTTGCTCTTTACTTTTTCATTTTTGCTTATGTCGGATTTAGCACGTCGGAATCCGTGATTGACGTGACGCCGCAATCGGTGGCGGAACAGGCGGGGCTGGTTTCTGGAGACCGGGTGGTGGCGATTGATGGCCAACCGGTGGCAGATTGGCACGACCTGACCAAAATCGTTTCCACCAAGTTAGACCAACCCATGACGTTCAAGGTCGAACGGGGGGATCAGGTCGTCTCGATTGTGTACCAACCGGAAAAAAATGATAGTACAAACCGCTATTCGCTGGGATTTGAGCCGCGAACTCCGGCAGTGGTTGGGCGGATCATTACTGGTAAACCAGCCCAAAAAGCGGGAATGCGACCGGGGGATCGCATCATCCAAATTGAAGATGAGCCGGTTGAAAGTTGGCGTGAAATGGTTGAGATTATTCATGGTAGCCCTAAAGTTCCGTTGGAAATTACGTGGGTTCGGGGCGATCAAATGATGTCCGCTACCATCACCCCGATTTCCCAGTTGGCACCCGCGAATGAAGACGGTACGGAAACCAAGCAGATCGGCTTGATCGGCATTTCACCACCCACCATTACCAAAAAGTTACCGGTGGGGGAGGCGTTTAAGGTCGCAACGGCAGAATTTGTCGGCGTCAGTACCATGATCTACAAATTTTTGGGTATGTTGGTCACCGGGAAAGTCGGCGCTGATAATGTCGGGGGTCCCATTCTGATCTTTCAAGCGGCAGGGGATTCTGCCCGGTACGGGCTGTTTGAATTATTGCGATTTATGGCGTTGCTAAGCATCAACCTTGCTATTTTGAATCTGCTACCGATCCCCGCGCTGGATGGCGGTCACCTTTTGATTTTGCTGATTGAGAGTGTCATTCGCCGCCCACTGAGTGTACAAAGCAAGGTGTTTTGGCAAACGGTCGGCTTTGTCGCATTGATTATGTTGATGATCTTTGCCACATTCAATGATATTATGCGTAGTTTTTTTAGTTAGGGACGTACGGCGCAGTCACATACGTTTCGGCGGTTTTGTTCCGGCGGACGAGCCGTTTTGAAACCGCTCAAGCCGTCTGGGAACCGTTCATTTTCACGTTGCGGCGATATTATGAAAAATATTCAAGAGTTAAAGACGCTCCTGAAATACATTCCGGCATATAAAATTCCGTTGATGCTGGGAATTGGGGCAATTGTAATGAATCAGGCGTTTGCCTTGCTTTCGCCACGTTTTATTAAATATGCGATTGATAGCCTCAATCCCGAATCGATTCATGATACGCATGGTGAACTACCGGGAATTGGTTTTTTGGTGGTGAAAATTGTGCAGTATCTCAATCAGCTGGAGGTGAATGCGCGGATGATGGGCTACGCCGTTGCCATCATTATCTCCGTGATAATTGCTGGAATTTTCCGCTATTGGATGCGCCAGACGATTATTGTGACCTCCCGTAAGATTGAGTACGATCTGCGCAATGACTTTTTCGCGCATTTGCAACGCATGTCGATGTCTTTTTTCCAGAAGTACTCCACCGGCGATTTGATGGCACGCGCCACGAACGACCTTAATTCCATCCGGGCATTGATTGGACCCGCCGTGATGTACTCCTTCAACACCGTCTTAACCTTTATATTTGTTCTCTCCGTGATGATCCTGATTAGCTTGAAATTGACGCTGTTGGTTTTAATCACCGTGCCTCTGGTTATTTTGGTGGTTTACACCGCCATGCAATGGATTTACAAAGGTCATCTTCGAGTGCAGGAAAAGTTCTCGGAAATTAGTACGTTATCTCAAGAAAACCTCTCTGGGATTCGGGTGATCAAAGCGTTTGTGCGGGAAGATTCCGAAATTCAGCGGTTTGAAAAGCTGAATCGAGAATATATTGATGAAAACATGTTTCTGGTGAAAGTGGAAGGCGCGGTATTCCCCTTGGTGGGGATGCTTTTAGGAATGAGTACGCTATTGGGCATTTGGTACGGCGGTAAATTAGTTGTGGCGGGGGAGATATCGCTGGGCAATCTGGTAGCGTTTAACACCTATTTAGTGACGCTTTCGTGGCCCGTTATTTCAATCGGTTGGGTCCTAAGCTTAATTCAGCGCGGTTCGGCGAGTATGGCGCGGCTGAATCGCATCTTTGAGGAAATCCCAGAAATCCATGATCCAACAAGCGTTTATCGTCCGGTGGTTCTCACGGCGCGCATGATTGCGGAGAAGCGCGTGCCTCAAAATGGCAAAAAAGGCACGGCAACCGTCATCAAAGACGCATTTCAGCCGTTAGATCGCATTCGTGGCGATATTGAATTTCGAGATGTCTCCTTTGGTTATGTGGCTGGAAAGCCGGTTCTCAAGAACATCAATTTACGGATTCGGCAGGGACAAACCGTGGCGATTGTTGGCTATACCGGCGCCGGTAAAACCTCGTTGGTGAATCTCATTCCCCGGTTGTATGATGTAAGCCAGGGGCAGTTGCGGATTGACGGGGTGGATGTCCGAAATATTCCCTTGCGAACCCTGCGCAAACATATTGGGTTTGTCTCACAGGAGCCGTTTTTATTTTCGACGACGCTCGGAACAAACATTGCCTACGGGTTAGATCAATGGGAAATGGATGATGTGTTGTGGGCATCCGATATTGCCCAACTCAAAACCGATGTAGACCGTTTTCCACACCAATTTGAGACCATTTTAGGTGAACGGGGCATCACCCTTTCCGGAGGGCAGAAACAACGTGCCACCATTGCCCGCGCCTTGATCCGGCGTCCCTCGATCTTAATTTTAGATGATGCGTTAAGCAGTGTGGATACTTATACCGAAGAATTGATTTTAGCCCAACTACGAGGTGTCATGGCAGAGCGCACCTGTCTGATTATTTCTCACCGGATTAGCACGATTAAAGATGCCGATTTGATCATTGTTCTTGATGAAGGGCAAATTGTCGAACAAGGGACTCATGACAGTTTGATTGCTATGGACGGCATCTATGCCGATTTACATCAAAAACAACTCCTGCGGGAAGAGCTTGAACTTTAACTTTAACGTGAGGGTATCCATCGATGGCACGGATATTAATTGTCAATGACACCCCCCATTTATTGCAATTATTGGGACAAACGCTGAAAAAAGAGACAGATTATGAGGTGATCAAGGCATATGACGGGAAATCTGCCATCGAAAAAATTAACACCGAACATCCAGACTTGGTCGTATTGGATGTAGTCATGCCGGAAATGGACGGTTTTGAAGTATGCCGCCGCATCCGCCAGAATCCAGAGACGGAAGACCTTCCGGTGATCATGTTTTCAGCGCTCCGTTCTGGACGGGATGACCTCGCGCACGGGTACGAAATTGGCGCAGATGCTTATCTGACTGATATTTTCCAGCCCGACCAACTCTTAACGCAGATTCGGTTTCTATTACGCCGCTCAATGAAAATCAAAGCGTTGAAGGAGGAAAATCAACGCCTAACAGATCGACTTCAGGAGCGACAAGACCGGATCGATCAAGCCTATCTGGAGATCGAGAAACTCGGTCAGGATGTTCAGCAGAACTTACGGAATATCTCAAAAACGCTGTCGACAGAAGCCCGTTCTGAATTGTCTCCGCTGGTTAAACTGGTGCAAGAATATGTCCGGGAAGTTCTTGATTTATTTGAGGGGTTGGAACCGCGCCGGAAAACAGTCCTTATTGTCGATGATGAGGAATTGGTGCGCCACATGATCGAACTCAAGCTCAAAAAGACCGGTTTTAGCGTACTCACGGCGGTCAATGGGCGGGAAGCGTTGGATGTTTTACGAGACCCTGCCCACCATGTCGATTTGGTGATCTGTGACGCCATGATGCCTGAATTGGATGGGTTTGGGCTGGTGGGTACCATTCGCAAGCAGATCAGCACCGATTTGCCCGTAGTGATGATTACGGCGAAGTTTGAAAATGAAGTGTTGCAAAATGAGCAAGATCGCTGGCAGTTTGATGCTTTTTTCACGAAACCGTTTGACCTGAGTGAGTTGTATGAGACGGTTAAACGGTTGATTCAAGAACGGGAGAACGTATGATCCGTTGTACTTGGGTGCCGCCGGATAATCCACTGTATGTAGCATATCATGATCAGGAGTGGGGTGTGCCGCTCCATGATGACCACCTGTTATTTGAATTTTTGATTTTAGAGGGGGCGCAGGCGGGTCTCAGTTGGTTCACCATTCTGAAAAAACGAGATAATTACCGCCAAGCGTTTGACCAGTTTGACCCCGAAAAAGTGTCCCGGTATGATGACGTCAAAGTGGCAGAGTTGCTCGCAAATCCGGGTATTGTACGCAATCGATTGAAAATCAAGGCGGCGATCCAAAATGCCAGTGCCTTTTTGCGGGTACAAGATGAATTTGGGAGTTTTGACCGGTACATCTGGCAATTTGTGGGCGGCAACCCGATCCAAAATCAATGGCATACGCTCGCTGACGTGCCCACCACCACACCACAATCCGATGCCATGAGTAAAGACCTCAAAAAACGAGGCTTTTCCTTTGTCGGATCAACCATCTGTTATGCCTTCATGCAAGCCACCGGTATGGTCAATGACCACACCATCGATTGTTTCCGTTATTCGCAGGTTTGATTCCCCATGATAAAGAATCGAGCATTGTTTGAGTTTTGGCTAAAGGAAGCTGAAACCTCATCATTTGCGGGATGGGATTTTTCTTATCTGGCGGGGCGGATGGTCGAAATGCCGGTAGCGTGGGGTTACAAAAGCCGTATTTTGCCCAAAATTCGGCAGGTTGCCTCGTTACTGGATATGGGTACCGGTGGGGGTGAATTTTTAGCCTCATTACAACCTTTACCTGCCCAGACCTACGCCACAGAAGCTTACCCGCCCAATGTCCCGATTGCCCGGCGCCGATTGAGTCCACTCGGCGTTGAAGTGATACCCGTTGAGGAAGGTTCTCCGCTCCCCTTTTCCGACCAACAATTTGAATTGGTGATCAACCGGCATGAATGGTATGCGCCCTCAGAAGTGTATCGAATTTTAAAGCCGGGGGGTGAATTCATCACCCAACAAGTTGGGGAGAACAACGACATTGAGCTAAATCTGTTGTTAGGGGCGCCTTCACCGACCGGAGGAGAGGCAAATTGGTTTGTGGATACGGCAGCCCGGGCGCTGGGTAACGTGGGATTCTGGGTCGAGCAAACCCAGACGGATTTTACCCGCACCCGTTTTTATGATATTGGGGCGATTATCTACTATCTCAAGGCAGTTCCGTGGCAAGTTCCAGATTTTTCGGTGGAGGCCTACTGGGAGCCGTTGGGTGAAATTCACAACCGGATTGAGCGGGATGGCTATCTGGATGTAACCTTGCACCGGTTTTTCATTCATGCCCGGCGGTTAGACTAATGTCACGTGGATATGGCAACTTTCCGCCCCGGAGAGCATACATTGATGTTCTGTGATACGGATTGGCTCGTGATATAAATCTGCAATACCCTGGATAATACCCCGTGCGAAGGGACACATTTTCCGCGCCGATGAATAGATGATTTGGACTTCTCGGGGATTCACACGGTGACAGATCAGTTGCGGTGGTGTGGAATTCGGGTTGGTAATTCGCACCACTTTATGGATGGTGTTTTCCACGTGTTCTAGCAGATCAAGTGTTTTCCACTCGGGTTTAATCAAGGATTTGTACATCTTCACCAGGTCCGGTACAACGTATTTCCCGAAATCTTCCAAAATATCGGGGAGCGGTTGGCGGGTAAGCTCAACGGCACTTGAAATGAGGGCGAACATCTCTTCATCGGGATACACTTTAATCGGCATATAGATTTTATTTTTGAGACCGGCGTGTTCTTGTAATTGTTTCCATGCTGGTTTTCCGAGTTTTTCCTCGACGTACTTTTTCAACTTTACGAAAATAATTCCGTGCATGAATTGTCTCCCTTCCCTCTAAAAAAGCCTCGCCGAAGCGAGGCTTGACGCTGTTAGTACGCTTTACTGATAATCACGCGTTGGTCGGTTTCTTTGCCGGTGAGAATACACGCCCCTTTTTCGCCTGCTGGGTTTGGCAGAATGCAGCGAACACTGGCTTTGATTTCTTTCAATTTTTCCTCATCCTCGGGAGTGCCATTCCACCACACACGGGCAAATCCACCTTCACCTTCCAGTAATTCTTTCATATCGCCATACGTTTTCAAGTCGTAGGTATGTTGATCCCGGAACGCACGGGCTTTTTCAAACAAGTTATTTTGCATATCTTTCAGGATTTGGTTCACTTGTGCTTGGATCGCATCGCGTGGTACGATTTGTTTGGCGGCTTTACCCTCCATATCGCGGCGGGCGACCATCGCATTTTTGCCTTGGACATCGCGGGGACCGATTTCCAAGCGTACTGGGATTCCCCGGACTTCCCATTCGTTGAATTTCCAGCCCGGGGTGTAACCATCCCGATCATCTAAATGGACGGTGATACCGCTCTCACGAATTTCGTGTTCAATTCTTTCCGCGTAGTTTAAGACCATCGCTTTTTCATCATCGGATCTCCAGATGGGGACGATGACCACTTGCTGGCTTGCCAATTTGGGGGGGAGTACCAGTCCCCGATCATCGCTATGGGTCATAATTAATGCCCCAATCATGCGGGTGGAAAGCCCCCAACTGGTTGCCCACACATATTTTACATCGCCATCACTATCTTGGAATTTTACATCAAATGCTTTGGCAAAATTCTGACCTAAATTGTGTGACGTACCGGCTTGCAATGCTTTGCGGTCTTGCATCATCGCTTCGATGGTGTAGGTATGCTCGGCTCCGGCGAATTTTTCACCTTCGGTTTTTCGTCCGGTAAAGACCGGCATTGCCATGTAATCTTCTGCAAACGTACGATAGACATTCAACATACGAAGGGTTTCTTCTTCCGCTTCCTCGTAGGTGCGATGTGCCGTGTGACCCTCTTGCCACAGGAATTCGGCGGTACGCAAAAAGAGGCGAGTGCGCATTTCCCACCGGACTACATTTGCCCATTGATTGATCAGGATAGGGAGGTCGCGGTAGGATTGAATCCAGTTTTTGTACACACTCCAGATCATTGTTTCAGAGGTTGGGCGGACGATGAGTTCCTCTTCCAATTTTGCGGTGGGGTCAACCATCACGCCGTTGCCGTCCTCGGCGTTTTTCAGGCGATAGTGGGTGATGATCGCACATTCTTTGGCGAATCCTTCCACGTGCTGGGCTTCTTTACTGAGGTAGGATTTGGGGATGAAGAGGGGAAAATAGGCATTGACGTGACCGGTGGCTTTGAACATATCATCCAGGGTTCGTTGCATCTTTTCCCAGATTGCAAAACCGTTGGGGCGAATGACCATGCAACCCCGCACCGGTGCATTCTCTGCTAACTGTGCCTCTCGAATAATATCCAAATACCATTGTGAATAGTTCTCACTTCGTTTGGTGATGTTACGTTTTGCCACTATATTTCACTCCTTAAATTAAAACGAGTCCTTCAGAATTGAGTTTTGTCCATATTCACGCAATTTAGGAAATGGAATCAGGACTGTCAACCACTTTCATAATATCTTGCCGGAATTTGGACGGGGTTGGGTCATCTTTGTCATTGATTTTCGGTCATGTTCATTGTATTCTCTCCCCCAGCCGTGGGGATTGGAAACCATACTCTATTTATCGCGTAGGAGTTTTTATCACGATGTCCAAAGTTGTACTTGTTCAGGGGAGTTTAGGGAAGGATTCTAAAACCGCTATCGTATTGGAGCACATCGCAACGTTATTGGTGTCGCATGGGATTGAGACCGAAATACTGGATCTCCGGCATCTTGATCTTGAATTTTGTGATGGGCGTCCATTATCGGCGTATAATCAGGATATGCAACATGCTTATGCCGTTTTGGAATCGGCTGATGCCTATGTGTTGGGGATGCCGGTTTATCAATACTCGTTTTCGGGGGTGTTAAAGAATTTTTTGGATATTACCACCGGTGCTATGCGGGATAAATTTGCCGGAATTGTGTGTACGGCAGGGGGTCAAGGTTCTTATCTTGCCTCGGCGGAGTTAATGAAAGTACTTTCGTTTGAGGTCAATGTAATGTCGGTACAACCGACGGTATATACCAGTTCTGCCAGTTTTCAAGAGGGCGTGTTGGTGGATGAGAAAGTGCGGAGTAAGATTGAACAGTTGGTACAATCGTTGTTGCGCTTTTTGTCCTGATAATTTAGGTACCTCATTTTTATACAGTATCTTGCAAATTAAATATTGACAAAGTCTAAAGGCGTCCATATTTTCAGCCTCGTTTGTGATCTTTTTCACAATATTCTCACAAAATCATCCCACTCTTCACAATACAATTCAATGAATTTACATCTTCGAGATTATCTGAATTTAACGAAACCATCCATTATGTTGTTGGTGGTTGTGACAGGGGCGACGTCTCTCATTGTCGAGGGGAGTCTTTTATCGGACCCGTTCCGCTTTTTTTTAGTATTGCTGGGTTTATATTTAACCGGAGGGTGTGCCAACGCTCTCAATCAATACTTTGAGCGAGATGTGGATGCCCAAATGTCCCGCACCAGCAAACGCCGCCCGTTACCCCAAGGTAAACTCACCCCCTATCAGGCGCTTACCTTTTCGATTCTAATCGGTACGGCGGGAACGCTCTTATTTGGGTTTTATTTTAATTGGTTGACTGCCGGCTTAGCCCTAAGTACCATTATTTTTTATGGTTTTTTTTACACGTTGTGGTTGAAGCCGAATACGGATCAAAATATCGTTATTGGAGGGGTTGCCGGGGCGATGGCTCCGGTGGGTGCTTGGACGGCAGCAACGGGTTCCTTTAGCATTACCCCGTGGATTTTATTTGCGATTATCTTTTTCTGGACACCGCCACATTTTTGGTCGTTGGCCATGTTTTGTAAAGATGATTACGTAAAAGTTGGCTACCCAATGTTACCGGTGGCTCAAGGGGATGCGGCAACGTTAAATCAGATATTTTATTATTCGTTAATGTTGTTTGCGATTACCATGTCGCTATTAACCGTCGAATTTGGGTTTTTGTATTTGGCGGTTTCTCTTATTTTAGGTGGTCTGTTTGTTAAAAAAGCGTTTGATGTTCGGAACGATTCATCTCCACAGCGGTTGCGGGGGTTATTTGGTTATTCCATCGTGTATTTGTTTGCCCTTTTTATCACGATTGCTGTGGAAGGAATTATTTAAGCTCTAAGCTCTAAGTAAGCTTCCGTCTTTAGAGGATTACAGATATATGGCACAAACATTTCCCAAGTGGACAAATAAAATTCCGTTGGTTTTAATCTTCGTGTTGGTTTTTGGTTCAACCGGCGCGGCGATAGTGTACGCCTACTATTTTTCGCCGGCGTACACTGATGTGGGGTATCGCCCAGAGCAACCGGTGCCGTATAGTCACAAGTTACATGCAGGTGATTTGGGCATGGATTGCCGGTATTGCCATACGAACGTCGAGGTTTCGCAAGAAGCCAATGTTCCTCCCACCCAAACCTGTATGAATTGTCACACCCTGATCTTACCGGAAAGCGAAAAATTGCTGCCGGTGCGGGAAAGTTGGAATTCCGGGAATCCCATTGAGTGGGTACGAGTACATAATCTCGCGGATTATGTCTATTTTGATCATAGTGCTCACCTTCAGGCGGGGGTCGGATGTTCCAGTTGTCATGGGCGCGTGGATCAGATGGTGAAAGTCACCCAAGTTGAACCCTTGAGTATGGCGTGGTGTCTGGATTGTCACCGGAATCCCGATATGCACTTACGGGATTTAAACACCACCTCCGTCACGGACATGACGTGGCAACCCCCAGCAAATCAACTTGAAATTGCTGCCCGCTTAAAGAAAGAAAAGAATATTGCTCCAGGAGAGGATTGTTCGATATGTCATCGATAGATGGAAAGAACGGAAAACAGTACTGGCGAAGTTTGGATCAATTAGCGGATTCACCGGAGTTTCGCCAATTTACGGAACGGGAATTCCCCGAAGGGGCTTCTGAAATGACCGACCCGGTGACGCGCCGGACGTTCCTAAAATTGATGGGAGCTTCCGCCGCATTAGCCGGTCTCACGGGATGCCGCCGTCCTGTGGAAAAGATTATTCCGTATGTGGTACAACCAGAAGAAGTCATCCCCGGTATCCCCAATTATTACGCGACGGCCATGCCGTTTGGCACGGGAGCATATGGTCTCGTGGTGGAAAATCACGAAGGGCGCCCGACAAAAATCGAAGGTAATCCCAAACATCCCTCTAGTTTGGGGGGTTCAAATGCGTTTATGCAAGCGCAAATTTTAGGCTTGTATGACCCGGATCGATCCCAGCGAGTGCTCCACAAAGGTGTCTCTAAAAAATGGTCAGACTTTACCGCAGCGTGGCGAGAGCTTTATCCCAAATTCGTGGAGAATCAAGGTAAAGGATTGGCGATCCTGAGTGAATCGTTTGCCTCGCCCACAATGGCACGTCTGAAAGCTGAGTTTGAAGCCATGTTCCCGCAAGCTGTTTGGGCAACCTATGAACCGGTCACGGATGAGACCCTTTTTGAAGGCATTGAGATTGCCACTGGACAAGCGTACCAGCCGCGTTATCATTTTGATAAAGCGGATGTTGTCCTCTCGGTCGATGCTGATTTTACCCTGATGGAAAGTGAAAATGTTGTCAATGCTCGTGGCTTTATTGCTGGGCGGCGATTGAAAACCGAACATGACCCGATGAACCGGTTATATATGGTTGAGTCCATGTACACGGCGACGGGTGCCGTTGCGGACCACCGGTTACGCCTGCAAAGCTCCCAGATTGGCGCATTTGTGGCGGCGTTGGCGCAGGAACTTCAAGCGCAGGGTGTTCCGGTTTCGTTGGATGCGATTCCGGTTGATGGGACGGCACATTTTGATAAAAAATGGCTGGAAGCATTGGCAAAGGATTTAGCACATGCGCCGGGTAAATGCTTGATTGTTGCCGGCAGGCGCCAATCTCCCGCGGTCCATGCGATGGTATTTGCCCTGAATACCGCGTTGGGGAATATCGGACAAACCGTGGATTATTACCCATTTCAAGATGTAGAACGGCCTCGTTTGTCTTCTTTCACAGACCTGCTGGCAAAAATCGGAAATCAGGATGTCAATACCTTGGTAATGCTCGGCGGTAACCCGGTTTACGACGCGCCCGCGGATATGGATATGACCCGCGCATTGAAAAGCCTGCAACATTCGATTCACCTAAGTTCCCATGTCAACGAAACCTCCAAACTTGCGGAATGGCATCTGCCCCAAACCCACTTTTTGGAAGCATGGGGGGATGTGCGTGCCGTAGATGGTACTTTGAGTGTCGTTCAACCGATGATCGCTCCGTTGTTCGGTGCTAAAAGTGCGATTGAGGTGCTCAGTTTACTTATTACCGGCAAGGATGGTCGTGGCTACGACCTTGTTCGGGCAACATGGTTACCGCGATTGGGTGAACTCGATTTTGAGCAACATTGGCGTAAGGTGTTGCACGAAGGTGTGCTGGAAAATAGTGCGGCAACACCGGTTGTCCCCGGGTTAAATAGTGAATCCATCCGGGCGTATCTTCAGGACCATCCGATTGTGGTGAAAAGCGGGATGGAGATTGTTTTTTACGCCTCTCCGGCGACTTTTGATGGGCGATTTGCCAACAATGGGTGGTTGCAGGAACTCCCGGACAGCATGACCAAACTGACGTGGGATAACGCCGCGTTAATGAGTGCTACTACGGCTAAAGAACTCGGGGTAGAGAATGAAAACTGGGTTGAATTGAGTTACCGGGGTAAACGGCTGAAAATGCCTGTCTGGGTGATGCCCGGTATGGCGGATAAATCGGTTGCCGTAGCACTTGGTTATGGGCGTGAAGCCGCCGGTCGTGTTGGGGACCGGGTTGGATTTAACACGTACCGTTTGCGGACGTCCCAAGCACTCCATTTTGATCAAGGTCTTTCGGTTACAAAACTACCGGGCACATACGAAATGGCATGTACCCAAGACCATCATGGCATGGATACCGAAAAATTAGCCGCCGACCAAATTCAGAAACGGTTGCCGATGTTAATCCGGGAGATGACCTTATCGGATTACCAACATCATCCAGACCAAATCAAACGTATTAAAGAACATGATCGGCAGATCGCCAAGTCTCTCTGGAAAGAACCCAGCTATGACGAAGGGTATCAGTGGGGAATGGTGATCGATTTGAACGCCTGTGTCGGATGTAATGCGTGTACCATTGCGTGTCAAAGTGAAAATAACATCCCGGTTGTGGGCAAGACCGAAGTTCGGCGCGGTCGTGAGATGCATTGGATTCGGATTGACCGCTATTTTACCGGTAATCCGGAAAAGCCGGATGACGCGGAGATGGTGTACCAGCCGGTCGCATGCCATCATTGCGAAAATGCACCTTGTGAACAAGTGTGCCCGTTTGCGGCGACCATGCATGATAAAGAAGGTTTGAATGTGATGGTGTATAACCGCTGTGTCGGTACGCGGTATTGTTTGGATAACTGCCCCTATAAAGTTCGTCGGTTTAACTTTTTCAACTATACCAAAGCGACACCTGAAATTGTGAAAATGGGGATGAACCCCGATGTGACGGTACGTTTTCGCGGCGTAATGGAAAAATGTACGTACTGTACGCAACGAATTAATTATACGCGGATTAAAGTTAAAAATGAATTTCGGAATGGTACCCGCCCCGACCAGCATATTCATGATGGCGAAGTGGTTAGTGCCTGCCAGCAGGCATGCCCGACACAAGCGATCACGTTTGGGAATATTAACGACCCGCAAAGTCAGGTCACCCAGATGAAGGCGATCAACCGGGATTACGAGATGCTGGCTGAACTCAATATTAAACCACGCACTTCGTATTTGGCGAAGGTGCGTAACCCCAATCCGGAATTAGAACCGGTGGCGGTACCACCAACCACGGATGATGATCACTCCGGTGGGAGTCATCACTGATTTTTTAGGATAACTCATTGATACTATTCACTATAAACGTGGTGTAATGATTTATGGACGCTGTAACTGCTGAAAAAACGCATGTTGATGCGCCGCTGATTCAGGGCAATCCGACGTTTCATGATGTCTCGGAGAAGATCAGTTCCTTAATCGAAGGTAAGACACCTCCGCTCTGGTTTATTGCGATCGGTTTATCCAGTTCCATTGTGTTATTGCTGTTAGGCTCCGTTGGTTACCTATTGTGGGAAGGTTTGGGCATCTGGGGTTTGCAAAATCCGAATGGCTGGGGCTGGGCGATTGTCAACTTCGTCTTCTGGGTTGGTATCGGGCACGCCGGAACGCTGATTTCAGCGATTCTCTTTTTATTACGCCAGAAGTGGCGAACATCCATCAATCGTTTTGCGGAAGCCATGACGCTTTTTGCGGTGATTTGTGCGGGTCTTTTCCCGGCGATTCACGTGGGGCGTATCTGGTTGATTTATTGGATCTTTCCCTATCCGACGCAATACCTTTCCATGTGGCCCAACTTCCGTAGCCCGCTGTTATGGGATGCATTTGCTGTCGGGACGTATTTTACGGTGTCGTGTCTGTTCTGGTATGTGGGCTTGATCCCAGATTTAGCCACGTTGCGAGACCGGGCAACCACTAAAATTCGCAAGGTGCTGTTTGGTATTTTTGCGTTAGGTTGGCGCGGCGGGAACAAGCAGTGGAAGCACTATGAATTGGCATATTTGCTTTTGGCAGGGCTATCCACGCCGTTGGTGCTCTCCGTTCACAGTATCGTGAGTACGGACTTTGCGGTGAGTATCATTCCGGGTTGGCATACGACGATCTTTCCACCCTATTTTGTTGCCGGCGCTATTTTTTCGGGCTTTGCGATGGTGATGACGCTCGGTATTATTACCCGCAAGATTTTCGGGCTAGAGGATTATATCACGATTCGCCACCTTGAGAATATGAATAAGATTATGCTCCTCACCGGTATGATGGTTGGTTATGCCTATGGTTGCGAGTTTTTTATTGCGTGGTACAGCGGTAATGAATTTGAACGGTTTGCGTTTATCAACCGGGCATTTGGTCCCTATTGGTGGGCGTATTGGAGCATGATCTCTTGTAACGTGCTGGTACCCCAACTCTTTTGGTTTAAGAAGTTACGTCGTAGTATTCCTGTGATGTTTGTGGCATCTATTTTTATCAACATCGGGATGTGGTTTGAGCGTTTTGTGATTGTGATTACCTCGTTGTCCCGTGACTTCTTGCCTTCCAGTTGGGATTACTACCGTCCAACGATTTTTGATGTTACGACGTTTATTGGTACCTTTGGACTCTTTTTAACGTTGTTCTTGTTGTTCGTGCGTTTTCTGCCGGTCATTGCGATGGCGGAAGTGAAAGGCGTTTTGCCTCAAGCCGATCCGCATCATCACGACACGCATTAATCAGTGGAGTATGAAAACATGAGTGAGCGCGTAGCTGGAGTTATTGCTCAATTTGAAGACCCCGCCGCCTTGTTGAAAGCCGCCGAGCGGGTGCGCGATGAGGGTTATAAAAAGTTTGATTGCCATTCCCCATTCCCCATTCACGGGATGGATCAGGCGATGGGCGAACGGCGGTCCCCGTTGGGGTGGATTGTCGGTGGTATTGCCGTTATTGCGACTCTCGCTGGTGCAGGAATGCAATGGTGGACAAACGGGGTTGATTATCAATTTGTTATTTCAGGAAAGCCATTTGTGAGTTATCAGGCATATCTGCCCGTGACATTTGCGGTGGCCGTGTTGACCTCTGCGTTTGTTTCGACCTTTGGGATGATGGCGCTTAATGGTTTACCCCGTTGGCATCATCCGCTTTTTGAGTCCGAGCAATTCAAAAAGGTGACGGATGATGGTTTTTTAGTGAGCATCGAAGCGACAGACCGTAAATTCAATGTGGAGCAGACCTCCGCTTTTCTGGAGTTGATCGGGGGTACGAATGTGGAGGTGATTACATGCGATTGATACCAGGGCTTGTTGTGGTGCTAATCGGGGTGAGCCTGATCGGCTGTTATCGCGGCGCTCCGTCAAAAAAGTCACCCATTAAATTACAACACAATATGTTCCAAACTCAGCGGTATAATCCGCAATCGGAAAGTCAGTTTTTTGTGGATAAAGCGACCATGCGTCCGCCGGTAGCCGGTACCGTTGCGCAAGGCTTTTTAGCGGAAGATTCCAAGCTGTATCGGGGGCGTGATGCCCGGGATAGTCTGGTCGTTATATCCCCCATTCCGCCAACAGAGCAATCATTAGCGCGCGGACAGGAACAGTACAATATTTACTGTGCGCCGTGCCATAGCCGGGTAGGTGATGGACGGGGTATTGTGGTATTGCGAACCATGGATGCTGGTTATGTTCCACCGCCTTCTTTTCATCAAGACCGGTTGCGGCGGGGTGGTTTAAATGGCCAAGATGGGCATATTTTTGATGTCATTACCAACGGGATTCGGAACATGCCCATGTACCGGCATCAAATTCGTGTAGAAGACCGCTGGCATATTGTAAATTACGTTCGGGCGTTGCAGTTTAGTCAGAATGCGACTTCCGCCGAAGTTCCCTCTGAGGTGTTGGACCAATTATCCCAATAGTGCTATTATAGAGAGACGTGATTTTATGAAATTAGATGATCAAACCTTTCGTCTGACGGATGCGGGTAAACTGGGCATGATCGCGTTGGTGATCGGTGTTATCGGGCTGGTAGCCAGTGGCATCGGTTTTACGATGGATAAAACGCAGTTTTTTCATTCCTATCTCGTTGCCTTTGTCTTCTGGACAACCATTGGTTTGGGTGGTTTGTTTTTTACCTTGATTCACCACTTGTTGCACCCCATTTGGAGTGTGGTCGTCCGGCGCATCTTTGAAAGCATTATGGTGACCTTACCCCTTATGGTGATTTTCTTTTTGCCGATTGCCTTTATGGGAGGGTTGTCTGAATTATATCATTGGAGCCATGCGGATGCGGTCGCCCATGATGCTTTGTTGCAGGAAAAAGTCGGTTATTTGAACGTTCCTTTCTTTTTGATTCGCGCATTTGCCTATTTTGCGATTTGGGCGGTACTGGCATTTCTATTATACCGGTTATCTCTGAAACAAGATGATAAGCATCACCCGGAGTTAACGGGACGAATGATGGCCATCAGTGCGCCGGGTATGGTTCTGTTTGCGCTCTCCATCACGTTTGCTTCGTTTGATTGGTTGATGTCACTCGATCCGCATTGGTACTCCACTATTTTTGGGGTATATGTGTTTTCCGGGGCGCTGGTTTCCGTATTGGCGCTAATCATTTTGGTTTCGCTTTCTTTGCGAAAAACCGGTAAACTTAAAGAGATTATTACGGTCGAGCATTATCATGATCTCGGAAAACTCATGTTTGCCTTTTTAGTGTTTTGGGCATATATGGCATATTCGCAGTATTTCCTCATCTGGTATGGCAATATCCCAGAGGAAACCGTTTGGTTTGCGCACCGGTGGCCCGGCAGTTGGAAGATGATCAGTCTCGGTTTAGTCTTGGGGCACTTTGTTATCCCGTTTGTCTTATTAATGCCCCGAAAATCGAAACGTACCCTGCCCTTTCTGGGCGTTATGGCATTCTGGATGTTGATCTTCCATTGGGTCGATATGTATTGGCTGGTATTGCCGAATTTGCACCATGAAACCGTTCATCTGTCGTGGATGGATGCCTCGACGCTGTTTGGAATTGGTGGGATTTTTATCTGGTGGTTCTGGCGCACGCTGGCGGCACATCCGGTTATTCCCATCGATGACCCGAAACTGGATGAATCGATTCGTTTTGTTAATCATTAAGGGAGTCGCCAATGAGTGATGTAACGCATCATGCCGGATATGAAAAGAAAGATGTAAATTTGCTCCAAATGATAGTAGTGACCTTGATTATCATTGCTATCATCATTGGGTTTCTGGTGGGGTTGGATAACTGGTTCACCTTTACGGCGGAAAAGCGGATTAAAGACGTTGTTCTCCAGCCGGAAGCGGCGGATTACCGCGATCTCCGTGCTCATGAGGATGATGTGTTGACCACCTACGCCGTTTTGGATGATTCCGCCGGTGTTTACCGGATTCCCATTGATCGGGCTATGAAGCTCATGGCGGAGCGAGCGTTTGAATCTCAGATGGAAGGACGTTGAGATAATTTTCATGGCATTACGACGCCTTATTTTCATGCTGGTTTTTGTGCTTGGTGGTGCCGCATCGCTTTCCGCACAACTCATTCTCGACCAGCCTTCCGAGTTGCAAGGGATTGATGTGGAAGAGCATCTTGGAGAGTCTATCCCTCTGGATTTAGTCTTTACCGATGACACGGGGCAAGCTGTTACGCTCGCCCAATATTTTACCGCTGATAAACCGGTTTTGCTCACGTTGAATTATTATCGCTGTCCGATGCTCTGCTCCCTGATTTTGAACGGTGCCGTGGAGGCGATAAAACCGCTCCATCTTATCCCCGGTGAAGATTTTCAGTGGGTGACCGTCAGTATTGACCCGCGTGAAACCGCCCAGCTTGCCGCCGCAAAGAAAAAGATGTATTTAGAAAGTTTGGGCAAATCGGTTCCCGAAGAAGGGTGGGCATTTCTGGTAGGTACCGCCGCCAACATTGATGCGCTGGCAAGTGCTGTGGGTTACCAATATTATTATGATAAAACCAATGACCAATATGCGCATCCGGCAGTATTGACCTTTTTATCACCAGAAGGTAAAATTACCCGCTATTTGTACGGGTTGACCTTTAACACGCAAGATGTTCGGTTGGCTCTACTGGAAGCCTCCGAAGGCAAAATTGGGAATACGATTGATAAGTTGATTTTATCCTGTTTTCACTATGACCCCGACGCAAAAGGGTATGTTGTTTTAGCAAGCAATGTCATGCGTTTAGGGGGTATTTTGACAATTATTGTTTTAACCGTGTTTTTAAGCTCGTTCTGGGTAAAAGAGCACGTTCGGCGTCCGCATTCCGGGCGGTCTGAACGGGTGAAGGAGACTGTTTAGTATGGGTAATGGTGGATCGTTTTGGTTACCGCCGGCAAGTTCGACTGTCGCCGGAGAAGTCGATTCAATTTTTTATTTTGTATATTACGCTTCGGTGGTTCTCTTTATTTTAGTCATCGGATTAACCGCGTTTTTTGTCTTCCGGTATCGCCGGCGAGGTGGCACTCGGCAATTCACTTCCGGCTTTTCACATAGTAATGTCATGGAAGTAACATGGACAGTTATTCCGACGATTCTGGTATTTGTGATTTTCTTTTGGGGTTTTAATGGCTTTCTGAAGATGCATGTTGCCCCCAAGGATGCTTTGCAGATTAAAGTAACCGGGCAAAAATGGTTCTGGTCATTTGATTACCCGAGTGGTGCCAGTAGTGTCAACGAGATTGTCGCTCCGGTCAATAAGCCGGTGGAACTGCTTATGTCCTCCAAAGATGTGATTCATAGCTTTTATGTGCCCGACTTTCGTGTAAAAATGGATGTACTGCCTAATCGATATACGAAGGCGTGGTTTGAAGCGACCGAAACCGGAGAGTACAATCTGTTTTGTACGGAATATTGCGGTACAAAACACTCCGAGATGATCGGCAAAGTTAAAATTTTATCCGAATTGGATTATCAAAAATGGTTGGAAGCCGCTGATTTTGATACCACAATCGCCTTGCACGAAATGGGTGAACGGCTTTACAAAAGCAAAGCGTGTGTCACCTGCCATTCTATAGATGGAACACCGATGAATGGTCCAAGCTTCAAAGGCATTTGGGGCAAAACAGAGCATTTTGCCGATGGTTCCTCCCTCACGATTGATGAAAATTACATTCGGGAATCGATCCTCAATCCCAATGCCAAAGTGGTTGCGGGTTTTCAACCCATTATGCCGACATATCAAGGGATTTTGAAAGACCGTCATATTGATGCTATTATTGCTTACCTTAAAACTCTGAAATAACGCGACTTAAGGAGTGTTTATATGTCGACGGCTACAGCAACATTTCCCCAAAAACATTATTTAAATGACCCGCCTGGGCTAAAATCGTGGTTGTTTACCCTCGACCATAAGCGAATTGGTTTGATGTACTTTTTCGCGATTATGTTTTTCTTTACCATCGGGGGTATTTTGGCGATGCTGATCCGGTTGGAACTCCTCACGCCGCAAGGGGATTTCTTCCAGAGTGGGGATACTTACAACCAGATGTTTACGCTGCACGGCGCGATCATGATCTTTCTGTTTATTATCCCCTCTATTCCGGCGGCGCTGGGTAATTTTGTCCTGCCGTTGATGCTGGGGGCAAAGGATGTGGCATTCCCCCGTTTGAATTTAGCCAGTTTCTACATTTATGTGGTGGGGTCTATCTTTTGTATTTATTCGATTGTGACCGGCGCGGTAGATACCGGATGGACATTTTATACCCCTTATAGCACGTCAACGACGACCTCGGTCGTTTCGATGACGTCCGGTGTGTTTGTGCTGGGGTTTTCCTCTATTTTGACCGGTCTGAACTTCATCGTGACGGTGCACAAGTTGCGTGCCCCCGGTTTGACGTGGTTCAAATTACCGCTGTTCGTCTGGGGATTGTATGCAACGGCAATTATTCAGATTTTGGCTACGCCGGTTTTAGCCATCACACTTTTACTGCTCATTCTGGAGCGGACTTTGGGTATTGGCATTTTTGACCCGGCATTAGGGGGTGACCCGGTACTCTATCAACACTTTTTCTGGTTCTATTCCCATCCGGCGGTGTACATCATGATCTTGCCCGGTATGGGGATTATCAGCGAAACGGTTTCGGTCTTTTCCCATAAAAAAATCTTTGGGTATAAGTTTATTGCGTTTTCCAGTCTGGGGATTGCCTTTGTCAGTTTTTTGGTGTGGGGTCACCACATGTTTACCAGTGGCCAATCGGAATTAGCGGCGATGATCTTCTCCTTTTTGACCTTCTTTGTGGGGATTCCTTCCGGCATCAAAGTGTTTAACTGGGTCACGACGATGTACAAAGGGAATATCAGCTTAGAAGCGCCGATGCTTTATACGTTGTCGTTTCTGTTTCTATTCTGTATTGGCGGTTTCACAGGGATTTTCTTGGGAGCGTTATCGGTGGATGTTCACCTGCATGATACCTATTTTGTGGTGGCACATTTCCATTATGTGATGATGGGGGGCACCGTCATGGCGTTTCTGGCAGGTGTTCACTATTGGTGGCCCAAAATCTGGGGACGGATGTATAGCGAATTCTGGGCGGCAATTGCGGCATTTTTAATCTTTGTTGGGTTCAATATGACCTTTTTTACCCAGTTTGTCTTGGGTTCGCAAGGGATGCCGCGACGCTATTATACGTATCTGGATCAATACCAACCCTTACATGGTTTTTCCTCGATTGGGTCATGGGTGCTGGGGCTTGGATTTTTGATTATGGCGTTTTATCTGGTCGGGTCGCTCTTCAAAGGGAAGATTGCCGGCAATAATCCGTGGGGAGCGTTATCATGGGAATGGTCAACGACTTCTCCACCACCTCATCATAATTTTGAAACCGTCCCTGAGATGACACATGGTTTTTATGATTATGATACCGTGTTGGTCAACGAACACGGCGAAAAAGTGTATAAAGAAGAACCTGTTAGCGTTTAACCTATTGAGGTAGAAAACTATTATGTCTACAGTTGCCCAGGATGCTTCTCATCCTGAATATTTAGCGCATCATTTTTCTGATATCGAGCAACAGAAAGAATCGGCAAAGTTAGGGATGTGGATTTTCTTAGCGACGGAAATCCTAACATTTGGAGGGCTATTCTGCGCCTACGCCGTCTTTCGGGCCTGGTTCCCCGAGATGTTCCACGATGCTCATAAAGTGTTGGATTTGCGGCTGGGGACCATTAACACGATTGTGCTGATCGCCAGTTCCTTTACGGTTGTATATGCGATTTACTGTATTCAGCGGAATAATCGCACCGGAACGGTGATTAACTTAGCCCTGACACTTTTGTTTGCCGCCACTTTCATGGTCATCAAGTATTTTGAGTATTCGCACAAGATTCATGTGGGTCAATTACCCGGGCATTTCTATTTTTATGACGGTCTTGAAGGGACGAATCCCCATCTCTTTTTTGGAATTTACTTCGCCATGACCGGTCTGCATGGGGTGCACGTCTTGATCGGGATGGGCTTAATTACCTGGGTGATGATCGGCACATTGAAGGGTCGATTCTCGTCGGAATACTATGTGCCGGTTGAGATGGTCGGGTTATTTTGGCACTTGGTTGATATGGTTTGGATTTTTCTCTTTCCGCTTTTCTATTTGATAGGGTAACGCAATGAGTCAACATACGCACGAACATCACATTCCACTGTGGGTTTTCGTCAACGTTTTTTTGGCATTGATTGTTCTCACCGGTATTACGGTTTGGGTTTCTACGTTTGATTTTGGACCACTCAATTTAGTCATAGCGATGGCGGTGGCAACCGTAAAAGCTACCTTGGTGGGACTCTTTTTTATGCATCTCTATTATGATAACAAAATGTATATGTTTGTGTTTATCTTAGGGGTGCTTTTTGTGGGGGTTTTTATCACTCTCACGATGTATGATACCATGCGGCGCGGTGACCTAGATGATGCCAAAGCCGGACCCATTCAAACTCAAGCCGCATTTTATGATTCCTTAGATATCCGGGCGGCAAAATTTGGGCACGGCGACGGGCACGGAACGACGGGTGAACATGGCTCTACCGCGACAACTGAACACGAGGATACCACACATGCTGGGACGGATGCTGTACCGCATGATACGACCATCGATTCAACCCAACCTGCCGGTATGGATTCCACTGCCGGACATTCACCGGAAGAAACTCCAGCAGAAGGACATTAACCTCTATTGGACGTGATTCGGATTGGCAAAAAAGGCGGCTCTTTCGTAAAGGGGTCGCTTTTTGTTTTAGAGGAGGTGTATTTTATTTATGCTAAATTCAACGCGAGGCAGTATAAAAGTCTTTTTAGGCGTCTTTTTTCTGATGATCGGTCTTGGTGGAGGGTTATTTATCTTTGCCTACGTCCAATCGCAGCAAACCTCATTAGACGTATATGGAGAAGTTCCGGCGTTTGAATTCATAGACCAAAACAGTGAGCCGTTTGGACGGGACGACCTCACGGGGAAAATTAGTGTGGTAGATTTTATTTTTACGAATTGCCCGGGTGTCTGCCCAACCATGAGTGCCCGGATGGCGGAACTCTATGAAGCGTATGCCGACCAACCGTTAGTGCAATTTGTCTCGATTTCGGTTGATCCCGCGCGGGATTCGCTCCACGTGTTGCAGGAATATGCAAAGGAACACGGGGTGACGGATAACCGGTGGCGCTTTTTGCGGGAAGAAAACGTGCAAAAGGTGATCGATTTAAGTGAAAAGGGATTTTTTCTACCGGCAGAGAATCTACCGATGGGGCATAGTAGTAAATTTGTGCTGGTGGATGCGGCGGGCCTGATTCGGGGGTACTACAACAGTTTTGATACCGACCGTTTGCGCCAACTTCGGGCAGATATTCACGCTTTGTTGAAAAGGTTGTAGCATGTCTATCACTACTTTACCCACGCTCAATGCCACCTTGAACACCGTCAGTGCCGTTTTGCTCACCTTCGGATACCTTCATATCCGGCGGGGGAATCGCGAAACACACCAAAAATTAATGATCGCGGCGTTGATTTCGTCTGCCTTGTTTTTGACCTCGTATTTGATTTATCACTATTTTGTCGGATCCGTCAAATATCCACACTACGACTGGACGCGCCCACTCTATTTTTCAATCCTAATTCCGCATGTCATTTTGGCGGCATTGATGACCCCCTTCATTTTGGTACTGGTGTGGCATGCCTGGCGCCAGCAATTTGAGAAGCACCGCCGCCTTGCCCGCTGGATTTTTCCGGTCTGGATGTTTGTTTCTGTCTCGGGTGTGATTGTTTATTTGATGTTATATCACTACAAATAGCCGGTCAAGCCGTCATCGTCTGTTTCGTTCAAATTATCCATGAAGTGGGTCTTGTGTTTGTCCAACATCCCCCAAACGGCGTTGGTAATTGCCCGTAAGATGTTTGGTGACGCGGGTTTTTCCCCGAAACGCCGGCCATAATCCTCATCGGGACGATAAATCCCACATCCTGCCCAATCTTTTGCCGTCCCATGTTCGGTACATCCGCTTTTCAGAGCTGGATCCGCACGTTTACCAGTGAGGCATCTCTCCAATAGACATGTTGCGGGTACAACTGCACAAGCCATCGAAGCACCGCATTCTATATTTTTTTTGATTTTTCGTGGAAAACTCCCGCACGGGTATAAGCGGGAGTCAGGCAACACGTTCTCGGCAACTTCCGTGATGCTATAACCGTTATGCAGGGAAGATAGGGCGAGGCGATATTGAACTTGAGGTGAATTTTATTATTAGGCATGATTCCCGCGTTAATGCGGTTAACCGCCAAAAATCAGCGGTTACAAACGGATTTAATGTGGATTTCGCTTGACCTGTGGTGCTTGCGTTACACACTTTGTAGAAACGGGTTGAAACGCCGCTCTTGTCCGATGGTTGTCACGGGTCCATGCCCTGAATAGACCTGAAATTCATCGGGCAAGCTCAGCAATTGGGTTTGGATCGATGTGATCAGGGTCGCGTGATCGCCGCCGGGTAAGTCCGTGCGGCCAATCGAACCGGCAAAGAGCGCATCTCCACTGAACACGATGTTTTGATTGGTTACGAGTGAGACACTGCCGGGAGAGTGCCCGGGAGTAAAACGGACTTCAAATTCAATTTCATCAAGAGTGATATTTTCCCCGGGATTCAAGTAGTGATCGATTTCGGGTACACCGCTGATCGGTATCCCGTACATCTCGGCAATTTGCGGGAGATGATCCAGTAAAAATTGATCCGCGCGGTGTAGGCAAAAGGGGACATCAAACCGGTCTTTCAGTGCTTGTACCGCTCCCACATGATCTATGTGACCGTGGGTGTTGATGATCCGCTGTACGTGATAGTTACCTGCTTCAATCGCCCGGATTAGCATGTCAGCGTCTCCACCCGGATCGATAATGATTGCATTTCGAGTACTTTCACTTGCGACTAGATAGGTGTTTTCCTGAAACGGGGTAACAACAAAAGTCTCTAAAATCATGACCAACCTCTAAATATTTAAAGTGAATAAGATGGCACATTCTACGGTTTTTTCTCGTAGATTGTCAAGTAGAAAGCTCTTGACTTTCTGCCTAAATAGCCCTTAGTTGTGCCATGAATTGAACTGTCCATTTTTATTTATGACCGGAGGAGTCAGATGCGTCATTTTTCAGTTTTGATGGGAGTGGTGGTAGGGGTTTTAGCTGGTCTGCTGTTTTTTAGTTGTACGGGTGAACAGGGACCCGATGGACCCCCAGGCCCGGAAGGGGTTGTTATTACGACCGTTGTCGCCGTGCCGCCCATTGTGGAACCAAATGGTACCTCCCAATTGCGGGTGCAAGTTACTAACGTGAATAATTACCCGCTGGAGTACCTTTGGACGGCGTCTGAAGGGGGAGGTCAAATTCAGAATCCAACGGCAGCGATAACCAATTACACTGCCCCCAGCATCCCCGGTACGGATGTAGTGACTGTGCGTGTGCGGCTACAGGAAGATACCACCCGTGTTTCTACCGGTGAAGTAGCAATCTATGTTACGGATGGGTCTGGCGGTGGGGGAGGCAGTACCACACCACAGGTCACATTGACCTTGTATGCGGCGGATACCACGAATGAGATTGAAAATGGTGAAATAACGACCGCTACGGAAGTGGATGTCAAAGCCACATCCAATATCCCATTGACCACAGAAATTGGACAATTTGATTTGCTGTTTAACGGGAGAAGCCAGTCGATGGAAAGCGGTGCTGAAAATGGATTTCATACCGGTCAGACAACCGTCACGTTGGCAACCGATGCTATCAATACCTTTCAAGTACAGTTGAAAGATACTGATGATACTCTGTTGGATGAGAGTGAACTGATCTCTATTGAACAGATTAGTGAATTACCAACCGAATTATTTTATGATGATGGCGATCCAGAAACCGGTTGGGGCACGGGACAAGGCGTGGGACGGCTGGTGGATGCCGGTTTTGTTTCGGGTATTCGTCTTACCGCACCGGCACCAGCACAATTGATGTCCGCAAAATTTTATATCAAAGATATTTGTGGTGCGGATTCCAATAACACGTTTTCCGCCAAAATTTACGAATTTACAGGAGGGTCTCCGGGTGCTCAACTCGGAACGGCAGTCAACGTAGAACCGGTAGCCGCCGGATGGATTGAAGTCGATTTTAGTGACCAAAATCTGACCGTTGATGGGGATTTTATCGTTGCTTTTCAATGGTTGACCGATGATTGCCCCGCTCTAGGGTCGGATTTGGATTCTTCTACCCAACGATCTTGGGATTTCAACGGTTCGACATGGGCGCTCTATCCCAATGAGCACTATTTTGTGCGAGCTGTTGTCGCATATCTGGATTAATATCCCATAGCTTTGCCATATTTGAGTGATAGTGGGCAGTTATTGAGGAGAAAACCCTTAGGAGAATTAAATCCCTAAGGGTTAATTCACTTATTCCAACCCATTTACGGTGTTGGAAGGAACGGTGTGGATACCGTCTCACGTTTGTTTTGTTTGTTCACAACTAACCTTTATGAATTTTAGTTCTAAGGAGGTTTACGAATGAAAATTTTAGTGGTCGGTACTGGCTATGTTGGGCTGGTGACCGGAGTCTGTTTTGCTGAAATTGGTATTGATGTGGTCTGCATGGATGTAGATCAGCGTAAAATTGATAATCTAAAAAAAGGAATTTCACCAATTTACGAACCGGGGCTGGAAGAATTACTGATCCGAAATATGGAAAAAGGACGGATTCATTTTTCAACCGATATTGAGCAGAGTGTGAAGGATGTGGAAGTCGCTTTTATCGCTGTAGGGACACCACCCGATGAAGATGGGAGTGCCGATTTACAACATGTAGTGGCTGTCGCTAAAAATATCGGTAAATATATGCAAAATTATCTGGTAGTCGTCACCAAAAGTACGGTGCCCGTTGGTACCGCAGAAAAAGTACGTCAGGCGGTACAACATGAATTGGACGCTCGCCAGAGTGACCTAACTTTTGATGTGGCGTCCAATCCTGAATTTTTGAAGGAGGGCGCGGCGATAGACGATTTTCTCAAGCCCGACCGCATTGTGGTGGGGGTCGATACGGATAAAGCCCAACAAATTATGGAGCGACTCTATAAACCGTTTATTCTGAATGGGCATCCCCTTATTTTTATGGATATTCCCTCAGCGGAAATGACCAAATATGCCGCCAATGCCATGCTTGCCACGCGGATTAGTTTTATGAACGATATTGCCAATCTGTGTGAATTGCTCGGGGCGGATGTCAATAAAGTGCGGAAAGGTATCGGCAGCGACCCGCGTATCGGTCCCAAATTTTTATATCCGGGTATTGGGTATGGGGGGTCATGTTTCCCCAAGGATGTCAAAGCGCTTATCAAAACCGGCAAAGAACATGGCTATGACTTACGGATTCTGAATGCGGTGGAGGCGGTCAACGCGGACCAAAAATTGGTGCTGTTCCATAAAGTGTCCCGGTATTTTGAGGGTAACCTCAAGGGGAAAACGATTGCCCTCTGGGGACTTTCGTTTAAACCGGAAACCGATGATATGCGGGAAGCTCCCTCAATTGTGTTAGTTGATAAATTTTATGAAGCGGGCTGCCACATCAAAGGCTATGACCCCCAAGCGATGGAAAATGCCAAATTGATTATGGGTGATAAACTGGAATATGCCGCCGACCCGTATGAGGTTTTAACAGGTGCGGATTGTCTGCTCCTCTTAACCGAGTGGCGTGAGTTCCGCTATCCCGATTATGAGCAGATGGCGAGTTTATTAAAGCGAAAGCTTATCTTTGATGGGCGGAATATCCTGAATCGGGATGAGTTACGCAAACAAGGCTTTGAGTATTATGGTATCGGTATAAAATAAGCCCGTAAACCGCTAAAACGCCATTCCACGATGACCCCTTCTCATCTTAGAAATGGCGTTTTTTCTAAAAATGGACTTGACCCTCGGGGTGATTTCACGTAAATTGCCCCGTGTTCTTTTACAAAATGTATATCACACGTCGGCTAGGTGCCCGCTCTGCGGGAGAATAGGGAATCCGGTGCAAATCCGGAACAGCCCCCGCTGCTGTAATCGCGGACGACCTCAATCAACACCACTTTTCGGAGGAAGGGATTGAGGAAGGTGGATGCGAAAGTCAGAAGACCTGCCTACCCGTCATTCAGACGATCCTTCGGGGTGCAAGGATGGGAATTTTTCCGTTTAAAAAGGATTGAGTTCCCAACTCTCCGGTGAGGGTTGGGATTTTTTTATTGGGTTTATCATGAGATACTTCTGTTTAGTGTTAGGGTTGGTGTGGTGCCGTCTTCCAGTTGCCGCTTTTGCGGCAGATTCGACACAGATTTACCATTTGCCGCCAGTCGATGTTGCCGGAGAGCGGATGGTGATCTTTAATGATCACCAGATAACGACTACGACCACGATTACTGCCGGACAGATACAAACATTACCGGCCATTTCCCTTGCTCATATTTTCCAGACGGTGCCGGGGGTGTATGTGCAGCAATACGGCGGTGAAACCCAATTAATTTCCATTCGGGGTTCGGCGACAGACCATGTGCTAGTACTCATGGATGGGCGCAAATTGAACTCGATTCGGAGTGGTTCGGCAGACCTGAGTAATCTCTCTTTGAATCGCATTGCGGCGGTGCAAATTATTCGTAGTGGGGGTGCCGCCCGGTGGGGTGCCGGTGCTTTGGGAGGCGTGATCAACTTGATTACCCAGCGAGGAAAGCCCCAAACTCGATTCACGCTTCAGACCGGAAATCTCCAGCAACTGGGTGTCTATCTGGAGTATCAGCACGAATTTGATCTGCTGGATATGCAATTGTCCGGGCAGGTGACACAGGGTGATGCGCGTCCTGCGGAGTCCGATTTTGATCTCCAAAATAGTGCGTTTACAACCGGTAATGTTCACCTTTCATTGGGGACAGACCATACCAAATTGCAATTGACGGTCTCCCATGCGGAACGCGGCTCTCCGGGAACGGTTACTTTTCCGACACCGCTTGCCCGGAGTATCACAGAGCATCAATCTGCGCAATTATCGACCGTATGGGACGATAATATCCCGGTTGTGATGTTCTCCCAACTAAATGGGGTCATGAGCGTAGGACGGCAGTTATCTACCTACCGCAAACAGTCAGACGCACCCAAATTTCAACATGATCATTTGCGGTGGGAAGTGGGACTTGAGCAGTCCGTGCAATTTTCCGATTCTATAGCGCTCTTCGCCGGGATAAATAGCCAATGGGACCAATTAAAGAGCACCACGGACGGTGACCCAGCACGAGCTTCGGCGGCGGTCTTCTTTGAATACCGGCATTCGTGGGCGGGCATTAAGATGCTGGGGGCGCTCCGAACCGTTTTAACACCAGAATATCCGGTGCAATGGTCTCCCCAATTTGGTATGCGCCGCCAATTGGGATGGGTATGGCTGTTGGGGCGATTCCAGATCGAGCGGGCGGTCAAGTTGCCGGATTTTGACGACCTATTTTGGACACAGAGCGGTTTGGCACAGGGCAATCCCAATCTTCAGCCGGAACGTGCCCTCAATCTGGATGGTGGGGTGATCGCTTATCTCACATCAAATTTGCGGCTGGAAGTGGGTCTATTTCAGAATCGGATTGACCAGTGGATTCAGTGGTCAAATACCGGTGCCGGTATTTGGCGACCTTCCAATCTGGCACGGGCGGAGATTCGGGGTATTGAGACCCAGTTCTATTGGCAACAACGGTTGGCGCCATTGGTCTCGTTGGTGATCTCAGGGAATTATACCTATCTCGATCCACGGAATCGCAGTGGCGAACGGACGACTCATGGTAAAATTCTCGTTCGTCGTCCGCAACATCTTAGCAGTGGTCAGGTGCAATTGTTGGTCCAAAATCACACCTTGACCCTTGATTATAATGGTGTCGGACGGCGACCGCTTAACGCCGCAAATTTTCATTGGTTGGCTGGATACGACCTGTGGCATGTTAAGCTCGACCTACAATGGAGTGAGCGGGTGCGCTCCGCGTTGACCTGCCGCAATCTCACCAACCAACATTATGCGGATTTTCAATATGTTCCTATGCCCGGTCGAGAGTGGCTGGGTGAACTTCAATTCATATTTTAGGAGGGTTTATGTTGATGTTACGTCGTATTAGTTTGGTGTTTTTCCTCAGTTTTTCGTTATTGGTTATTACGGGTTGTGATGAGGATGATGATGGTAATGAACCCGTTATGCCGGAATTTGAGCTGATTGTAGCAAATGGGCTTGCGGGTACCTTGTCGCTGATTGATTTGGATACCGGAACGGTTGAAAATGATGCGATTGTCGTTGGTCAGTCCCCCCAATCCATTGCGGTGACCGAAGACGGGTTGACTGCGTATGTCACCAACTCTCTGGATAACACGGTGCAAGTGATCGATCTCATTAGTCGGGAAGATGTGGCGTTGATCGATATGGGGGCAAATGCCAATCCGTGGGATGTTGTGCTGGATGAGGCACGGGGCTTTGGGTATGTCTCGAATACTATCGCCAGCCAGATTGCGGAGATCCATTTGGAGACAAATCAAGTTACGCGTACCTTAGATGTAGGCAAATCCCCGCAAGATTTGCTAATCCACGACGGCAAGTTGTACAGTGCCAATTCCGGTTTTGACTTCACGACGTATGCCTACGATCCGGCAACCGTTTCGGTAATCGATTTGGGCACATTTACGGTGACGGCAACGATTCCGGTCTCGCTCAATGCGGGAGCGTTTGCATTGGATGGGGAAAATGAGTTGCACGTTCTCGCCACGGGGAATTACGGTTTTGGTGATCCGGCAGTTTTTGCGCAGGTGGACATTATCGATTTAAATACAAATACGGTGAGTGATTCGATTGCGATTGGGAGTTCCCCGGGAGGTATTTTGTACCATCAGGGTTCCATGTATTTGGCGGGGTTTGGTGTTGGAATATTGAATTACGATCCGGTATCCAATACGATTTTGCACGGGCTGGATGACCCCCTCACCACGTTGGCAGATAGCGGCGCCATGATTGGGCGTGGGGACTTTGTCTATTTCAATATTTTCGGTGAAGATAAAGTCGGTATTTTGGATGTGACGACGGGGGAGGTTTCCGGTGAATTTTTAGTTGGAGATGGGCCTCAGGCAATTGCCGTGCGTTAATTTCGGATTGCGATTATCCGCGGATCGTTTTATTATGGAACATCGAAACTGGGTTTTGAGTTCTATCCGGGAGTGTTCCATGTTGCGGGTATTTTTGGTATTTTTGGTTTTTGCTATCTGTGTACTGGTGTTGCGGTCATTTTATTATTTGATGATTGGTATTCAGGAGAAACAACGGGGGCAATTGCGTGGGGGTCGAAATTTGAAAACGACCGGTAGCCGGTATCTATGTGATACCTGTAAATACGATTATGGCACGGTTTGTACTCGTTCTGAACGCCCGAATGCAGTGACTTGTCCCGATTACAAGCCCCGTTGATTGGTTGCGAACCGGTATAAAAATGCCGCATCATTCTCGCCAAGAGTGATGCGGCTTTTTTTATTGATCGCCGGATTGTTTTTGTTCTGGATCAGAAGCCAAAGCCGAGCATTACCGAGAAAACACGATGTTTCGTATCTAAATCGGCGCCAGAATCATCAAAGGAGGACAATCCAAAGGTATAACGCAAGTCTAAAATGGCTCGTCCAATCGTGGGAATTGGTACGCCATAATCACTGCCGATAACGAGGCTGAAATCCGTACTTTTTACCGTGTCGCCAATATCGTCGCCATCCGCTTCTGCGTTTAGTTTAAATCCGAGTGCGGGACCGGCATAAAAATTGGGAATACCCGGCATGTTTATTTTGCCCATTACGGGGATTTCGAGATAATCGTAAGTCGCGTCTATCTCTTCGGCGCCGGTATCAACCGTTGCTCCTTTTTTGGTATAAAGCAGTTCCGATTGAACCGCAATTATTCCGGCTAGACTCAGTTTTACACCAAAACCGCCAACCAAGCCGGTTTTAGTGCTGGTATCGTCTGCATCATCACCGCCGATATTGGCGAAATTCAATCCCAATTTGATCTGTTTTTCAATACCAACAACATTCATCTGGGCGCAGGCTTGAGAGGTCCAGCCGGCGATAACGAACATACCGATAAGTGCCATCATCCATTTTGGCATCATGCATCCTCCTGAGTTGAAGTTATCGAACTGTAAAAACGGTTTTTTGGGTACCGGTATTGCCTGCCGCATCCTTGACTCGCAGGACGATGAGATGCTCGCCTTTGGCTAATCCGGTGAATTCAAATGAAAAGTACTCGGTTTGCTGATCGAGAATGTGATCTGTAGGGAAAATCAATTGCCACTCTCCCCCATCAAGGGCATAATGCGCTTCTTCCAACCGGTTGATGCTATCTGTCGCGGTAGCTTCAATGCGGACGGTACGTCCCCGGTCGGGTGTTGCTGTTAAATTGGAAACCACTGGGGGATGATTATCAATGATGAAATCTCGGCTGATAAATTCAGTTGTGTGTGCCAAGGTAGCGGGGTTGTCGAGGCTATCCGTGGCAACCACTTTAATTTGGTATTTACCGTCGGGGAAGGTATCGGTGTTCCAGGTGTATTCGGTACTCGTCTGATCTTTTGCCAGTATTTTCCAGTTTGATTCTCCCTTGCCGCGAAAATAGAGGGTGTAACTGAGGTCATCCTCGTTGGGGTCGGTGCAACTCCATTTCACGGTGCTTTTGCCATTATCGAGCGTATTTCCATTTTTCTTATTCGTCGCGTCTGGTGATGTTGCTCCCTCATTATCATCGGCACTACCGACATTCTCACCGGCGGTATAGACTGAAATCGCGGAGATCACCGGTGGCATATTTTCTGGCAAAAATGCAAGGGAGACCTCGTACAAATCCGGTGAGATGGTACTATCCTGTGTGGTTAAAGTGGCGCGCCACTGGATAAATCGTGCGGCTGGGCTTGTTATTTTACTGGGTTTGTCGAATTCAGGTGACCAGTCGCTCCACGTATCATCAGGGATTTCCGTGTTGCCACTACGGGTGGCAAAGCGAATTCCGGTTTGTTCGGGAGTCACACTTTCCCAGCTCAAAACTCCCCATTGCGAGTGAAACTGAGTATCATAGACATCCGATTCTAAGATACCTTCTCCTGCCAGTGTGTCACTTAACTTATATAGCCGTCCGAGATTCCCCGTCGCAATGTAGATAGTCTCGTTGCGGGGGGATTTTGCCATTGCCAATAATTGCGAGTCGGATGAGTTCAGTAACTGGATGTAGTTTCGATGATCATTCAATTTCACCTGATATAACGCTCCATTGTTGCCTGTACCGACCAGCAAATTACCCTGTGAATCGATCAACATGGATAAGATTAAAGGTTCTGGGCACTTCCAAATACGATCCACATTTCCATCCGGTGTAATCCGGTACACCGAACTTTGCTGGTTGGAGGAGAGCGAAAATCCAGAGGAGATGCCAGTAGTACCGGAATCAGATGACTCACCGTTTGTATTGGGGTCACGCCGCTCTACCGGAACAGACGGTACATCTAGGAAGTTGATGGGAATACTGCCGGCATAGAGGTTTCCGGCGGTGTCCATGATGAGCGTATGAATTTCTTCTTCTGGGGCGTCATATAAGACGAACACATTTTTATTCGCGTCAATTTTATAAATCAGTCCGTATCCGGCGCCACCCGCGTATAGGGTTTGATTCCGGTAGAGTAAGGTCATAATATGGGTTTCCCGGGCATCGTACCATTCTTCGCCGGTACCATCCGGCTGAATCCGAAATATTTTGCCGCGGGTACCGGTGCCCGCATACACATTTCCATCGTTATCGGTGACGAGTGACCAGACATAACGTTGTTCGGTTTGATAAAACGTGGTGGCGTTCCCGTTTGGCTCAATCTTATAGATGAGTCCATCGGGGCTGGTGCCAGCGTATAAATTGCCTTTTTTATCAAATATCAATGATAAAATGCTCACTTGGGGGGAATCCATGAAGACCGAAACCCTTCCATCTGGGGTAATTTTAAATATTTTACCGCCGTTACCGGTTCCAGCATATAAATTTCCGTTTTGATCGGCTACCAGCGCCCAGATGTAAAGTTCGGATAACTCCTTAGATACTGTTTTGAGCCGGGGTGAGAGCACGACATCACCATCACTTGTGATGGCGAGATGTTCTGTAACACCTTTGGCAAAGTCTGTGGATGTTTTTTGTTCCCAAAAATGGGTGGTGACGGCATGGGTTATACCGCTAAATAAGAGAATAATTCCCAAACTAAGATATAGTAGGCTGTTATTTCGCGTCATACGCTTCTCCGGAAAAATTAAAAGAGGTCACATAACATGTGGGATAGGGGAGGTATTCTAATGAAAGTGGTGGGCGGTACTGGAATTGAACCAGTGACCCCTTGCATGTCAAGCAAGTACTCTAACCATCTGAGCTAACCGCCCACGCCGGTAAAGCAGACATCATTTGAAGGACGAGAAAAATAAATGATTCGCCTGCGTTACGCAAGGATTTTTTGCATCTGGTTTACTGCTTTTCGGCACTTTTTTGAGGCCACGGCATTACTTCCCATTCCTCTGGAACTTCCACTTTCATTTTGAGTAAAGCGGCGGCGTATGTTTTGCCTTGAGCATCCAATTGCAAGGACATCGTACCCCCTCCACCGAGTGCGTTATTCAAGATAAAATTGTACGCATGAAGATTGGGAAGGTCATACCGGATGACCTCCCCAGCAACCATTTGCCCCATATGGGATTTGACACGTTCGGGTGTTAGGGTTTGTCCAATGAATTCATAAAATTCAGGCTTACGCGCAATGATACCCACATTGACGGCGTCACCTTTGTCGCCGCTTCTACCATGTGCGATTTGGTATAAGAATACTGTTTTCATTGAGTTACCTCACATCTACTTTCGGATTGATTAATGTTTTTTCGATCAATGCTGGCCAATAGGCAACCACTTCGGAGGGTCGGGGTCGTCCTCCGGCAAATCCGGTAACCGCCGGGGGACCTGTCAGAATTAACGGGGCAATTTCCCGACCGAACCGGGCGATGTCCTCTTTATACTGGCTCTTTACGGCTACGCGCAACATGACTTCATTATACTGATCTTGCGGATCGGCGACGTCCAAATGGCAGGCGTTTGCGCCAATGTAATCGGCATGAATTTCGTCAAACCGGAGTCCAAGGGCATCGCATCGCTTTTTTAGAATATCGAAGGCGTATTGGGCCTTTTCCAGAGCGTCCGGCCAACTGTATACCAGTGTTGCCGCTGTAGAAAATCCCGCGGCATACGCCGCCGATACTTTATAGTACGGTGTTTCTGGATAACCTTTGATTCCGGTGACTTTTACGCGATTTGGTGCAATATTGTCTAATTGAATTGTGGTAAAATCAGCAATGCAATCAGGAGTGATATACGCTGTTGGATCCCCAATTTCGTAAAGTAGTTGTTCTTTAACGGTAGCTGAGTTGACTAATCCACCCATATTTTCATGTTTGGTTACTTCAAATGTTCCGTCGGGGTAGGCTTCTACAATTGGGAATCCAATGTCGTGCATATTGGGGACGGCGCGCCAATCTCCCAAGAAATTTCCACCACTGGCTTGTGCACCACATTCCATGATGTGCCCTGCCACGGTTCCTGCGGCAAGTTTATCATAATCGGTTGGTTTCCACCCAAATTCATAGATCATTGGGGCAAGGGTTAAGCCGGTATCGGTAGCACGTCCGGCAATAACGATGTCGGCGCCTTGCTGTAACGCTTCTACCATCGGAAACGCTCCCAGATACACATTGGCAGACAATATTTTATCCCGTACCATTGACAGTGGTTCCCCTGTTTCCATATGGTTAAGGGTTGTCCCCGCAGCTATGAAGTCGTCAATCTGGTCTAAAATGTTGTCACCTAAAATAAGACCGATTTTAAGATTCCGAATACCGAGTTCATTGGCAATTTCAAGGACTTTATCTCGACATGCTTCCGGGTTGACTCCGCCCGCATTGGAAATGATTTTGATGCCTTTTTCTTTAATGTCAGGTAAAATTTCACGAAGTGTTTCCGGGAAGTCTCGGGCGTATCCCATTTCGGGGTAACGTAATTTTTGTTTCTGCAAAATGGACATGGTAACTTCTGCCAAATAGTCCATTACTAAATAATCAATTTTCCCACGTCGTACTTGATTAATTGGTGCTATTTGCAGGTCTCCCCAAAATCCTTGACCACTGGCAATTTTGATGGATGTTTTCATGTGTCCACACTCCGAGAGGGATAAATGATGGTTTTGGTT
>RFFQ01000111.1 GCA_003697105.1 Gemmatimonadota bacterium | reverse complement strand
GTACCCACATATTTGTGAAGCATCTTGATGTGCATGGGGTAGGTAAATTGGGCAGAATTGGGCTCGGTGTGGTGCATACTATCCGGTTGAGCGATGACCGCGTACATTGTTCCAGTTTCATCCATCGCCAAACCGCCCATAGCGGCAATATTCTTTTCCCAGAAACCATCCGGACCGGTGTTTTCCGGGTCGAGCAGCCGGATCGGTTCCGTCCACTCGCTGGGGTCACGCGGATTCACGGTGTGGGTGTAATAAAGTGCACCAGAGGTTCCCATCATGCCCCACGCTGTTAGTGTAGCGGGTTGGTCATCATTTGGGCCCCAATCGTGCGGGTTTCCTTGTACGATACAGTGGATAATCCCGGACTCATCCACAATGGCATCCGGGAAGCAGAGGAAATCATAATTGGCAATATACTCACCACCACCTTCTTGATCGGCAATCATAACACCACTATTCCCCAATGCCAAGGTGTAGCCTTCGTCCAAGGCAGCCGGGTCCCACTCTTCAGCGGCATAATCCCATTTTTTAATAGCAATATCCGCACACAAGTCACCGTTGATATCGGAGGGCCACAGCATATAGACATCATTAGTAACGGGGTCAACCGCCGTATTGACCACACCCCAACCAAACGTACCATTGGGGTCACTCACTGCTAAACCTTCCCATACCCAGTCAGTAGAACCGGCGGGCTTGTAGGAGAAGTAATAATCGCCATCAACATCGTAATCCATATTTGCGACGACGACATCACCGGCGCTGTTCACCCGAACGATGGGATAGGATAAACCGCGCTCATTAGCAGGGTTAATATTCCCCTCATAGGTGATCAGCCCAAATGCGACATCAAATGTGACATACATCAGGCTCAAACTGGCACGGTCACTACCACCCGGCACTGTTGTGTAGCCATAAACAATATGGGCAACCCCATTATCATCAAACATCATTGATTTCCGGCGAATCCCCGTTGGCATGGGGTCCTGTCCGGAGATCAAGGATTGGGCATCCCAGAAGGTAAAATCCCCAGAATAATAACCATAATGCAAATCGCCAGCGGTATTTCCACCGTCACCTAGCCCCTCCGCTTCATAAATCATTAAAATATCCTCATATACCGCCCCACCGAGAGTCATCGCCGGACTGCGATCAATCTGCGGAGCAAATGGGGTTGTAAAATTACTATGCGCGGTTCCAAAGTAATTTACATCGGCTTCAATTAACTGGGTATCCGCTGGTGCAGGTGTCCGCAGATTGCCTTTTTGTGAGGTCACATTGACCCATTCCCCACCAACTTGTGCATCCACAATGTTACCCTCACGGTCAACTTTATACAACATAACAGCCCGAGCAGCGTGCGCCTCCGGCATATAGGCGACGCCTAAAATCAATGCCAGACAGAAAAAAAGAGATAAAACCTGTTTCATCGAAACCTCCCGACAAAAAGTGAAAAAAGAAAGGATGCGGAATAAAAAGCACTGCAATAATTCTGCAGTAGCGAGTTAACGTACTAAAAATAATGGACTTTAGGAGAGCATCACCTACCTTTCTGTTGGGTTAAAACTGGTAGCCATTATGACAAAATTTGGTGGGTTTGTCAAGAGTTATCATGAAATAGCGTATTGCCGGATACCCTGATTTTCAAACCGCTCGCGACGGATTTTAACCGGTGCCAAGTCCCCTCTTACAATCTTGATTTCATCAAATTATTAAGTGATTTGTGCTGGATTCAATATAAAAAATAAATTATGTAAATTTAATTATGAAGAGCGAATCCAGCTAAAAATGCTTGACGAAACTACATGGGAACATTACGTTACCCCTCAATTTGGTTAACCGTAGAACGTATCACAAAAACGTGAGACCCCCTATGAGCCTCAAAAGCCGTTGGTTACACTTCCAAGTGAAGTGGTCAAAATTAAGCCGCGAAAATGTTAAACAAAAAATCTGGAATTATGTCCGGGTACGCTTTTTAACCGGTGTCGCGACCCTTCTCCCCCTCTTTTTGACGATTTGGACATTTACGGTCGTCCTAAAATTCTTTGACGGCTTTTTGGGCCCATACATCTATGCTCGCTTTGGGGTCACTATCCCCGGGTTAGGTATCTTAGCAACCATCCTATTGATTTTTGTATGGGGAGTATTTACCTCCAACATCGTCGGGCGACGAATCCTCTCTTGGCAAGATGCCCTTATTCGCCGGATTCCATTTGCCGGAATTATTTATAGCGGTACTCAGCAACTCATCTCGGCACTGGCCTCTGGGCGGCAAAATGAATTTCGGGGAGCCGTCCTGTTTGAATACCCCCGGCGGGGACTTTACGTCATCGGCTTTGTCACTAAAGAAAGTAGTGGAGAATTACAAGCGAAAACGGAAGACCGGCTCACCAATGTCTTTGTCCCCACCACACCAAATCCAACGTCCGGTTTCCTGATTTTAGTGCCGCAAACGGACTTAATTCCGCTAGAAATGTCGGTGGAGGATGCGATGAAGGTTGTTATTTCCGGGGGGATTGTGATGCCGGACTATAAGCCAAACCAAGCCAACCAAAAACTACCAGAAAATATCGGAGAAACACCCCCGCCCACCGAGGAGGATCAGATTCAGGAGACCATCTAGGTGGTACGAAACAGCTCTGCTAGCCGTTGTTCAAACTGGGCGTTTTTGAGGGAGTGCCAAAACGCAAAAAATTCCTGATAAGTGATAAAACGGCGCTGGTGTTGGTCTAGCAAAAGGGAGAAAATTCCTGAAAAATCAGAGGGTTGGGGAAGGGTTTGCAGATGGTCCGCGAGGGCATTTTCAGACCATTCAACGAGCGGTATTTTCTGAAAAGCGATGACCCATTCATACCGCTTTGTCTCAACCTGCCGGAGGTAATCTTGAAGAAACGCCATCATGACATCACAGTCATGGATAATACCGAGCAGTTCTTGAATGGTTTTGATTTGGTGGAGTACGTTCCGGTACGCATCGGTAGGGTAACAAACCTGAAAAACCTCCATCATATAGCGCAAACGCTTGGCAGCAATACGCATTTGATGCAGATCATCAACATAATGGGGATTGGCAATACGGGCATCATAAGCGACCAACTGTGCCAGCGCTCCGGTTAAAATGGGTTCCGCTTGGGATCGAAACGTTAACCCGGCAGGGTAATCTACGGCATACGGCAGATCGATCTGCTCAAAATGGGCGATGAACCGTTCTTCAAATCGGTCGTGTTCCAGTTGATCAAAAAGTGCGAGGATGCGGTGTTGCTGGTGTTGGCGCTGGTGTTGCTTATGGGAGATAAGCGGTCCCAAGCTCTCCCGCTTGGATTTGGGTAACGACTTCCTGTACCCTTTCAAAAACGCGATCATGACGTCCAAATCCCGTGCCTGACCAAAGCAACGGGCTATTTTTTTGATCGCCTTAAAATACATCCGGTCTTCTTTTTCGGGGAAACATGCCTTAAAAACATTAATGACCGTCCGCAAACGGCGCGCAGATACCCGAAAATCGTGAACGAACTCAATATCATCATTGGCGATCACCCCCACTTTATAGGAAAACATCTCCCGAAAGCGGGTCAAAATGATGTCACGCGCGCATAATTTTAACGGTTTATCGGGACTAAGTCCGGGCACATCCCACGCTTTTGCCATCGTCTGGTACCACGTGATTAACTCTTTTATTTTGAAGATGAAATTGTTAGATTGGCTAGTAGATAAAATAGGTTACTGCAAAAGTCAATCCTGAATCCAGACCATACCATTCAAGATCATGTTACTTTCGATCAATAATCTCTCTAAAGAATTTTCCAACCGGTATCTTTTCCAGAACCTGAACCTACAGATCAACCGCCGCGATAAAATCGGTCTGATTGGGGATAATGGGGTCGGAAAAACAACGCTGTTTAAAATTATCACTGGGGCAGAACCTCCGACCGAAGGTGTGGTAGTCCCCTTACCCGGCATCCGCATTGGGCATTTAACGCAGGAACTTGAATGCGACCCGAACCTGACCGTGCGAGAAGAGGTGGAAACCGCCTTTGCCGAAATCGATCAACTTGCGGATCGGATGCGGGAGTTAGAATATCAGATGAGCCTGCCAGACCTACCGGAAGCACGATTGCAGGAATTAATCGACCAGTACAGCCGGTTGCAACACCGTTTTGAAGCCGCTGACGGCTACCATCGCCAAATTGAAATCAACCGCGTGTTACAAGGATTAGGTTTTGATGAGACCTTGCAACAGCGTAAAGTGGGCACATTTAGCGGTGGTGAACAAAATATCATCGGGTTGGCTAAAATTTTATTGACCAATCCCGACATCCTCTTACTGGATGAGCCTGCGAATCACATGGATTTTAAGGCCATGGCCTGGTTAGAAGAGTACCTCAAAACGACGGATGTAGCCGTGGTCGTCATTTCACACAACCGGTATTTACTGGATCGGGTAATTAATAAGGTCTGGGAATTAGAGCATCTGAAAATCAATGAATTTGCCGGCAATTATTCCACCTACCGCGCCGAAAAATTGCAAAAATTGGTGGTGCAAGAAGCCGCTTATAACCGCCAGCAGAAGAAGATCGAACGGTTGGAATTTTCCATCCGGCGGCTCAAGGCATGGGGCATGGTGTATGATAATCCCAAGCTAATTAAACGCGCCAAAGCGATGGAAAAGCGCATTGAAAAGATGGACAAAATCGAACGCCCGGATTTTAACTCCCGGCACATCAAATTGCGCTTTGGTAACAAGGATCGCACTGGTAAAATTGCACTGGATGTCTCCCACTATACCCGAAAGGTAGGCGAGCGACTCCTCTTTGACCGGATCAGTTTCCGGATTCAATCGGGGGAAAATGTGGCACTCCTCGGTGCAAACGGGACGGGTAAAACCACCCTGTTTAAGGACATTATCCGCGAGGGATCCTGGGAAAACCCAACCCTCCGTATCGGCAATAGTATGCGCATTGGTTATTACTCACAAATGCACGAGACAATCCAACCCCAAAACACCATCCTCAAGGAATTACTGGACATCCCGGAGATGACCATCGGCACAGCAAGTGAAATGCTTTACCGCTTTTTGTTTACTCGCGACGACTTAAACCGCCCGATTGAAACCCTGAGCGGAGGGGAAAAAGCACGGGTGCAACTGGCAAAAATCCTGTTGCAAAACCCGAATTTTCTGTTATTGGACGAGCCAACCAACCACCTTGACATCAAATCGCAAGAGCAGATTGAAGAGGCACTGGAAGAATTCACCGGTACCATTTTCGTCATCTCACACGACCGCTATTTCCTCGATAAACTGATCGACAAGTTGATTATCATTGAGCCACCAAACATCCGCGTGTACGAGGGCAGTTTTACGGAATATTGGCAGGATAAAGCCGAGGCGGAAGAACGCGCCGCCCTAGCAACACAAGAACGAATGAAAAACAAGAAAGCATCCCCGACAAACGGGACACCCCGCAAATCGCACAAACCTGCCAAGAAACCCAAGCGGGTGAACAAATGGGCAATTGAAAAACTGGAACAGCAGATCGTCGATCTGGAACACGAAAAAGAGCGGCTTAGCCGCGAAATCGACCGGGCATTTGCCGAAGGACGGGCAAAAGAGGGAGCAGATTTGGGGCAGCAGTTTGAAGCCCTGACCGCACAACTTGAAGATTTAATCGATCAGTGGGTAGCAATTTCGGAGTCATGATCAGCAAAGCACAAAAATTCAGATTAGGGGTGTTTCTTATCACGGGTATGGTGCTGTTGTTAGGGTCAGTGATACTGATCGCCGCGCCTCGTTTGTTGGAAAAACGGGATATTTACACGATCCGCTACGTCGGGGTCTCGGTCGGTGGATTGGAGCCCGGCGGTAGTGTCAAATATCAGGGAATCCCCGTCGGGCGAATTGAAGAGGTTTATGTTGACCCCAACAACGTCTCCGCCATTGTGGTCAAAATTAGCTTGCGGCAAGGAACCCCCATCAAAGCCGATACCCAAGCACAAGTGGCAATGCAAGGAATCACCGGAATGCGCTACATCGAGTTGATCGGCGGAACGGAATCGGCTGAAACGATTCCCCCGGGTGGGGAGATTCCACCGGGGGATTCTATGATCGATCTATTCGTGGAGCAAGCGCAAGTCATCTCGGAAAAATTACAAATCATGCTAGATGAGATGATTGTCCTCATCAATAATGTCAATGGCTTGATGCTGGACAATCGCGGACAGTTAAATCAGGTCACTGCAAATGTAGAGTTAATTTCAGAAAACCTGATTTCGGTCTCCCAGCGCGCGGATTCGATCATGTCCAATATTGAAACGTTAACCGCCGATCCAAAATTGACAGAGAGCATCGATAATATCCATGCCATGACGGTGGCATTACGGCAAAGTTTTGAGGAAAAGAATCTACCGGAGATCATGACCAATCTAAACCAGCTAATTGCCACGATTGACCAAGCCATGGTTCATTTTGACCGGACGTTGGTCGAAAGCCGGGACGACATCATCATTTCCTTTGAAGATTTGCGGTTGAGTATGGAAAATCTACGAGAGATCACCGAAATTGTACGGGATAATCCCAGTGTATTAATTCGGGGTGTGGGTAAAGAGGAAATTTCCGAATGACTTTCTTACAATATACCTGCCGGACGGTTCTTTTCATCGGGATCATGATGATGTTTGTATCCTGTGCCAAAACCCCGCAAAAGCAATTCTACCTGATCAGTTACGTTCCCAAAGTGGCATGGGTGGAAGGTTCGGCACGACCGTACCCATTTCGGGTGCAATTACGAGAGTTTGATGTCCTGCGGGTTTATAACCGCTCGCCGATGGTACTCCGCTTTTCACCGAACCAAATTCAGTATTATAATTTTAAGCATTGGGCAGTTCGCCCCGGTTATATGATCACCGATGCCATTGAAAAGCATCTCAAAACCGCAAATTTGATCGCAGAATTGCGCCGGGATTTCCTCGATACCCGTCCAGATTACCAGATTAGCGGCACCGTAAGTGCCATTGAGCGCTTTGACAGCGGCGATATGTGGTACGGTCATTTGGCAATGAGCTTCAAACTGATTCGCGAAAAAGATCGAAAAGAGATTTGGAATTACTCCTTTGACCGCCGGAAACGAGTCTATAATGCCGATGTGGTGTACACCGTGCAGGCACTCAGTGAGATTCTGGATAGCGAAATGCAACATGTCATCCGCGAATTGGATCAGATATTCTACCGGATTGCCCAAGAGGAAGGTTTGGAACTCTCTCCGGCACAACATCCGGCAGAACGGGAACCGTACACCGCTACCGGTAGCGATAATCCCACAATCCGTATATTTGCCCCCCCAGCAACAAACCCTGCCGGCACTCCATCGGGATATGAGATCATTCCGGCAAAACGTGAAATTTCCCAACCCGATACAACCCAATAATTTACAGGAGGTTATCTAATGAACGATAACACAACCCGAATGATTGGCGGCGCGATTATCGTCGCGGCGATAGTCGTCCTATTACTCGGCAGCCGGATGGTGCAGGTGGTACAACCCGGTACGGTCGGTGTCGTGACGTACTTTGGTGCGGTTCAGGACAAAATTGTCCCCGAAGGATTGCACTTCAAGATGCCCTTCCGCACCAAAATCATCCCGATCAACGTGCGTGTTCAAAAAATTGAAGTCGATGCCACAGCGTCCTCTAAAGACTTACAGATTGTCAGTTCACGGGTCGCCCTCAATTTTTATCTGGATCGAGAAAAAGCGAACATCATTTTTCAGGAATTGGGTCCTAACTACATGAATTCGATCATCCAACCGGCAATTCAAGAGTCGGTTAAGTCTGCCACCGCCCAATTTAACGCCGAACAGTTAATCACCATGCGCCCGGAGGTCAAAGAAGCGATTTTAAGCGATTTGAAAGAACGTTTGAGCAAAAATAATATCATTGTCACCGATTTTTCGATCATGGACTTCAATTTTTCCCCGGAATTTAACCGCGCCATTGAAGAAAAACAAGTTGCCGAACAGGCGGCATTGCGTGCCCGCAATGATCTACGCCGGGTGGAAATGGAAGCGGCGCAAGACAGTGTAAAAGCCAGTGGTAAAGCCAAAGCAATTATTGAGGTCGCTAAAGCCCAAGCAGAAGCCCAACGCCTGCAACGGGAAACCCTTAGCCCGGAACTGTTGCAACTCCGCGCCATCGAAAAATGGGACGGTGTCCTGCCACAAGTTTTAGGTGAAGATACCGAAGGTGCTTTTTTTGATGTTGTGGGGGCAAAAAAAGCCACCGCTAAACGCTAAATGGAGGGTAAATGAGTCACACAACCGAACTTCAATTTCCGGTCGATTGGCATTACAAGATTATCACCCTCAGAAACAGCAGTGCGAAAATTGAGATCGATCATATTTTAAAACAGCACGGTGTTGATACCGTTGCCAAACCGGGCAACATCTCCCGCAACGGCAAATACCAGACCTACCAAGTGACGGTCACGTTTTATGATCTGGAGTCCATGCGCACCCTGAGCGCGGCACTCGCCGAAGCCGAATGTGTGAAATTTTTATTGTAACCGTTCAGCCATATCCCAACCAAAAAAAGCGCATGAAATGCAGATAAAAGGAGAGCAGAGATGATCATCTCACGGGTTATTCTTAAAAACTGGCGAAACTTTAAAAGTGTGGATGTTTCACTTCGTCCGCGGATGTTTGTCGTGGGTCCCAACGCCTCTGGTAAATCAAATTTTTTAGATGTCTTTCGGTTTTTGCGCGATATTGCTAAGTCAGGTGGCGGTTTGCAAAGTGCGCTCAATTCTCGCGGGGGTCTATCTAAAATCAGATGCCTTTCTGCCCGAAAATCCCCAGATATTGAGATTGAAGTTTACCTGACGGACGGTAAAAACTCGGCAACCCTATGGCGCTATGCCATTGGCATTAAACAACAGGGACGGGGTCACCGGCGGCAACAATTATCATACGAACGCGTCTGGCGCGGGGAAGACCTGATTTTGAATCGTCCAGACGAACATGACCAAACCGATGAACTCCGCTTGACTCAAACATTTTTGGAACAAATTATCGCAAACGAAGCTTTCCGAGATGTTGCCGCCTTTTTTGATGCGATTGCTTACCGTCACTTAATCCCACAATTAATCCGCTATAACGAAACGTTTAAGGGTAGTGAATTACCCGATGATCCTTTCGGGCAAATATTTTTGGACCATATTGCCCAAACGCCAGAACGAACCCGCAATGCCCGGCTAAAAAAAATAGAATCTGCGTTACAAAAAGCGGTACCTCAATTGAAAAATCTGAGCCTGATTCGGGATGACCTCGGCGTACCCCATCTGGAAATAACCTACCAACATTGGCGACGTGCCGGTGCCAAACAACGCGAAGACCAATTTTCAGACGGTACATTAAGACTCATCGGTCTTTTATGGATGTTCCTAGAGGGAGATTCGTTACTCTTATTAGAAGAACCCGAACTCTCTTTAAACTCCGGTATTGTAGAACGGATACCCCGGTTGATGCACCGACTCCTTAAACATCAAAAAAAGCAACGACAGGTGATCCTAAGTACCCACAGCTACGAGCTTTTATCCGATAAAGGAATTGGTGGGGAGGAAGTACTAATGCTCATTCCATCGGCAGAAGGGACCGAAATAAAATGTGCCAATGATAATCAGGATATTCATCGGCTATTAAGTGGAGGGCTATCACCGGCGGAAGCCATTGTGCCCTACACGATTCCTGAAAATATCCAACAATTGGAGTTGTTCCGGTAATGATTCCAATCAATTTGGCGGTTGAAGATGAACTCAGCGAAATGGTCTTGCGCCGGCTCATCACGGAATCAGGGCGAGAGTACTGCCCGGGAAAATGTCATCGCCGGGGAGGATTTGGCTATTTGAAAAATAGAATTAACGCATTTAATGGGGCGGCAAAAAAGGGAATACCGTTTATTGTTTTAACCGATTTAGATCAAGCGGAATGCGCCCCCTCCCTTATTCATAAGTGGTTGAAGCAACCGCCACACCCTAATTTGATGTTTAGAGTTGCGGTTCGGGAAGTCGAAGCATGGCTCCTTGCCAGCCGGGTTCAATTTGCCAAATTTTTAGGTATTTCCGAAAATGCGATACCCCACCCGGTCGATCAATTAAGGGACCCCAAACAAACGTTACTTCAATTGGCGAAAAAATCCCGGAAACGACGACTCCGAGAAGCAATTATACCTGCGGAAAATAGCACGGCAACAATCGGACCCGATTACAATGGCGCGTTGGGAGAATTTGTCAGGACAACGTGGGATATAGCAGAAGCAAGGATCCACTCCGAGAGTCTGAGACGAACAGTCCTCGCACTGCAACATTTTCAACCTGACTGGAAAGCATGAAATACCTCTACCAGCAACACCAACAGTACTTCGCCCAAACCTCCACCGGGATCGAGTCTCTCGCCGCTGAGGAGTTAACCGAATTAGGTGCAACTCAGGTCAAACCCGTCATCCGAGGCGTCATCTTTCAGGCAGATAATGCCACACTATACCGGATCAATTACGGCGCCAGGTTGGTCATGCGGGTCATTGCCCCCCTGATTAAATTTGAATGCACCCATCCCGAACGGCTTTACCAACAGACCAAAAAAATTAACTGGTCTCATTTTTTCCAACTGGATCAAACCTTTGCCGTGTTTGCCAACGTTTCGCGCAGCCGGATTCGGCACTCCCAGTATGCCGGCTTAAAGGTTAAAGATGCCATTGCCGATTCCTTCCGGGAACGATATCGCCAGCGTCCCAATGTAAACCCCCACCACCCTGATGTCTGGGTGAATGTCCATATCCACAATGATATTGCCCGCCTCGGGATTGATACCTCCGGCGGGTCTCTCCACCAGCGGAAATACCGCCAACAGGCAGTACACGCGCCAATGCAAGAGACGTTAGCCGCGGCAATTATCCGCCTTTCCCAATGGGATGGGAGTGTACCCCTATATGACCCCATGTGTGGTTCTGGCACATTGCTGGCAGAAGCCCTCATGCATTATTGCCGGATTCCAGCAGGTCTGCTACGAGAGAAATTTGGTTTTGAACAGTTACCGGATTTTGATCAACAGGTGTGGCATCAGGTGGAAGCCGAAGCTAACCAGCAGATGCGCCAACTGCCTCAAGGACGGATACAGGGCAGTGATATAGACCCAACCGCGATCCAGATCAGCAAAACCAACCTGCGCCAGTTACCGGAAGGACGGAAGATCACCCTTGCCCGGCGGGATTTCCGGGAATTACCCGGCATCCCACAGGCGGTGATCGTCTGCAACCCACCATACGGCATCCGTTTAGGAAAATATCAGGACTTAATCCCGTTTTATCAGGAATTTGGTACGTTTTTACGGGAAAAATGCGCCGGTTCCACCGCTTATATTTACACCGGTGACCCTAAGCTCGTCCGGTATCTGGGTTTGAAAAAAACATGGCAAAAAAAGTTAAACAACGGCAAAATTAAAGGAATATTAACTAAATTTTATATTTATTAAAAATCAATAAAAATCATAAACAACACACTCAAGGAG
>RFFQ01000110.1 GCA_003697105.1 Gemmatimonadota bacterium | reverse complement strand
GATTTGGTGGGTCATCCAGTAAACGGCGTGAAACATCGTACATTACCTTTACTCTAACCAATGGAGGAACTCTTTAGATGGTCATTGAATCCATTCTATTTGAATATCGCCGCTATAAGTCGTTGGTGGAACGTGCTATTGCTCAAGTTGAAGATGCCGATCTGTATCGCGTTTTAGGTGAGGATGGGAACTCTATCGCCATTTTAATACAACATCTTTCGGGTAATCTCAAATCTCGATTTACTCATTTTTTAACTGAAGATGGGGAAAAACCGTGGCGTCACCGGGATCGGGAGTTTGAAGAGACCCAGCAAGACCGGGCGGAGTTCCTCCAGCAGTGGAACGCGGCATGGGAGATCGTATTGGGTGAAGTGGGCGCCCTAACCGATGCCGATCTATCGAAAACCGTCCACATCCGGGGAGTGGATTTGACAGTCTCAGATGCCTTACATCGATCTTTGGCGCATGCCGCCTATCATGTGGGTCAGATTGTGTTATTAGCTCGCGTGTTTGTGGGTCCGGCATGGGAATCTCTCAGCATTCCGCGGGGAAAATCAGAAGAATATAACCAAAATCCGGTTTACGAGAAACATGCCGGTTCTCTTTGAACTGACTCAAGCTTTGGAGGGTTTATGCGAATGGTAGTGACCGGTGGTGCTGGGTTTTTGGGGTCTCACTTGTGTGACCGGCTGTTAGCAGAAGGACATTCTGTTATTTGTATTGACAATCTTTTAACCGGAACAACGGCAAATATCGACCATATTCGGGATGAACGATTTTTGTTTATTAAACATGATGTCACCAATTACATCTATGTGGAAGGTGACGTTGATTTTGTTTTGCACTTTGCCAGTCCGGCTAGCCCGATTGATTATCTGGAATTGCCGATCCCAACCCTAAAAGTGGGGTCATTAGGGACACATAAGGCTTTGGGCTTAGCCAAGGCAAAAGGGGCAGGTTTTCTCTTGGCATCCACCTCCGAAGTGTATGGTGACCCCCAGATCAACCCGCAACATGAATTATATTGGGGCAATGTCAATCCGGTCGGTCCGCGTGGAGTGTATGACGAAGCAAAACGCTTTGCCGAAGCCATGACGATGGCATACCACCGTTATCACAACGTCAATACCCGGATTGTCCGTATTTTTAATACCTACGGTCCCCGCATGCGCCTAAATGACGGGCGGGTCGTGCCGAATTTTATCAAACAAGCCCTGAAAAATGAGCCGATTACCGTGTATGGCGATGGTTCGCAAACACGCTCGTTTTGTTATGTGGATGATTTGATCGATGGTATTTACCGCTTGATGCGGAGCGAGGAGCATGAGCCAACGAACATCGGCAATCCGCACGAAATGTCTATTTTGGAGTTTGCGGAGACGATCATCCAATTGACGGGGAGTTCCAGTGAAATTGTGTACAAACCATTACCTACGGATGACCCGACGGTACGGCGCCCCGATATTAGCAAAGCCAAGAAAATTCTCAAGTGGGAACCGAAAGTATCTTTGGAAGAAGGAATTGAGAAAACGATTGAGTACTTTCGGCAGAAGTTGGAACTGTAAGTTTGTGGGTTGTGCCAAAAATGAAACCCCCCGCGGAAAGAATTCTGCGGGGGGTTTTTAGATTTCGGAGACTCGGTTTCTCGTCTAGTGACCCTCGGCACGTGCTTTCTGGTATTCCTCCATCAATTTTTTTTGCACATCGCGGGGGGCTTCTTCGTAATGGCTGAACTCGCGGGTATGCATTCCACGTCCTTGCGTCATGGAGCGCAAAACGGTGGAATATTTGTACAATTCCGCTAATGGAATTTGGGCTTTGACGATCTGTTTCCGGCCTTTAGCTTCCATGCCTTGCACCCGACCCCGACGGGAGCTCACGTCTCCCATTACGTCGCCTAAATATTCCTCTGGGATAATAATTTCCACGTTGTAGATCGGCTCTAAAATGACGGGATCAGCGCCTCCTTCCGTCATGGCTTTTTTCAGTGCCAAACTACCCGCCATCTTAAATGCATTTTCCGAAGAATCGACCGGGTGGTGCGAGCCATCGTATGCCGTTGCTTTAATATCCACTACGGGATAACCGGCAATGACGCCTTCTTGCATTGCACCAATGATTCCTTTTTCCACGGCAGGGAGAAATTTACCCGGAATGACCCCACCGACAATGGCATCCACAAACTCAAAGCCGGCACCGCGGGGCTGCGGTTCAAAGCGGATCCAGGCATCCCCGTATTGGCCGCGTCCGCCGGATTGTTTTTTGTATTTGCCCTGTACTTCTACTTTGCGGCGGATGGTTTCCCGGTAGGGGATTCGCGGTTCGACCATTTTCACTTGCAAATTATAGCGGTCTTTTAAACGCTTCATCATAATGTCCAGATGCCCTTCACCCATCCCAGAGATGATCGTCTGTTTGATGTTGGAGTCATATTTCCAGACAAACGTGGGGTCTTCTTGGGATAATTTCGCTAACCCTTCACCCAGTTTATCCTCATCCCCTTTGGATTCCAGTTCGATAGCGCTATTGATTACCGGTTTCGGGAAGGGAATCTCAGGCAATACAACCGGCGATGACTTATCACACAAGGTATCACCCGTGTGGGAATTTTTAAGCTTGAGAAAGGCGCCAATATCGCCAGCAACCAGTTTTTTCACATCGGTGCGTTTTTTACCATTCATAATCCCGATCTGGTTGATGCGCTCGGTTTCATTATTAAACGTATTGACTAGGTCTGTACCCGTTTCCAATGTTCCAGAGAAGACCCGGAAAAATGCCAATTCACCCACATGTTGTTGGGAGAGCATCTTAAAAATTTGCAACACCACCGGAGCGGTGGGATCAGCATGAATTTTGACCTCGTCATCACTGCCTTCTTTTTTGGCTTTAATGGCGTGATGATCTTGAGGGTGCGGGAAGTATTTCACAATAGCATTGAGGAGCGATTTTACGCCGCGATTGTTCGATGCGGAACCGACCAGCGCCGGTACGATACTGCAATCACTGATACCATCATGCAAGCCTTTGATGATCTCTTCCTCGCTCATGTCTTCACCTTCCAGATACTTCATCATCAATTCTTCATCGGTTTCGGCAATCGAATCGAGTAACTTATCACGGTATTTCGCCACCAATTCTTGGGCTTCTGCGGGAATTTCATCCATTTCGGTTGCCGGATTGCCGGATGCCGGATCATCAATAGTGTAGGCTTTTAGGTTCAGCAAATCCACAAATCCTTTAAAATTTTTCCCTTCACCGATTGGGACTTGCAAGGGGACGACTTCTTTTTCCAGATCGTGTTTAATGGATTCAATGGCTTCATCAAATTTAGCGTTTTCTTTATCAATTTTATTGACAAAAACAAACTTTGGCAGTTGATCCTCTTCGGCATATTGCCAGACTTTTTCCGTGACCACTTCTACTCCAGATTCCGCATCAATGACGATGACGGCGGCTTCTACCGCACGGATTGCGGCAACGACTTCACCCAGATAATCCGGGTAACCGGGTGTATCCAAAATATTGATCTTTTTATCTTGCCAAACCGCATAACAGGGGGTGAGATTAATGCTCTGCTTTTTCTCAATTTCATACGGATCATAATCCGAGACCGTTGTACCATTATCGACACTGCCAAAGCGGTCACTCATCCCCGCTAAGTGTAGCATCGATTCTACCAGAGTCGTTTTACCACAATTACCATGTCCTACAATGGCAACATTACGCAGATCATCCGTTTTAACTTGATTAAGATTCATTGCACGTCCTTTCCCGTATAAAGTCAATCAGGAGTGAGTTCGGTTAATAAATGAGACGTTTAGATTATCATAATTGATAGGTGTTGTCAAGGCTTTTTCCGTATGGCGTGGAAGGGGTTTATCTCTTTTATTTTGAATGTGTTAAGTTCGATCTATATTCGCTTTGCTTTTTACTTGACAATCTGCTCGTCTTGAAATAAAGTAATTCCGATAGACTTTTCTGAAACCTCAACGATGGAGTCAACATAATGAAAGATAAATTACGGAATTATGTGGAGGAATTGGTTTGGGCAAATTTGGATACGGAACTTGACCGGTGGAAAGACATTTGCACCTGTGACCGGTGCAAGCTGGATATTGCCACCTATGCCCTCAACCACATTAGACCCCGCTATTTTGATACCACCGGGGGGCAAGCTCAAAAAATTTCACAATCCCGTGAAGGACAACAACTTATCACGGATGTGATTCTTGGGATTACGGCGGCAATCCGGGTCGTTGCTAAAAATCCTCACCATAAGCCCTTATCCAAATTGATCCAGACGGATGATTAGGCTTTCACCTGTTTGGTGGTTTCGGAAATATCCCATACAAACGGGTTTTCTTTTTTGATATAATAGTCGTACAT
>RFFQ01000109.1 GCA_003697105.1 Gemmatimonadota bacterium | reverse complement strand
TTTTTGCCCATCAAAGACATAATCTGTACTGTAAGAGACCAATATCGCCCCAATTTTACGGCATGCAACGGCTAAATTGCGGGGTCCCAAAGCGTTGACCGCAAATGCCTGTTTTGGATGATCTTCCACATAATCCACTCGATTTTCTGCGGCGGTAGAGATCACCACATCCGGTTTTACGGCTTGCAATCGCTTTTGGACGGCTCGAATATCGGTAATATCCATATCTGCGATGGTGCTGGGGATCACTTCCTCCGGTTCACCTGCTAAAATTTTGCGGAAATCCGTACCGAGTTGTCCGTCGGCGCCGATCAATAAAATTTTCATGAGGTATTCCTTATTTTTCTGATGAGAATTAGGTAGATGATCCGCAAGCTATCTCCAATCAAAAAGAGGGGAATTGTTGTAAACAGTGCCCAGCGAGGGGCAAATCGCCATAGGAGTTGAAACTGACTTTTCAGCCGGTGCTGGATTTTGAATACCGAAACCTGACCGCTACTGGCTGAAATTTTATGCCAGACGGTAGCTGAGGGGACATACACACACTGGAAACCGTGTTGCCGCATCCGCAGGCACCAGTCAACGTCTTCGCCGTAGATGAAATAGTGCGGATCCATCAATCCCACGGTTTGAATCACTGAGGCGCGTACGAGCATGGCACATCCGGTGATAAAATCGACGGGTTCAATCTGGTCAAATTGTCCGTGATCCCGTTGGCGGATTCCCCGATGCCAAAAATGCCCCCATATTAAATTAGTGCGCCCGCCCGCAAACCAGAGCCGGTCGGGTTCATCCGCATAGTAAATTTTGGGACCTGCCACGCCAATCGTCGGGTCTGATTTGAGTACCTGAACCAATTCCGTGAGCGCCTCCGGGGCAATGGTGGTATCGTTGTTCAATAAAAAGATGTAGTCTGCGCCGTGTTCTAAAGCATAGCGAATACCGACGTTGTTTCCCTCGGCAAAGCGCAAATTTTCCTGATTTTGAATCCAGATTACCTGTGGGAAATGCTCCGTTACATATTGCCGCGAGTGATCGGTCGAGGCATTATCAACGATCATCACCTCAACATTCGGATAATCCAGTTGAAAGACGGTTTGGAGACACTCGGGTAACATGTGTCTGCCGTTCCAGTTGAGAATGATCAGGTAAATTTTGGGTGACACTATGAATGGCTTTTTTTCTAGTCAGGTGTTGCGGATTTTTCCCTTCGCAATCAGGAAGAGGATACGAAAACCATCCAGAACGAAAAAGAGCGGGATGGTGGTAAACCACGCTAGCGGAGGGGCATACCGGCGGAACAAAATCAGATGACTTTTGAATTTATTCCAAATTTTGCGTCGGGTGACCGTACCCCATGCTCCACCGATTTTGTGCCAGAGCTTGGCGGAGGGGACGTAAACCAGCCGGTAACCGGCTCGGTGCGCCCGGAGTGAAAAATCGGAATCCTCCGCATAAGCGACGTAAGTGGGGTCTAGCATTCCGATCTTTTCGATAACGTTGCGTTTGACCATCAGGGCACACCCAGTAATATAACCGACGTCCCGAATTTCATCAAACTGCCCGGTGTCCGGCTCGCGAATGCCGGTGTGCCAAGCTAAGCCTTTCCACAGGGAAATTTCGCCTCCGGCATACCAGATCACGTTGGGTTCGGTATGGTAGTAGATTTTGGGTCCTAACATGCCAATTGTCGGGTCAGTTTCACCTACTTCGACCATTTCTGTGATGAAATGCGGATCGACAATCGTATCATTGTTTAGCAACAGAACATAATCGGCGCCGTGCTCCAGCGCGTACTGTATGCCGACATTATTACCGCGTGAAAATTTTAAATTCTCACCATTTTCGATCAGAATGACATTTGGAAACGTTGCCCGGATGGCTTCGATGCTCCCATCTGTAGAGCCATTGTCCGAGACAATCACCTCTAGGTTCGGGTAATCCACCTGTGACAGGGATTCCAGACACTCCAACACGTTGGCTTTATCGTTCCATGTCAATACGACAATGCTGACTTTGGGGGTAGGGGTCATGGGCTGGGGTTGTTTGCGTTACGAAAAGGTTTCAATGGCTTCAATTAGCGGTTGCCAGGAGTATTTTTTCTTTTCTTCGCGGACATTTTCAATAAAGTTCGGCGCGTGGTTTTCCTGAAAAAACCGGATAATCGCTTTTGCCAAGGCGACGCTATCTTGCGGAGGCACCACGAAACCAGTTTTTCCATCCAGAACGACCTCCGGCAAGCCGCCCACCCGGGTGGTAATCACCGGTTTATCAAAACTATAGGCGATCTGGATGATCCCGCTTTGTGTGGCCGAAATGTAGGGCAATACCACAACATCTGCGGCACGGAAAAACGCTTGCACTTGCTCGTTGGGAATGTAATCATCATGTAATTGTAAGGCATCACCGGCATTCAGGTTTTGAATTTGCTCGAGGTACGCTTCCCGGTCGCCGTAGAATTCTCCGGCAATCAGAAATTGAACGTCCGGTAGCTCTGCCCGTACTTGCGGGATGGCGTCGATTAACACATGCAACCCTTTGTAGGGTTTGATGAACCCAAAAAAGAGCACCACCGGGATGCCGGGTTTTAGATTAAACTGCTCTCGTGCCTCATCCGGCGTTAAGGGTTGGGATTCAAACACATCATAGATGGGGTGGGCGACTTCGCGGTAAACGGCATTTTTGTGCAGCCGCAACAAATCGGCTTTGACCGCATCCGATTGAACGATGAAAAAATCCACCAAACGCAGGAGCATCCGAGTTAGCAGGGTTTCCCCCGGCAGGGATTCATGGGAAATAATGTTATCACAAATGAATAAAATCTTCGTTTTGGTAAACCACCGGGTCAACAGACAGACGGTGCCAAAACCGGGTGCAAAAAAGGGCATCCAATATTTGAAAATCACCATATCCGGTTGGTAGTGCTTGATCTTCCAAAATGTGGCGAACCAACTCAACGGATTGATGGAGCTAAATACCGGTTCGGCATCGACGGGCAGATTCTCTTTACTGGCTTCCTCCTGCGTTTTACCCGGAAATAGAAATTTAGGGTACTGCACGGTGAAGGATAAAATTTTGGAGTCATGCCCGCGCGCTTTCAGCAGATTATGCAAAATCGCCACGTAATGCACAATGCCACCCCGTAAAGGGTATGCCGGGGCTACAAAATAGATTTTCATCGCATTAGTCCATCTTTCGTTCGGCAAAGACCATGATTGAGGTTGAGAGCATCGGGATCGATGTGGTGTGCTGTGCGAACAGCGTACGCCGGAGAACCGTTTGCAAGGGTTTCCATGTGACACGATCCATTGGCGCCGTGATGTAATGCCAATCCACAAGGGTAAAACCGGCATTTTTCAATAGCCGTGTAATGCGCGAGACGGTGTAAATGCGCGCATTGGCAAACCGCTCATGAATCGGGGTTGGCAACCATGAAAAAAACGGGACGCGATTCCATTTGAGGACGGGCAACCGTGCGCCGTGGGTCTCAAAAATCCACCATTTATTGGGGACGGAAATTGCCGCCAAGCCGCCGGGTTTTACCAGATGGTAGAGCATCTTTGCGGCATGTTGGTCATCTTGCACGTGCTCAATGACCTCAAAGCAGATGAGCCGGTCATACTTCTGCTTTGGAACTTCTACCCACTGGTCGATATTGGCTAAAGAGAAGGTACAATTTTGGATATTCCGGCGGCGGGCTTCGGCTTCAAACGCATGTTGGTTGGCGGCGGAAATATCAATACCATGACACAAACGAAAGTGATGTGCTAATTGCAGTAGGGACGCCCCATTCCCGCAGCCCACATCCACCAGCGTTTTTGATGCGTCCAGAAAACCTTCAAACTGTTGCAACACTGCCAACCGTCGCGTTACAATCAATTCATGATAGGCGGCAGGTTGTCCCAGCGGGCGATTTAAATCTGCCATGTTTGCAATCCCTGAAACTCGAAACTAAACTCCACAATCTGTCCACCCAGCGCTTCTAACTGCTTGGCAATAATGTGCTTTTTATCAAAAGGGCAATACAACAGCAGATAGCCGCCACCCCCTGCACCGAGGATTTTACCTCCCACGGCGCCATTGTTGCGAGCCGTATCATATAACGTATCAATATAGGCATTGCTGATCTGGTCGTTAAACTGTTTTTTGTGTAACCAAGCATGGTGGAGTAATTCGCCAAAATAGTCTAATTCACCCCGTAACAGGCAATTTTTCATGTCGATTGCCAACGCTTTCGTCTGGTCGAGTGCCTCTACAACTGTTTTTTCCTTCCGGCGAAACGCATTGGAATGATTCGCTACGATATTGGCGGAAAGCCGGGTTTTGCCGGTATAGCAGAGTAAAAGCCGGTAGTGTAGTTCGTTGATATATTCCGGTCGGATTCGCAAGGGATTGACAACGGTGGCATCTTTCAGGAATTCAATAAAATTAAAGCCGCCGAATGTCGCAGCGTATTGGTCTTGGCGGCCACCGGTGATTTGTAAATCGATTCGCTCCGCGTGGTAGGTTACTTCGGCAATGTCATAATGTGTTAACGGTAGATTTAGCCACTGTTGAAACACGCCAACCAGAGCGACACACATGGTGGAAGATGATCCCAATCCGGAGCCGGGCGGGGCATCACTATGAATAAACAGATCAAACCCTTGATCGACTTCCAGATTCCGCGCGACCGCTTTAACTAGGTCGAGTTCTCCATTGTAAGTCAATTCTTCATCCATATTGTATTTGGCGACGATGTCGTAATCCAAGGAGTGGATAGACATTTTGCGATCATCACGCGGTTTCAAAGAGGCATACGCGTATTTATCAATGGTGACATTTAGTACGACGCCTCCTCGTTCTTCGGGATAGGGTGACACATCGGTGCCGCCACCGGCAAAACTGATTCGTAAAGGCGCTTTACTCCGGTAAATCATGGTATTTTTCTCCAAGGGCTAAGGTAATCAACATCTCGCTGTGCTTGCTGGTAACTTTGGGGCGTGCCAATATCGATGAAATAATCCTCCGAAGGGAAGGCGTACATTCCGCGCTCCAGATATGCCGGGAAAGTTTCCTGCTCAATGGATACCTTTTGGTGGGGTGGGATTGTCATCATCAAATCCGGATTGAGCACATATATGCCGGCGTTGATCCAACCGGCGCCATGCGCCTTCGCTTTTTCTTGAAAAGCGATAATCCGCTGGTGGGCATCAAATTGGACGGCGCCATATCGCGACGCATCGGTTACATACCGGCACACGATTACGGGTGCGTGTACTTTCTGGTAAAATGTGAGTACCTGTGTTATATCGACTCGCAAAAAGGAATCGCCATTTAGGGCTAAAAACGGTTCATTTAAGCCGGCGTTTTTTAGTGCGCCAGCAGTACCCAGCGGTTTTTCTTCGCGGGCGTAATCGATCTGTATCCCAAACGAGCTGCCATCGCCGAAAAAATCCATAATTTGATCGGCTTTGTAGCCCACACAGAGAATAAATTCCGTTAAGCCAAAAGAATAGAGGTACTCAAGTTGGTACTGCAAAAAGGGTTTTCCGGCAATGAGTCCCATGGGTTTGGGGCGGTCGGCGACTTCCGAACGTAAGCGGGTTCCGAATCCACCGGCTAAGATGACGGTTTTCATTTGGTGAATCCTAATCGATTTTTGATGAGATAATCTGCCGTGTGGGGGGTTTGCCGGAAACGGGTGATCATTTCGCCCAATAAGCCCATCGAGAAAAATTGCACGCCAATGACGGCTAAAAATCCGGCAAAGAGGAGCATTGGGCGTACCCGTAAGGCGCCTTCGTTTAGCCAGACCCAAAAGAAGTACAAAGCAATTAAAGAGGCGGTGGCCCACGTGATTAATCCCAAAATTCCGAAAAAATGGAGAGGACGTTTGGTGTACCGGTTCAGAAAGACAACCGTCGTCAAATCAAAAAATCCGGAAAAAAACCGCCACATGCCATATTTGGAAATGCCATATTTGCGGGGATGGTGTACCACAACCGTTTCTGTTACCCGGAAGCCTTCCATATGTGCTAAGACGGGGATATAACGGTGCAATTCCCCGTATAAATAGGGATACACCGTTTTGGCAACCTCATAACGGTACGCTTTGAGTCCACAATTGGCGTCATGGATTTTTAAACCGGTGACTTTTGCGGTTACATAATTAAACACTTTGGAGGGTAACCGTTTTGTGAGGGGGTCTTTGCGTTTTTTCTTCCAACCGGAGACCAAATCCCACCCGTCATTGATTTTGGCAATTAAATTTGGAATTTCGGCGGGGTCATCTTGTAGGTCGGCATCCATTGTAATCACGATTGCGCCGTTGGCGGCTTCAAATCCGATGGCGAGACCTGCCGCTTTGCCATAATTATGCCGGAATTGAATCAATTTAATGTGGGGGTCTTGTTGATGGAGTTCTTGAATGATTGCGGCGGAATTGTCGGTACTGCCATCATCAATAAAGATGAATTCATAGCTTAAATCCAGAGCATTGACTTCTATCCGGCAGCGTTCATATAGTTCGTGCAAGGAATCGGCTTCATTGAGCAGAGGAATGATAATCGATAAATCGCAGGTTGGTATGATGTTCATTGCCTTCATTAATTGAAAACCTTGCGAGAGGGGGGAGGGTCTCGTCGCAAGGTTAGCTCTATGTATTTGCTGGTGATAGTGTTTGATGTTATTTAAGGCTTACTACCGGCATCTGAACGGATTTGAATATCCGGTGTTGGTGCTCGATTGGCATTTACGGTAATATTGATGGTGGAATAGTTACACTTTGTGCCGGAGTCATCAATGACGGTTAGCGTAACATTGTACACACCGGGTTCGGTGTAAGTATGTGTTGGACGCATTCCCACCCCTTTTGTTCCATCACCAAAATCCCACTGAAAGCTTAGCCGCCCGCCTTCTCGGTCTTTCGATGGTGAGGCATCAAAATAGACTTCATCATGAGCACAACCGACACAGGCGGTTATATCGTCTAATGTAACGGCTGCCAAAGGTGGTTCATTGATAATCACGGTCAGTTGGTCTGTGGCGGTTGCGCATTCGGTACCGGAATCATCGGTGACTGTCAAGGTAACGGTGTATGTTCCCGGTTCCAGATACTCATGGCTTGTTTTAATTTGGTTGCCGCGCGTACCATCACCAAAATCCCATTCATACCGGACAATTCGCCCATCCAGATCGGTACTTTGTGCGCCGTCAAAATACAACGTTTCATTGGGGCAGGCAATTTTATCAGCCCCGGCTTCTGCAATCGGGGGTTGGTTGACGATGATCGTCGTGGAGGCGGTTCCAACGCTGCAATACACCCCGGAATCATCAATAACACGCAATGTTGCCTGATATGTGCCGGGATTTTTGTAGATGTGGCTGGTATTTTCCCCATTTCCTTTGTTACCATCCCCGAAATCCCATTCGTATTTAGTGATCTGCCCATCGGCGTCTTGGGAGGATGTGCCGTTAAACTGAACCGATTCTCCGACACAAACGGTTTGCTGCTCATCCCCAATTTGGGCAACGGGGGGTTGGTTGACCGTAATTACGCGGGTATCGTTCGCCACATTGCACGCCACATTTGAATTGTCCCGAATGGTCAATGATGCCGTATAGACGCCGGGTTGTTTATAAATGTGGATGGTATTTACACCCCGTCCTTTGTTACCATCCCCGAAATCCCATTCATACGAGGTAATGAATCCGTCTCGATCCACACTGGCGGTGCCATCAAATTTAACGGGGTCATTGATACAAATTTTGATGTCTTCCCCCGCATTGGCAACAGGGGGGTTGTTAATGATGACAGTCAATTTATCGCTGGTTTGGTTGCATTCCGTACCGGAATTATCTTGAACCGTTAGATTCACGGTATATGTTCCGGGTTTGGTATAAGCATGATTGACCATGATACCATTTTGCTGTGTTCCATCGCCAAAATCCCACAAATAGGTTTCGATGGGGCTGGCGGCTTTGGAAAGGCTTGCATCAAAAACCAAACGTTCTCCGACACAACCGACTTGGTCTTCACCGGCAACTGCCGTAGGTGCTTCATGTACGGTGACGGTCATTACATCCGTATCACTATTGGTGCAATTCCCGACTTCATCGCCGGTAATAGTGAGGGTGACGGTGTAGATTCCGGCACGGTTGTACACGTGTGTTGGATTCATGCCGCCGCCGGTATTTCCATCACCAAAATCCCAATAGAATGCATTTACTTGCCCGTCAAGGTCACGTGATTTTGATCCATCAAATTTAACTTGTGTATTGGCACAGACGGTTTGGTCTGGACCGGCATCTGCAGAAGGTGCTTCGGCAACTTGGACGGTAACTTTATCAATACTGGTATTACACGCCACGCCGGAATCATCCGTAACCGTCAAAGTGACGGTGTAAATTCCGCCTTTTTGGTATTGGTGGATGGGGCTAACCACGCCGCTTTTGGGAGGTGAGCCATCTCCAAAGTCCCAAACATAATTTAAGACGCCATCATCTGGATCAACCGATTTACTCCCATTGAATGCCACGATGTCTGTCAGGCAGACGACTTGGTCTTCGCCGGCATCGGCAATGGGGGGTTGGTTAATAAACACGGTGAGGTTATCAAAGTTATTATTGCACCGGGTACCGCTATCATCGGTCACGGTTAATGTGACCGGATACACCCCCGGTTGGCGGTACGTATGGGTGGGTCGCGGACCGCTACCGGTATAACCATCGCCAAAATCCCAGTGATAGCTTAATTTTCCGCCGTCTGGGTCCACAGAGCGGCTGCCGTCAAATGTGACCGTGGTATTACAGGTGTGGATATCCTCGCCGGCTTCGGCAATTGGCATTTCGTTAATCACGACGACGATTTTATCGGTATCGCTATTGCAGGTGGTACCGCTATTGTCATAGACCGTCAATGTGGCGGTGTATGTGCCGGGGCTGGCATACACATGCGCGGGGCTGACGGATTCCACCGTCGGGCTACCATCGCCAAAATCCCAGATATAGCGCCGGATTTCACCGTCGGGGTCATAAGAGGCGCTGCCGTCAAACGGGATGGCTTCATCCACACAACCCCGTTTGTCTGTTCCGGCTTCCGCCACGGGAGGATTGTTGACCCGGACAATCAGGTCATCGATGGTATTTTGGCAACTGGTTCCAGAATTATCGGTCACGGTTAGAATGATGCGGTAATTTCCGCTTTTTTGGTAAGTATGGGTGGCTTGGGCTCCGCTCACTTGGGGGGTACCATCCCCAAAATCCCACATATATTTTTGGATTGCGCCATCCGAATCGGTTGATCCAATCCCATTAAATGCTACCGGAGAACCGGTACAGACAATCTGGTCGGGCCCGGCATCCGCCACGGGTGCTTTGTTGATTACTACGGTCATTACATCACTATGGGAGTTACAATTTGTGCCGGAATCATCCTTTACGGTAAGTGTAACGAGGTATGTACCCTCATCGGGGTAAACGTGTGTGGGGCGAGGACCACCGCCTTTCGCTCCGTCCCCAAAATCCCATAAGTATTGGGTGATTATCCCATCGGGATCGACGGATTTTGTGCCGTCGAAGGTAACGGTACTACTGCACACGGTTTGATCTGCACCGGCATTTGCCACCGGAATTTGATTGACGGTAATGGTCACTTCATCGGAAGAAAACCCGCAACCGGTATTGCTGTTGTCATAAACGGTCAATTTTACCGGGTACTTGCCCGGTTTGGTATAGACATGTACCGGACGAACGCCTTCGCCTTTGCTTCCATCGCCAAAATCCCAGACGTACCGGGTAATATGTCCATCTAAATCAAATGAATTTGAACCATCAAAGACCACTTGCGAGTTTTCACAGACGATTTTATCTATCCCGGCATCTGCCATTGGGGGGTGATTAATCGTTACGGTTACTACATCCGTGTCACGGCTATTGAGGGTGGCAGTGTTATCGACCACACTTAGCGTTGCGTTGTACGTCCCGGGACGTTCGTAACTGTGGGTGGGTTTTGGTCCCTCACCGATATTGCCATCGCCAAAGTCCCATTGATATTCGACCACGGAACCATCCGCATCCACGGAGCGGGAGCCATCAAACGTGATTGGTTTTCCGGCGCAACCTACAAGGTCTGTACCTGCATTTGCTTTAGGGGATTGGTTGATGGTTAAAATCATGGTATCTGTGCTGATATTGCACTCTGTACCGGAGCGGTCTTGGACAGTTAGTGTCACAATGTATTGACCGGGTTTTTGGTATGTATGGAATGGGGTGGGTCCTTGTTTGCCCGGGCTACCGTCACCAAAGTCCCAGGTGTAGATCAGGGCGTTACCCGTCATGCCGCCCGGGTTATCAGGGTCATAAGATGCGGTGCCATCAAAAACGACCGTGGTGGTTCCGACAGTTTGATCGGGTCCGGCATTGGCGACGGGCGGGGAATTGACATTCACAGTGATTTGATCCGATGACACGTTGCAGGACGTCGCCGAATTATCTGTAACTGTCAAAGTCACGGTGTACATGCCGGGCATTCGATAGGCGTGAATCGGTGTCGCACCTCGGCCGGATTCACCATCCCCAAAATCCCACTCATAACTAATAATGGCGCCATCGGGATCGACGGAGCGCGTGCCATTAAACCGGATGGTTTCATTGGGGCAACCGGTCAAATTGGGTCCGGCATCTGCAATTGGGGGTGTGTTGATATTGATCGATACAACATCGTTGGCAATGGCACAAATTGCCCCGGAATTATCAATCACGGTTAGCATTACGGGGTAATCCCCGCTTTTGGTATAGGTGTGTGAAACTCTTACACCTGCCGCTTGGGCGCCATCTCCAAAATCCCAAATATAATCCAACAAATCGCCATTGGGGTCGGTTGAGGCCGAGGCATCAAAAAAGATCGTATTGCATTCATGTTCGCGCTTAATCTCAGTTTCTACTTGCTGAAAGTGGACAATGGGTAGAGGGTATTGTAATGGGATGGGTCGCCCGTTTTGATCTTCTGCATAAAAGACGATATCGTTATTCCCAAAACTTGTTTTCCCGAAGTTGACCGAAAAATTTTGCTCCATCTCGGACACATCGACCCGGGTGACCGCCCATGTATTATCCCCAGAGGCATCCAATACGATGGGTGGGTTCTGGGGGATACGAAGGGTTAAGCTATTCAATTTATCGGAATCAAAATTATAAAGTGCTAATTGGGTGACGGTAGATTCCGGTAATAATTGAATTTGCATGACCCGATTTTCTTCGGGAGGCAACTGAAAGGTGAATTCATAGGCAAACAAGCGAGCGTTAGGGTATGGGGAAAATACGGTTTCGGATTGGCTAATTTGGAGGTCATAAAGATTTCCATCGTCCCCTTCTTTACCTTCAATCACCAGCTTGAACAGGATTTCGTTTCCGATAATTTCACCTTCCGTGGGGGAGAACGGACCTAAGACAAACCATTGTTGGTCAAAGCGGGCTTCATTACCAAATAGTTGGCCTTTTAGGAGATTTCCACTGCGTAGCCCTTCTTGGGGGGAGACACTTCGGGCATTTGGGTTGGTGTAGGTGCCTGCGCCGCCATAGACCCGGAAATCGGTAACAGTATTCCACGTGCCGTTGGCTTCATCCAATGCGCCGTAACAATCTGGGTCATAAATCCGCACATAAAACGGGGCTTTTGCTTCCGAAGGGAGCGCTATAAAAATCACTTGGTTATAATCATCATCGCCCCAATTGGTTGTCGCTTTATTGCCGAATGTACACAGCAATGCCGTGTCTCGGGATTGCTGGGCAGATAAGGAGATGGGTATCAAAACTAAAACATATATGAATAGATACGATAATGAGTGCCTCACTATCTCCTCCTAATCCCTCAAAATTGGAGTTGAATATAAGATGGATGGATTATAGAGAAACTTATCCCAAGATAGATTCTGTAACTAGGCTACCTCATCAGAAAGTTGGAATCATGTGAGACAAATATCCCCCTAGAAACGACTATTCAGGATTTAAGAATAATGCC
>RFFQ01000108.1 GCA_003697105.1 Gemmatimonadota bacterium | reverse complement strand
GCAAGTCAAACGTAGAAAAAGAAAACAAATCACCATCGCACTTACGTTTTTCACCTAACTGTCAAATAAATTCGGAAATAGTTTTGTCAGTCAATCAGGCTGAGCCCCTTAAATCCTAAAGAAAAAGGTCGCTACAACCGTTTATATTGTAGTGACCTTATCTTTTATCCCCAACCCGAACGGCCGGTTAGACATCTTTGACAACCCGAAATCCTCGTGAACCATTGGTATATGTGGGGTCACTCCAGTTTCGGCTTACAGTACGGATGAATTCTGCCGCGTAGAACCACGAGCCCCCGCGCAACACGTTAAACCGACCTTCTGGAGGACCTTTCGGGTTATGTTCGGGACTCACACTGTAATAATTTTCATCGTACCAATCCGAACACCATTCCCACACATTACCACTCATATCATGGATACCGGCCTGATTGGGGCGTTTGGCATCGACAGGCTGGGGTTGTTCATTACTATTGATGCTATACCAAGCATAATCCGGCAATTCAAGTTCATTATCTGTACCGGACCAGCGTTGCATCAAGCCGCCACTGCGTGCCGCATACTCCCATTCGGCTTCGGTGGGTAACCGAAAACCGTAAAAACGGCAAAATTCCATTGCCCCAAACCATGTGACAAAAATGGCCGGATGCTTTTCAAACCCTTCTTGCGGTACCCACGTTCCATCTACCTCTTTCATACCCCATTCATGAGCATCCACCATTAGTTGCCCGGCAAATTCACCCTCTTTGACAAAAATCGTCCCATATTCATTCAGGAATTTAGCATATTCGGTATTGGTGACTAAATATTTCCCGATATAAAAATCATTTAGCGTCACTTGGTGTACAGGCTTTTCAAAGTCATGCTCGCCATCCCACAAATTCCCCATCTGGAACGAGCCTCCTTTCATCAGCACCAGATCGAGGCCATACGCTGTCTCAACAAGGTTGGGTTGTAGATTCAAGACATCCACCCAAAGGTCAACGACCCATAGCCCAAACTCCTCGGCGATACCGCGCGTATTATATAACTGGCGGCTTAACTGCGTCCGAAAGTCTCTTTCAAAACCTGTGTTTGCCATCAACGCTTCGACCAAATGCTCTTCTAGCGAGGCAATTATCACATAAATGGCACGCTTTTCATCCGGGTGTTTATGTAAAAGTTGAACTTTCAATTTTTCAGGATAGTGAAGAATTTTATCTCCTTCGGCTTCCATTAATGTTTTAAGAGTATGACGAACGATGTCGCTCATTATCGCTCCTTGCCAGACGCTATTAAGATGAAAAGAGAATTTGGCAGTTAAGATAATACAATCTACCCAAAAGAACAATACCGATCTCTATACCGGGCGAGTTAATCCGCCTGAACCGGCTTCGTTTGGGAGGAGGAATCCGGGTCAAAAAGTGTGAGTAGCATAGATGCCGCCGTAGTTGCGGGAAGCCGTCCTTCCGCAACGGACTGTTGGATGTTGGGAAGAGCGGCTTTAACTGCCGGATGGTGAAAAAAGCGGTGTTTGAGATGGTCTTCGACCATGGCATAGACCCATGCAATTAACTGCTCTTTCCGGCGCTGTTGGAAAACACCCGACGCCTGTGTAACCTTGACAAATTGCTGAATAACCTGCCATATCTCTGGAAGGCCCTCCCCCGTCAGGGAGGAACAGGTATATGCCTGAGTTTGCCACCCTTCGGTAGCAGGGCTAAGATAATGCAATGCGCGATTATATTCCACTTTTGCCCGTTGTGCCGGTAACTGATTTTCCCCATCCGCTTTGTTGATAACTAAGGCATCCGCGGTTTCGATCACCCCTTTTTTGATACCCTGCAACTCATCGCCGGCGCCGGTTAACATCAGCAACAGAAAAAAATCAACCATAGACCTCACCGTGATTTCACTCTGCCCGACCCCGACGGTTTCCACTAAAATCACATCAAACCCAGCCGCTTCACAAACCAACATCGTTTCACGACTTTTACGTGTGACCCCCCCCAACGTCCCTCCGGAAGGAGATGGGCGAATAAAGGCATTTTCATGGCGGGAGAGATGTTCCATGCGGGTTTTATCCCCCAAAATACTACCTTTGGTGCGGCGACTGGACGGATCAACCGCTAACACGGCGACGCGATGCCCGCGCTCACATAGATACGTGCCTAACCCTTCAATGAACGTGCTTTTCCCGACCCCCGGCACACCGGTAATGCCCACCCGAATAGAGTTTCCCGTATGGGGAAGTAATGATTTGAGCACATCTTGTGCCGTTTGCATGTGTTGGTCCGAATTACTCTCGATGAGGGTAATGGTACGAGCGAGGATCGTCCGGTCGGCGGCAAGAACCCCCTGAACATAATCTTCCACCGTAAGGGGTTTCCGGCGCAATGGGGGGGTTGTCGCCCCCGGTAGATGCCCCCCGGCGATACCATCATGCCGGCTTTTAAGCCCCCGCACCACATTCAATGTCGAACGTTCCGGCATTTCTGGGGGAATATTCGGATTATGTCCCATTGGCGATCACCTACTCGCTAAAACAAAGCCATTTTGGGTTATCGTGGATCAAGCGGATTTGGTTGAAGTCGAAGATGAGGAGGTACCAAACTTATTTTCGGTGCCATTCAACAAGCGCTGAATATTACTCCGGTGGCGAAAAATGACAAAAAGCCCAATACACAGTGCCAGATAAAACGTGGGTACTGCCGGAACAGCCGTCCGTAAAACAAACACTTGGACACCGATGATAACCGGCAAGCTAATCGCGGCAGAAATCGATCCGAGTGAAATATAACGAGTCGGAAAGACAACCAGTAGAAACAGAATCATCACAATGCCGGTGGCAAGAGGCGCGAGGGCAAAAAAGACGCCGGTCGCTGTGGCGACGCCTTTACCCCCTTTAAAGTGGAGAAACACCGTCCAAATATGCCCGCAAACCGCCGCCAGCCCGATGAAAACCACGGCAAGGTCCATCGAAACCGGCAAGACCTCCGGCGGGACGAGGGTGCGGGTCAAGAAGACAGGCACAAATCCTTTGGCAAAATCGAGAACAAAGACCGGTACACCTGCTTTCCACCCGAGGACACGCCACACGTTGGTCATCCCAATATTTTTACTACCTTTCTCCCGAATATCGACTCCATGCGCCTTGGCAATCAAAAATCCAAACGGGATCGCTCCGAGAAGGTATGTTCCTATCACCAATCCGAGTAACAGTCCGTAGGTCATGAGATTTCTCCTTGTGCGGGTACCGGTTTAGCAACACGCTCGACGACACGTTCTAAAATCCGCTGGGCTACTTCAAATTTATCCATTTGGGGTAGATGCTCTACTTTGCCCCACCGGTCAATCAGGGTTACAATATTCGTATCCGTCTGAAATCCGGCACCGGGTTGGGAAGCATCATTGGCGACAATCATATCCAAATTTTTACGATCCAGTTTATCAATGGCGTTCGGCATCACATTTTCGGTTTCCAAAGCGAAACCGACCACAAACCGGTCTCGTGTGGGGGGTTGTTCCTGAATTTGGCGGAGAATATCCGGGTTTCGTTCCATTTCCACCGTTAAAGGCTGGTCTGTTTTTTTGATCTTTTGGGCATTGGGTCGTACCGGGCGGTAATCCGCCACCGCCGCCGCCATGAGAACAATATCCGTGCGGGGAAGCTCCGCAAGTACAACCTGACTCATTTCTACTGCCGTTTGTACTCGCACCACCTTCACCCCGCGAGGCGGTTCAAGTGAGGTCGGTCCGGAAATCAGAATAACCTCGGCGCCACGTAAAGCGGCAACATGTGCTAACGCATAGCCCATTTTTCCTGACGAGTGATTCGTTAGATAGCGTACCGGATCGAGCGGTTCTTGCGTTGGACCCGCCGTGACTAACACCGTTTTGCCGCGGAGGTCATCCTGCTGTAACAGGTGGTCTCGCAAAGTGCCAATGATGCGTGCCGGTTCGGCTAAACGCCCGGAACCTTGCTCACGGCACGCCATCCAACCGGAATCCGGCTCAATGAACCGGTACCCGTACGCTTTTAGCTGATCCAGATTGCGTTGAACAATCGGGTTTTGCCACATCTGAACGTTCATCGCGGGGGCAAAAAAGATAGGGGTTGTGCTTGCCATAATTAATGTAGTCAGGAGGTCATCCGCCAAACCGTTGACGATTTTACCCATCAGATTCGCCGTCGCCGGGACAAGCGCAATGACCTCTGCCCACCGGGCGAGATCGATGTGGCGTGTGCCGGCAGAGCCATATAACGGAAAAAGGTCACAGGCAACGGATTGACCTGTGACCGCTTCAAATGTTAAAGGCGTAACAAATTCAGTGGCATTTTTTGTCATGACCGTCCGAACTTCTGCACCCAGTTGTGTCAAACGGCTTGCCACTTCAACCGCTTTATAGGCGGCGATTCCGCCGGAAATACCCAGAAGAACCTTTTTCCCGGAAAGGACCGCCATCGGTTTATGCCTTCTTCTTTTTCAACGTGTAGGCAATCTCACCTTTTGCCAGCCGGTTCAACGCGACGGTGGTGACTTTCTGATTTCCAAATTCACGCCGAAATTCTTCCGGTAATGAGTTTAAGCGACGCGTTTCTTTCGCCGCAAGGACGACCATCAAATAGCGAGGTATGCTGAGCTGTTCGAGTTCTTCCGGGGGAACAAATGAAGACATTGACAACCTCCATCATCAGTAGGATTTAAAGTGAAAAGTGAGAGTCTATCTCTCTTACAAATTCAATCCGGTTCACGAGACCGGGAGTAAATCTTGAATCGAAAAAAGGGAGCGTGTGCGGCGACACCGTTCCGCCTGAATAATCGCATGAGTTTCGGCAATGGCTTGCGGCAACTGATCATTGATGACAAGATATTGGTAATCATCAATGTGCGATAATTCTTCCGTTGCCATTTCAATCCGGTGCCGGATCGCTGCTTCGGTATCCGTTTTCCGGGCACGCAACCGTTCCTCTAAAACCTGAATGGAAGGGGGAACGATAAAGATAAACACCCCTTCCGGGTACACTTGGCGAATCTGGCGAGCACCTTGAACATCAATATCCAACAACACATCGAAGCCTTGATCCAATTGCTGTTGAATGTATTGTCGCGGTGTTCCATAATAGTGGTGATGAACAATAGCCCACTCCGCGAAATAGCCGGTTTCAATATGGTGCTGGAAGTGTTCCGGAGTCACAAAAAAATAATCTTTCCCGTTGACCTCGCCATTGCGGCAGGGTCGCGTGGTTTCGGAAACAGAATACGAAATCTGCGGGTCTTTTTCCAAGATTGCCCGAAAAATCGTCGTTTTACCAGCACCGGACGGGGCAGAAAGGACAATCAAAAACGATTTGTGAGTTTTGGAAATCAAAATACTATCTACGCGGCATTAAAATACGTAAAAGATAAACGGGTTGGGCGTACTATACATTCCGACTGCTAAAAAGTCAAGACCTCGTTATCTTATGCACCTGCCGTTTCAACGGTTGGGGAGTCCTCTTCTTTAGATTTTGGGAAAAACCGGTGCCAGATCGCCGCGACTTTCGCTTCGGCTCTTTCCCACGTATAATACATGACGGGTAGAACCACCAAGGTTAAGATGGTGGCAAACGCCAGCCCAAAGATTACACTAATGGCAAGCCCTGCCCACCATTGGGCACTTTCGCCGCCAATCACAAAAAAACGCCCTCCTTCACCCCGAATCATACTGCCCAACTGCTTAAAATTGACACTGATCCCCAACGCTGTGGGAATCAAGCCAATAATTGTGGTGATCGCCGTCAAAAAGACTGGGCGTAACCGGGTAATCCCCCCAATGACCAGCGAATCAAACTGGCTGACCCCCTTTTCCCGCAAGATCAGCACATAATCCAGCAACACAATCCCATTCCGCACCACCACCCCGGCTAAACTAATGATCCCAATTCCGGTCATCACAATACCAAAAGGGGTACGGGTAATCATCAAACCGATCAAGACCCCAATGATCGAGAGTACCACCCCCGACATCACCAAAATGGGAACTTTTAAGGAATTGAACTCCGCCACCAGCACAAATACAATCAGCAAGATAGTGGCAAAGAAAGCTTTGCTCAAAAAGTCGGCGGTTTCTGCTTGTTCTTCATTTTCACCGGTAAAACGGATCGTGTACCCGAGAGGGATATCGACTTCCCCGGTCGCCGCCATCACCTCATGCAATACTTCATTAGGGTTTCGCCCTTGTACATCGCCACTGATGGTAACGGTGCGTTTCAGATCGGTTCGTTTAATCGAACCCAGACCGCCGCCGGTTTTGATGGAAGCAATGGCACTTAACGGAATTTGTTTACCTTCGCTGGCAATGGTAATTTCACGAATGGCGTCAATGGTATTCCGGCGTTCTTCAATTAACCGGACGGTGATGTCATATTCATCTTCCCCCACACGATATTTGGAGGCTTCGACACCATTGATCGCGGTACGAATGGTGCCCGCAATTTGTCGGGTACTCAAACCGTAAAGCGCCGCTTTTTCCCGGTCAATTTCCACCCGAATCTCGGGACGCCCGGCAATATAATCATCTTTTAAATCAACCACACCGGGGATGTCGCGGATTTTACGGCGGATCGTTTCCGAAATGTCACCGAGCACTTCAAAATCGTCACCACTGATTTCGATGTTGATCGGTGGACCCGTGGGGGGTCCCGATTCATTTTGTTGAATTTCAATAATGGCACCGGCAATGTCGGTCAACCGCTCCCGAATTTCATCGACCGTCTTAAACGAGGATTGAGACCGGTCTTCTCGGTCAATAAAATCAATGGAGACCGTGCCTTTATTGGCAGAGGATGATGAGCCTTCCATACTCATGGAGACACCGATTCGAGCAATCATAATGTCCATATCCGGTAAACCTTCCATTTTCTGCTCAATCTGCTGGATCAGCGTATCGGTGGTTTCGACATTGGTCCCTACCGGCGCTTCAACACCGATAAACACCGTACTGGGTTCGGTTTTGGGGAAAAATTCAACACCCGCATTGAACTTACCAAACAACAATACCACCCCGATCAAGACCACAAATGTCGTGAGGAGCGTCAAGACCGGATGTTGCAACGTGTAAATCAACAACCGGCGGTACACCCGAATAATGGAAGGCATCTCTTCTGGCGCCATTTCCCGGTAACTTTTCCGTACCCGCCCCCCCCGAATATGCAAAAAGCGGGATGATAACGTGGGGTTGATCGCCAACGCCACAAACATGGAAGCACACAGCGCAATGATGACCGTGATAGGCAGGTATTTCATAAATTCCCCGACAATACCGGGCCAAAACGCCATCGGCAGGAACGCAGCAATGATGGTTGCCGTCGAGGTAATCACCGGTACAGCCACTTCTTTTGTGCCCAGTAAGGCGGCATCCTTCAAGGAATAGCCCTCTTCACGAAACCGAAAGATATTCTCACAGACCACAATCGCATCATCCACCAGCATACCCAGCGCTAAAATCAGAGCGAACAGCACCACAAAATTGAGCGTCCACCCAATAGATTGCACCACCAAAAAGGTGATCAGCATGGAGAGGGGAATCGCAGTGGCAACAATCAGCGAAATACGTGTGTTCAGAAAGAAAAAGAGCACAATAAACACCAGCAACAACCCGGTAATGATATTGTTGTCCAGTTCATCGACCATGTTGCGTACAAATTTAGAAGCATCATTGGTGACGGTATAGCTTACCCCCGCCGGAAACCGTTTGGATTCCTTTTTTAGCAGGTCTTTAATTTTATCGGAGATAATCAGCAGATTTTCACCCGACCGCTTGGAAATGGAAATACTAACACACTCGACCTCATTTTGACGGGCGTATGTTTCCCGATCCTTAAACGCATATTCCACGGAAGCCACATCCCGGATGTAGATGGGATGGTTATCTTTCGCTGACAGCACCAAATCTTCGATAATGTCCGTCACTTCGAACTCACCGGGAATCCGTACCAGATAGGTATAAGTACCGATATCGACCGTACCCCCGGGGATGGTGATATTTTCGTCTTGAATGGTATGCACCACATCATTTAAGGATAGATTATAGTATTGCAAGCGTTCGGGGTCCACATTAACTTTGACCTCACGCACTAAACCGCCGGCAACATCCACATTTAATATTCCGGGGATTTGCTCGATCTTATCTTCCAAATCCTCGGCAATTTCCTTGAGTTGGACTAACCCGCCACTCCCGGCGACATTGACGATCATGATGGGCTGTTCCGAAAAGTTAAATTCAGCAATGATCGGCTCTTCGATGTCCGATGGCATTTCTGGCTTTGCCAAATCGACCTTTTCCCGTACCTTTTGTAGGGCGTAATCAATGTCCACTTCCGGTTCAAATTCCACTTGGATAGACGCCACCCCTTCCGACGAGGTACTACGGATTTCTTTAACGTCATTTACCGCTTGGAGTTCTTTCTCGATGGGTTGGGTCACCAGAGCTTCTATATCCGTGGGCGAGACGCCGGGATAGGGCACCGCAATATAGACAATCGGAATCGTAATATCCGGGGCGGCTTCGCGCGGTAAGGAGGTATACGTTACCCAGCCCATCGAAAAGATGATAAAGATCAGAATATAAATCGCCACATGTTTGTTGACAGAAAGTTCTGTGATTTTCATGATTCGATAAAATCTCCCCTAGTCAATTTCAGAAGACGAAAGAGAAAAATGACCCCCAATAAGCCCTACGACCGGTCTCGGGGACCAATATGGATACCGTTAACCCGTTAATCCAAAACCCGGACGGGTTCCCCATCCGCCACACTCCGTTGCCCGACGACAATCAGTTTTTCACCAGCACGAAGACCCTCCCGAATCATAATATCACCGTTATGGGTGGGACCGGTTTCCACGTTGCGAAACCGGGCAATATTTCCATTTTCCAGAATATAAACGGCTTTACCCGTTTCAGTTTCGATCAGGGCATCTTGCGGGATGGTCACGGCGGTTTCATAGACCTTTTTAACCATGCGGAGTTTTGCCACCATTTCTGCTTTAATCAGGTTGCCCGGATTTTTGACCACAACTTCCGCCTCAAAAGTCCGGTTTCTCGGGTCAACTGTAGGGCTAATGTAGCGAATCGTTCCGGTAAAGGTTTCACCGGGAATGGCATCAAATGTGATGGTGGCAGAAGTTCCGGTTTTAAAGAACAAGATTTCCGTTTCGGGGATACCCACTTCAATTTTCACCGTGGAGACATCCATCAAGGAGACAATGGGGGTACCGGGACCGACCAATTCCCCTTCTTCTACAAACGTCTGGGTAATAACACCTGCCATCGGGCTGAGAATCGTCGTATTTTCCAGCCGTTTTTTGGCAATATCTTTTTGGGCTTCTGCCATCTCCGCGTTGAATTTAGCCGTTACGTATTCCGTTTCCGAGATGCCCCCGTTATTCTCATACAACTGCTTGGCACTGTTGTAGTTGACCATTGCCAGATCGTATTGCGCCCGGTTCAGGTTATAAGTTGCTTTCAGAATATCATCTTCAATTTGGGCTAAGGTATCGCCGGCACGTACCCGGTCTCCTTTATCCACATAGAGCTTTAACAAACGACCCCCTTCTTCCGCACTGACGGTCACACTCTTGTTGGGCTTAACGGTTCCGACAAAATTCATATAGTTAGTAAATGGCTTCGCTTCCACAGTGATCACTTTGACGTTGGTCAATCGCCGCCCGTTTTGTTGGGAATCGGCCGCCTCATTACCTTGCTCTTGGGCATTGCTCGGTTTATCGCAACTTCCCAAAATCAGGGATAAACAACTGAGGGCGATTAAAATAAGACTCGATTTGAAAATATTCATGTACCATCCTCCTTAATCATCATCATGGCGAGTAGGACTTAATCAATCATTCCAATCACTTTTTCCAGAGTGACACGCGCCACGTTATGGTCGTGGAGCGCCTGAATATAGTTGGTTCGGGCAGCGGTAAGGGCAAGCCGGGCATCCCGGACTTCCAGTTGGGTAACCAAGCCATTGGCATACCGCAATTCTGAGATTTTAAGGGCTTCTTGTGCCCGTTCAATATTTAATTGGGAGGCTTCCACCCGTTGAGCCGCCTCATTGAGGTTTAGCACGGCTTGTTTGACTTCAAGTATCACCCCATTGAGCGCTTGTTCGTACTGCAATTGCGCTTTACGATAGTTGGCTTTTGCCTGATTAATCCGTCCCCGCGACAAGCCGCCATCTAAAAAGGGCACATAGGGGAAATCTACCGAAATAATGCCTTGTAAAGTGGGATTCCAATCGTCACCATCCAGTTGATAATGATCGTAAACGGCTTGATATTGCAACATACCGGTCAAGGTGGGAATCCGGTCATACTGCTGTGATCGGAGGTACTTATGATACCCTTCAATTTGGTACTGCAACGCCTTCAAATCCGGGCGATGGGCTTTTGCCATTGCCAGAGCGGCATCAAAGGTCAAGTTCATCTCAATAAACGCTAACGTATCAGAGAGCGAAATATCCCGGTCTGGAGGCAGGTTGAGCACATTGCGCAATTGGGCTTTAGCAAGTTCCACCCCATTTTGAGCCTGAATCAATTGAGGGCGTACATTTGCCACTTCCACTTGCGCTCTCAAAACATCAAAATCAGCCGCCCGCCCCGTTTCCCGGTACATTTTAATACGTTCTAACGTCGCTTGAATTTGCTCCAATTCCTGTTGCTTTACTTCGGCAAACGCTTCTGCTAATAAAACCCCGAAATATGCCGTTTTTGTCTGCCAAATGGTTTGTTGCCGGACGACATTGACATTTTCCCCGGAGAGTTTGGCAAAAATTTTAGCGGCTTGGGGAGCAATAAAAACAGAAGGATCAAATAGTTTTTGTACTAATGTTGCATTCAACACGTAATTATCTTTTTCGCCACTGCCAAAAGCAAACACGGAATCTCCCACCGGAAAACCATTCAAGGGTTGTTTGATGTCATACGAAAACGTGCCATTCATCGTCAAAAACGGGAATGTACCCGCCCGAGACTCCGTAATTTGGGCTTCTGCTTTTCGATAATCTTCTTGGGAAATGCGAATCGCTTGGTTGTGTTCCAATGCGATCTGCACCGCCTCATTCAGCGACAATGTTTGTTGCGCTTGTACCGGAGAAAAGGCAACCAGCGCAGTGAATAGGATTACATAAAAAAGTGAGATCGGTTTCAATATTATAACCTCCTGCACAAATGATTCGTTGGATTACGCCCGAATACCGTCGAGGATCATCTGAACAAAAACAGTACTGACTTGTGTAACATCTTCAAAATCAGAGCGTTGGGTGATATAGTGTAATTCAAAACCATCAAACATGGCAAAGATAAGCGCCGCGGTGAGTTCAACATTCATGGGCCGGAATTTACCTTGTTCGATGCCCGCTGTGAGCAAATCCTTCACGCGTTGCCGGTATTCCTTAAAATGACATTTTAAATCCGGTATCCCTTCGGGTAATTCCCCTTTTCCGGATTTGAGTTGGTGATGCAATCGTGCCATTTCTAGCCAAGATTCAAGGGTAATATTAAGCCCCTCAAATGTAGATTGGTAGAAGTCAAACACGGTTCTGATAAGCAGTGCCAGTTGTTCTTCAGGGTCATCGGTGCCCGACATGCGTTCTGTAATGACCCGATCAAACTCATGAAGCCACTGGGAAACGGCGTTCCAAAAAATACCATCCTTACTGCGGAAGTATTCATAAACCGTTCCCTTGCCAATTCCCGCCATTTTCGCAATTTCCGAGACTTTGGTTTTGTGAATACCATTTTGGGCAAATAACGCCATCGCCGTGCGGATAATATGTAGTCGCTTCTGTTCTTTTGAAGAAAGTTCTGCCATGTCTTTCACAACTCCTGCTAAGAATGCAATACCGCTTACAAATAAACTGACCGACTGGTCGGTCGGATATATAATCACCCGCCATTCTCCTGTCAAGAGGAGAATTGACCCAAGTAAGTAAAAAATGTGAAAATCCATTTGACAAACTGTGAAATATTGTATATACTCACAGCGAATTTCAGCCCAATACACCACGAGCCACGGGCAATTTACCCCAACAGTGGCAAGCGGTTACCGTTTTATTCACCCTTCAGGGCAAGGAGAAAAGAGAATGCGTCTCATTACTCGTTCAGACTTTGATGGTTTGGTGTGTGCGGTATTGCTTAAAGAAGTAGAAGACATTGAATCAATTGAATTTGCGCACCCCAAAGATGTGCAAGATGGCAAATTGGAAATCACAGCAAATGACATTTTGACCAATTTACCCTACGTCCCCGGTTGCGGGATGTGGTTCGACCACCACTCCAGTGAAGCCGACCGGTTAGAGACCGGCGCTCAATTTAAGGGTAACTATGCCATTGCACCCAGTGCGGCCCGTGTGGTTTACGACTATTACAAAAGTGACAAGTTTGATAAATATGCCGAGCTGATTGAGGCGGTGGATCGCTCTGATGCGGCGCAGTTAACCGTAGAAGAAGTAACTCACCCTACCGGATGGATTTTACTTTCCTACATCATGGACCCCCGCACCGGCTTAGGCAAATTTCACGATTATGATATTAGCAACCGCCAACTAATGCATAACCTGATCGATCTCATCCGGGAGCACAACGCCGATGAAATTTTGGAAATGCCAGACATCAAAGCCCGGGTTGAACGGTATTTTGAGCACACCAAAGCGTTTGAAGAGCAGTTAAGAGCATATTCTCGCCAAGAAAAAAATCTGATTATCACAGACCTTCGCGGGGTGCGTGATTTAGCGACCGGTAACCGCTTTTTGATCTACACCCTCTTCCCTGAAGCGAATATTTCCATGCGCATTTTTGATGGTAAAGCAGGTGAATTCATCGTGGTTGCCATCGGACACAGTATTTTCAACCGTACTTCCAATACCGATGTGGGAGAATTAATGTCCCGCTACGGCGGCGGCGGGCATCGCGGTTCCGGCACCGCCCAAATCCCTATCGATAAAGCAGATGAAGCCATTGAGGAGATTATCGACCAAATTCATCAAGACGGATAACCCGTTCCAAGATTGTACAATCTCAATTCCATTTGTCCGATTTCGTGTGTCGTCCACGAAACCGGAACATTTTTAACTTTAAGTTTATTAGAGGAGTTTTTATGTTAAAGAAGCAATTTTTAAAAACCAAGTGCAAAGTCACGTTTAAGCTATCTCCCGAAGATACCAACGCCACCAGCGTATCGGTCGTGGGAACATTCAATGAGTGGGATCCAAGTGCAAACCCAATGAAAGCCCTAAAAAGTGGCGGGTTCAGCAAAACAATCACCCTCGATAAAGATGCCGAATATGAATACCGCTATGTGGATCAAGATGGCAATTGGTTCAACGATCCGAAACCGGATGGAACCACTCCTAACGAGCATGGTGGCGAAAATTGTGTTGTCAGAACGTATGATGTCTAAATTCAACCAAATGTCATTTTAAGTCGGAAGACCTTCCCCACATGGTGGGGAGGGTCTTTTAAATTTGATAAACTTCATCTCACATAAGGAGACCGGCTGATGAGTTATAACCCATTCGGCTCACGAACGCAATTTGAGACCGGTAATGGTACGGCAGAACTATACCGGCTATCCCAATTGGAAAAAGAAGGTGTAGGGCACATTTCCAGCTTACCCATGAGCATCAAAGTCCTGTTGGAATCTGTCCTGCGCCATTGTGACAACCAGATGATAACAGAAGATGATGTGGCTCGCTTGGCAACTTGGAACGCCAAAGCAGTCGCCAATGCAGAAATCCCGTTTATGCCGGCACGGGTGGTCCTACAGGATTTTACCGGCGTTCCAGCGCTAGTGGACCTCGCCGCCATGCGATCCGCCATGCAACGGTTAGGGGGCGATCCTAAAAAAATAGAACCGCGTATTCCCTCAGAACTGGTGGTCGATCACTCCGTTCAAGTGGATCGATTTGCCCAACCAGATGCCCTTTTCTACAATATGCAAATTGAGTTTGAGCGCAACCGGGAACGGTATGAGTTCCTCAAATGGGGTCAAAACGCCTTTGAAAAATTCACCGTGGTTCCCCCGGGCGTCGGGATTGTCCATCAGGTTAATTTGGAATACTTTGCCCGCGGCGTTTTTCTGGAAAAAGGTGTTGCCTATCCAGATAGTCTGGTCGGAACAGACTCTCACACCACCATGATCAACGGATTGGGGATTGTCGGTTGGGGCGTCGGCGGGATCGAAGCCGAAGCCGTCATGCTCGGACAACCGATTTACATGTTGATGCCGGAGGTCATCGGCTTCAAGCTGACGGGCCAACTGCCGGAAGGCGCGACCGCAACTGATTTGGTCTTGGTAGTGACCCAGATGTTGCGCGAAAAAGGTGTCGTCGGCAAATTTGTTGAATTTTATGGACCGGGTTTGAGCCACATCACTTTAACCGACCGGGCAACCGTTGCCAACATGGCACCAGAATACGGCGCCACCATGGGCTTCTTCCCGATGGATGCCGGTTCGTTAGAATATATGCGCCGTACCGGTCGCTCCGAAGAACAGGTACAGCTCGTTGAACAGTACACCAAAGCACAAGGTTTATTCCGCACCGACGAAACCCCGGATCCCGAATACACGGATACCCTCGAACTCGATTTAAGTGATGTGGAACCCAGCGTCGCAGGGCCCAAGCGCCCGCAAGACCGTATCCGGGTGGTCGATCTGAAAAGCCGTTTCCAGCAATTTTTGACCGCTCCCGCCGGACATCAAGGATTCAACATTCCGGCGGAAGAGGTGCATAAAACCACCAGCGTCCAAATGAATGGCCAAGGTGAAGCTACGATGACCCATGGCTCGGTCGTAATTGCCGCCATCACCAGTTGCACCAACACAAGCAATCCATCCGTGATGTTAGGGGCGGGTATTTTGGCGAAAAAAGCAGTGGAAAAAGGCTTAAAAGTGCCGCCCTATGTCAAAACCAGCCTTGCCCCCGGCTCGCGGGTGGTCACCGAATATCTCAACGAATCTGGTTTGACAGATTACTTAAACCAACTGGGATTCCACACCGTCGGTTATGGCTGCACCACCTGTATCGGTAACAGTGGCCCGTTACCAGAAGCCGTCGCCAATGCCATTCAGGAGAACGATATTGTTGCCGCCGCCGTACTGAGCGGTAATCGCAATTTTGAAGGTCGCGTCAATCCGTTAACCCGGGCAAACTTCCTCGCCTCCCCCCCATTGGTTGTGGCGTATGCCCTCGCAGGTACTGTCGATATTGACCTCATGAAGGACCCCATCGGCACCAATGACGCCGGCGAAGCGGTCTATCTGAAAGACATTTGGCCCACTACCGCCGAAATCGATCAATTTCTGGAAAATGCCACCAATCCCGACACGTTCAAAAAGATGTACCGCAACCTCGACGAATTCAACCCTGAATGGAACAAAATCCCGATGGAAACAAGCGAACTATACAACTGGCGGGCAGATTCCACTTATATTCAAGAGCCACCCTTCTTCACCGAATTGACCCCAGAGATACCCCCTATTCGCCCGATTGAAAACGCACGAGTACTCATGATGTTGGGTGATTCGGTCACGACCGATCATATCTCCCCCGCTGGAGCGATTCCCGAAGGACCCGCCGCCGATTATTTGCGCGAAAACGGCGTAGAGCGAAAAGACTTTAACTCCTTTGGGTCACGACGCGGCAATGACCGGGTGATGGTACGCGGAACATTTGCGAATATACGCATCCGGAACAAATTAGCCCCGGGTACGGAAGGCGGAATTACCGTACACCTACCGAGTGGTGAGCAAATGTGGGTGTATGATGCCGCCATGAAGTATAAAGCCGAAAATGTGCCTTTGATCGTGTTAGGCGGGAAAGATTACGGGATGGGAAGTTCCCGCGATTGGGCGGCAAAAGGTACGGTCTTGTTGGGCGTAAAGGCTGTTTTTGCCGAAAGTTATGAGAGAATTCATCGGAGCAATTTAGTTGGTATGGGGGTTTTACCGTTCCAATTTGTCGAGGGCAATGCCGAATCGATCGGTCTGACCGGTAAAGAAACATACCACATCCCCATCCATGATAATTTGAAACCCCAAGAAGTGCTTGAGATTACGGCAACGCGGGACGATGGCTCAACTGTGGCATTCAAGGCAAAAGTATTACTCAACAGCGAGATGGAGATCAAATATTACCGTAATGGTGGTATTTTGCAGACCGTTTTGCGAGAGATGCTTGCCGAATAGACCAAAAATACCGGCATAACCGAAAGCGCCTTGATCCCTCAACCGGAATCAAGGCGCTTTTATTTTTTCCCCTCCCAAACTAAAACGCCGAGCCGCTGTTAAGCGACCCGGCGTTTTTTTCATATCCCACAACAGTACGTGTGGTGGATTATCGCAAGAGTACCATCGACTCGGTTTGTGAGAACGAACCCGCGTCCAGACGGTAAACATAAACCCCGCTCTTCACCGCCTGACCGCTCGCATCCGTACCATCCCAGACCACTTGATGATAGCCGGCTTCGACTTCACCATCAACCAACGTCCGGACTAATGCCCCACTCACATCATAAATCGACAAACTCACACGAGCCGTCTGCGGCACATCAAAGCGGAGTGTCGTCTTCGGATTGAATGGGTTCGGATAGTTCTGGTGTAAAGCGTAATTGACCGGTACAGAAATTTCCGGTGCCGCTTTGACCACATCCCCGCTTAGAGACGCCAGCGAAATGGCATCCTGCACCTGAAAATCACGGTTCAACAGGGTCACAGATGACCAATCCAGAGTATAATGCCCACTCTGCTTGATAGCAAAGACGATTTCCGCCAGCGTACCACTACCTGTCATCCCGTCCACGGCACCCAGACAGCTACCATCTAGGGTAAGTTTGCCGTTTTCCGCGTCAACTAACGGGTAGAAGAATGTCTCAATCCCGCCGCTACTCAGAAAATCGCCAGCTTCTACCGAAACCACTTCCAGCACATCCGCCGGATAGTTCAGAACAAGATGATGCGCATACACTTCTGCCAACGGAGACGCCAATACCTTCACCCGTAAGTGATCCGAATCCAACTGCTCAACTAAGCTCAATTGAGCCGTCTCACGAGTAGCCACCGCATCCAGATGCCGGTCTGACGGACGCCCAATCGGTTGGCCATTACAAGTACCGTAATATTCGGCAAACAGGGCTAAGTCGTAGAAATCCACTCGACCATCCTGACCAATTGCCCCCGGCACTCCGGTGATCCCTATATCTGCCAACGGATTGTAATTGACATCCCCTTGTACCGAACCGTAGGCATAAATCAGAATTTGGAGGTCGATGGCTTCCACACAGCCATCCCCATTCAAATCGGGTACTTCGTAAATCTCCTGAGCGCCATTGTCCAACACGTGAATCCGCAAGGAAGACTGACCACTCCCCGGCGCAATGTTGCTTGCACTCAGGGTAAAATCCCCATTGAGAGTCACTACCGCTGGGTCTGGAAGACGGCTGTCTCCCAGATCAAATGTGGCGCACAAATCAGCGGAACCGGTAAATTCAGCCGGTACACTCAGTGTCGCATAGCCGTCTAAGGTGACCGTCTCGGAGCTACTGACGGCATAACTCATCGAAATTGGGCTATCGGCGATGTCCACGTTGTATAGCGTCGCGCCTGCTTCCTCTACCGAAACCGTGAAACAGACATTTACCACGCCCTCATCTACATTGTGGCTGGTGGTGTAACGGTTGGCAATTCGCAACGTCACATAATCCACAGTGACTAAAAAGGTACCGCTATCCCGGCTACCCTGTGGGTCTTCCACGGTTACTTCCACCGTCGCATCTCCTACCGCGTACGGATTCAGTGTCAACGTGGAACCATTCACACTTACCAGTTGGTCATCCAATGTACCTGATACCACCGCCGCGCTAAAGGTCAGCGTCTCTCGATCCGGGTCAGAGGCGGAAAGCTGAACCGTGGTGTTTAGGTTATTTTCCAGCAACAGCGAAACATCTGCCGGCAACGTTCCCAGTACTGGGGCATCATTCACATTTGTGACGGTCGCCAGAAAACTATCCGTAATTGAAGCGCCGCCTTCGTCCGTTGCCGTTACCGTTACTTGACGGGTACCAAACCAGTCATTTGCGGCGGTCAATGTTAGAATACCATCTGAACTCACTGAGGCAGTAAAGTCATCCACCCGCAGGTTACCCCGGCGAACCGCTTCCCGTTCTGCCACCGGTTGAACTGCCACTTGGAGGCGCTTCTCCGCCATGACTTCCACCTTTTGGTGGGCCGACCCGCCGGATTTCGCCGCGCTCAGCTCAACAACGCCACCGCCTCCTGTGCGAGAGGCTACGCTGGCAATCACGCTCCAACTAAAATCACCCACATCAGACTCTACATCTGTTACATATGGCTTCAGATCAAAGCTGATGGAACTATCTTCTTCAAACGTCGTATCCGATAAGGTCATTGCCCACTCCGGCACATCATTCACTGCCGTCACTGTTAGGGTCACCGTTGCCGTCGCCGAAAGATGGGTGCCATCAAACGCCTGATACGTAAAACTATCTGTTCCAAAGAAGTTCGTATCGCCCTGATAGGTGAACGATCCGTCATCATTAAGGGTCAACGTCCCGTGCGAAACATCACTCACGAGTTGCGCGGTTAGCACATCGCCATTGTCATCACTATCATTAGAGAGGACGCCCGGTGCCGCTACGCTCAACAATACATCTTCATCCGCGGTGTAGGCGTCGTTTTCCGCTTCCGGTCCTGCATCTGGAGCATCATCATTCACAATCGTACCGGTACCCGTTGCCCCGCTAATTGTCACCGACCGGTTGCTCGCTTCCAGATCGCTTAATGTTACCGTGAAGGTCTCATTATCCTCACCCACATTATCATCAATCAGCGGCACTGCGACCGATTGGCTCAAGGCTCCGCCCGGTGTGAAAATCACATTCCGGGAGGTCACCGCCGTGTAATCCGTACCGGCTTCTGCGGTCCCATCCGCAGTGTTCGCCACGACGCGTGTCTGGACATCCACGGCCTGACTTAACGTCACCGTGAACGTCAATGAACCCGATGCCTCTGCACCGCTGACACTATTGATGCTCACTGTCGCGGCATCATCATTCAGAATGGTACCCACGCCTTGACCATCTAAAATCGAAACCTGATTGGCGTTCGGTTGACCCCCAATTTGCACATCACTGAGTTCTACGGTGAAGGTCTCATCTAATTCAACGGTCATATCGCCAGCCAGCAGAACGGTCAGGGTTTGGGTCGGGTTGCCCGGGGTAAACCTTACCGTCTGATCGGTCAGAGGGGTGTAATCCACGTTTGGTGTGGCAGTACCTGCTTGGGTATTCGCCACAACCGTCACGTCTGATTCCACCGTTGCAGACTGCGTGAGCGTGAAGACTAGCGCCGTCGTACCGTTGTTACCTTCCGCGATTTCGGCATCACTGATTGAAACTTGCGCCACATCATCATTGGTGATCGTCACTCGTGCGGGGGTTTCATCCAATTCCACAATATTGTAGGTTGGTGTACCGCCAAACAGCGCGGGACTACCTAAAGCCACATCAAAATACTCGTCGGTTTCCACCAGTTCATCGCCGTAAACATAGACGGTGATCGTTTGGGTATCACTGCCTTGGGGATAAAAGGTCACATATTCCCGCTGTACCCGGCGATAATCTACACCCGGCGTCGCCGAGTTCTGATCGACTGTCAGGACGGGCACGGAAACGCTATCTGCAATTTCACGGTCAATCCGTAGGGTCAGATTGAACGCTGTGGAATCGCTATTGCCTTCTGCCTGCGTCAAACCGGAGATCGTCACGGTTGCCACATCTTCCACCTGATTCTGAATCGTCCCCCGCGCGGAAGTGCGTTCTTCTTTCAACCGCGAGCCTAGCGACTGTCCGGCAAACAAAACATTACCGATATCGATTTGAAACTGCTCGTTATCTTCAACCAAATCATCTTCGATGATCGCCACGTTAAAGCTCTGGTAGCGGTCGGCATCCAAACCGGTACCGGGGAAGGTCAGTTCTGCCGCCGTCACCCCTTCGTAATCGATACCATCCAGCGCCTCTAGGTCGCTTGTGGTCAAGGCGATAGTCAGGTCTTCATCCACCGGATGAGAGATGCGCAACGTAAAATCTATGTAGTTGTCATCCCCCGGATTGCCTTCCGGTCTCACCCGATCCCCAATCCAGATGGTGGTGGTATCGCTATCGACAATCGTCCCAATCCCGACACTGTCTTGGAATGCCGCGCGGCTGTAATCGGTCTCTCCGCCGTACTGAATACCGGTCAAATTGACGCTGAACCACTCGTTCAATTCCACAATAATATCGTTCATAAAAGTGATGTTGAAGGTTTGCGTGGTGCCGCCATTTGCCGGGAACGTGATCTGCTGGCTTTCAATCGGCTCGTAATCCAGATTTGCCGTAGCGTTACCGACCGCACTGGTACCGTTGGCGGTGGCGATCCACAGGGTCACATCCTCTGGTGGGGAGGCACTTAGGGTTACGGTAAAATCGAGTGTCTCATCACCAGCATCTTCTTCGTCCTTGGTATCATCGTTGATGGTTACCCAAATGGTATCATCATTCAGAATCACCCCTCGTCCGAGTGAGTCTCCCAGAGTTACCGACCGACCCTGAGCGAATTCATCTACATCCCGCAGCGTGCCCCGTCGTGCTGTGACGTTGCCCTTGCTGGCGCGTAGGGAACGCTCAGCCATCTCGGTTGCCAGCCAGAGATGAAAGACTTCATCATCTTCCACCGTTTCATCACCAACCACCGTCACATTAATCGTCTGGTTCGTCGTCGAATTTGCTGGGAAGGTGACACTGCCCGTCGCATAATTGTAATCACCGCCAGCAGGAGACCGAACCGCACCGGCAGTGGCGGTGCTGTCCATCGTTTCGTAGTAGACCGTCACCGGTACATCTACCGCCGCATTCAGCGTCACGGTAAAGGTCATCGTCGTGGTACCACTGTCACCTTCCGTCACCGTCGTATCATTGATGCTGATCTGCGCCGTATCGTCATTGGTGATAGTACCTTCGCCTTCACCATCACTGATGCAAACCTCCCGGCCCTGAGCCTCAGCATAGATACAACCATTACGATCGGGAGCACCACCTAAATCAACATAG
>RFFQ01000107.1 GCA_003697105.1 Gemmatimonadota bacterium | reverse complement strand
GCAAGTCAAACGTAGAAAAAGAAAACAAATCACCATCGCACTTACGTTTTTCACCTAACTGTCAAATAAATTCGGAAATAGTTTTGTCAGTCAATCAGGTTATGGGTCTTAAAACTAAAAATTAACTTCCGTTTTATCCGTTACTTACGCCTGACCTGTTCAAGGTGGGTTAAAACCGACATTCCACACCCCATACTTAAGTAGCTGATAATATTGAGGCTAGCTTTTTGAATTTTTGATCCCCAAATTTCGTAACATTAGCATTATCAAAAGGTACGGAATGTCGACTAAAAATTATGTAAATAAGATTATGAAGCGCCGAAAATGATCCGACAGACCCAAACCGCGGCTAAAATTCCAACCGCATCCGCCACCAGACCTGCCGGCACCGCATGGCGCGTTTTCCGAATATTGACTGACCCAAAATAAACGGCTAACACGTAAAAGGTGGTCTCCGTACTCCCCGCCATCGTTGCCGCCACCCGCGCAATAAATGAATTGCCCCCGTGTTCATTGATGAGTTCTGCCATAATGCCGTTTGCCCCACTCCCCGACAAGGGACGGATAATCGCCAGCGGAAGCGTTTCCGGGGGCATACCTATCCACGCCAACACAGGAGCCAACAGCGCCGAAAGTTGGTCAATTGCCCCCGAGGCGCGAAACATGCCAATCGCCACCAAAATGGCAACGAGATACGGGATAATCTTCACGGCAATCTGAAATCCCTCTTTGGCGCCTTCCACAAAGGTTTCATACACTTTCACCTTACGGATCGCCCTATAAAGGGGTATTCCGGCAACCAACGTTAAAAACAGCCAATTGGAGACCTCATTACTTAATGCTTGCCAATCCATCAGTTCTCCTCCTCTACGGGTTGCACCTGAAACAGTGGTAATTTCTCCAAAAACTTCACCGAAACAATCCCGGCGAGCGTAGAAAAGGAGGTTGCGATTAACGTCGTGGTGATAATTTCGGTCGGATGGGTGGAACCCCCGGCGGCCAAATAGGCAATGGCGGTTGCCGGGATCAATTGGACACTCGATGTATTGATCGCCAAAAAGGTACACATGGCATTGGTTGCGGTACCCGGTGTCGGGTTCAGTTTTTCCAGGTCATCCATGGCACGCAATCCGAGCGGAGTTGCGGCATTGTTTAAGCCAAGCATGTTGGCGGCAATATTGAGTGTCATCGAACCCATCGCCGGATGATCTACCGGTACATCGGGAAAAAGGCGGCTCATGATGGGACGAATCAAACGAGAGAGCAAATTTACCAAACCGGATTCTTCTGCTACTTTCATCAAGCCGAGCCATAGTGCCATCACACCGGTTAAGCCTAACGCCAGTTCAAAAGCAATTTTAGCGTAATCGGTTACGGCAGTAACCACTTCAGTGGTCGTACCATTGATCGCACCCATAATGACCGCCAAAACAATGAGCAACAACCAAATTACGTTCAGCATAGTTCCCTTCCACAAGTTAAAAGTTAGAGAATAGAAGCGAGATGTTAGAAGCTAAAGGCTAGCGAGCATACCACAGTTTACCATGACATAATCGGCTCACATGCGGATTAAAAACGAAGAGAGAGACAGGTCAAGCCACCATCCATCTTATGAGCTTCACTCATGGCTAACGGTAACAGAGGCATGTTGAGGGATTGCAAAAGGGCACGGGTTTGAGGAAACCCCGCCGGAGTGAGCAAATAGCCATTGATCAACAGGGTGTTTGCCGCATAAGCTTCTTCTTCCGGTAAGATAAGATGCCGGAAGCCAGCAAACGCCTGCTGTTCCGCAAAAGAGGCGGTTAAAAGTAACGTGTTTTGCCCTACATAATTAACATTTGCTTTGAGATGCAACCCGGTTGGAATCGGAATCAGTTCCCCGCGATAGCCGTACGGGCGCAAAATATCCAGTAATTGTTGGGCGCCCGCTTGATTCGTCCGTTTGGAAAGACCGACGAAGACCTGATCTGCAACAACCAGCACATCTCCACCATCTAAGGTGCCGGGCGCTTGGATATAAGCCAGCGTCCGGTATGGGCGCAGTACCGGCTCGATGTATTCTACTTCCCCCAAGCGGGATGCCGCCCCGGGACGTGTAATCACGGCGACTTCCGGTACAATCACGGCGACATCTTCCACAAAATGCGCATCTGGGAACGCCGGCAGGGGGTCCAGCACTGTCACGTTCAAGCCAAAATCACGCAATGCTTGGACATATGCCCGGTGTTGGTCGAGCATTTGATCATAATCCGGTGTACCCAAAGAGACCGTTGTCAAACCAGCCGCAAAGGTAGGGGCAGGGGTCCGGACAATTGCTTTTGTAAAATTAAAATCAGAAGCCATAAACTGTAAATCCTCCATCTACCGCAATCACTTGACCGGTGATATACGAGGCTGCCGGCATACATAAAAACGCGACTAGGGCGGCAACTTCTTCCGGTTCGCCAATACGCTTGAGGGGCGTTTGGTCCAGCACCGCGTCTAAATATGCCTGATTTTTAAGAACTTGTTCCGCGAGTGGGGTACGGATGTACCACGGCGCAACCGCATTGACCCGAATTCCAGCCAGTGCCCATTCCACCGCTAAATTTTGGGTCAGTTGATTTATGGCGGCTTTGGTCATGGCGTACGGCGGGCCACTCCGCACATGCTTCATCCCTGCCACCGAAGAAATATTGACAATTGACGCTGCCTGAGCCGCTTGAAGTAACGGATAACACAACCGGCACAACTCAAACGTCGAGATTAAATTGGTCTGTAGAATTGAATCCACCACCGCCGGGGTGTAATCTACAGTAGGTTTACGAATATTCGTACCCACATTATTGACCAGAATATCCAATTTATTCCACAACGCCCAGATTGTTTTCATCACGTGTTCCCGATCCTCCGGCAGACTGACATCCGCGGTTAATCCATAGACATGATGTCCCTCCAGACGCCATTCTTCCACCAGAGCATCAATCTCAGAACGATGTCGCGACAGAATTAACACTTCGGCGCCTAATGCCAGAAATTCCTCAGCAATGGCTCGACCGATACCTTTCGTAGCGCCGGTAACCACTGCTTTTTTACCTTCCAAACGCCACCGATCTTTCACGCGGCAAACCTCCTTTATGGATAGCAGAGTTTATGATTTTCCTGAAACCATCAGATTAGACCGTTGGGAACACAATTTCTTGTGATGCAATCACAATGATATTATCGTGTGCCTGAAACGTGTAATCTCCCGGATTGACGCGAAGCGAACCCTGTTGGTCTTGTACAGCGACCAAAATGGCATCGTGTGTTTGTTTCATGTAAACAAAGAGATCAAAAAAGGTTTTGCCCTCCCATTCGGCGCTAATTTCCAATCGATAAAATTGGTTGCCCCGTTCATAGGTCAGCAATTCCGTCACGATTTCAGTCAATCCGCGATTGAGCGCCGCTTGTGCCAACAAAAAGCCACTGTGTTCCCCACTGACCACATAATCATTAACATGCCCCATCTCCAGATGCGCCCCATATTCACGATTATTGAGTTCTGCGCAGGTGTAAATATCGGGATTGAGTCGTTCAACGGTTAATGCGGCTAAAATGGTGCGGGCATCGGCATCCTGGGCGGTGCGGTTCGACCCTAAATCAGAGAGGATAATACAGGTTTGAGCGCGGTACACACCGGCTTTTTCCAACACATTGACTTTGGTAAAATCATCAAAAATAAAGCGCACCCGGGAGCGGATGGACTCATCCTGAAAGAGGGGTTCGCCATCCGACTCGCAAATGACAATGAGCGGCTGGTCCATGGATTTTTTAGCCGCTTGATATTCTCGCACGATAATTTCTGCCCGGCGATTCCAGCCGCAGATAATTGTATGATTTTGAAATTCATCCCATTCCACAACTTGACCCTCCGTGCGGAGCCGCTCCACCATGAATGCCGAAACGGTGCCGGTAAGCATCGCAAAGGTTGTCAACCCCATAAACATGATCACCACCGCGACAATCCGTCCACCTACGGACTGCGGCGGACCCGGGATCGGCTCTCCTGCAAATAACGAATAAATACTGAACCAAAAGGCATCACCAAACGTATTAAATCGCCCACCGGCACTGGTCTCAAAGGTGAGCAAGGCACTGCTCCCAAAGAGAATTGTCAAAAAGATCAACCCCAAAATGATGACGTATTCCAGCGCACCCCGTCGGAAAATGTAAGGAAACACCGTCGCATACCGGCGGAATAACCCCACCAACCGTAAAAGGCGTAGTAACCGCAGGAACCGGAACGCCCGAAAAATCCGAAACATGCGCAGAACCGGTAAAACGGCTAAAATATCGATCCAATAGGCACGGAAAAACCGTCGTTTTTTTGGAAAACCGATAAAACGCAGAGTTAATTCAACAACAAACAACCACGTAATGGCATCGTTCAAGTGGACCAACAGCGGCAAATAGTCGGAGGTGGGATCGATTGCCAGCTCGATCAGCGTCAACAAGACGGATAGCAAGATCAGTCCACCAACAGTGATTTCAACGGCGGGTCGCTGAAAAAACGCATGCAGATTCTGTTGCCATGGGGCACGTTCTGGCAATTGCATATTCGGACGCATGCGCAATCTCCGCTACCGGTTCAACACCTGTTTCACGGCGGCAATTACCCGGTCGTGTAAACGTCCGTTGGTGACAATCACGCCGGTATTTTGGGTTAGTTTTCGCCCGTGCGAAAAATCCAGTGGTTTGCCATCCACATCACTCACCTGCCCGCCCGCTTCCGTGACCACGCGGTATCCGGCGGCATGATCCCAAATTTTCTCTTGGTAGTCGGCGCGGGTGGGCAAGCGCAAGTAGATTGACGCCTCACCTCGCGCAACGATTCCATATTTGCACTGGCTATCAATGCGCACCGGGGGTACATCAATATGCAGGAGTTGGGCAATTTTTGCCGAATCCTGTTGATCGGAATGCGCCGACTCCACCGATTCACAAAATGCCGCTTGCCGCGAATCATCAATATCAGAGACATGTACCGGTCTCTCGGTATCATCGCTTAAGTGGCGCATCACGGTGCCTTGTCCCTTTACGGCAACAAACAGGCAACCTTTTCCCCGATGGGGAGATGCAAGGTCAAACGGCAGATTGGGGCAGCCGAGTACCCCCAACACCACGTCACCATTTTCAACCAGCCCCAGCGCTACCGCATATTGATCTTTCCGAAGAAATCCTTTTGTTCCATCAATCGGGTCAATTGTCCAGAAGCGCCCGTTAGCGCCGCCGGCATACGTACCATAATCAATAGCATCTAAAATGTGGTCTTCGGTCGTATTGGGTCGAATCTGCTGGACGTGGTGAACCACCTTTTGCCGCAGGTCGGCTTGTTCCCGCAACGTCGTCGCATCTTCTTCCCCTACAATCGGGTCATCAGGAAACGCCGCCATCAAACTCAAATTGACAATCGCTTGCGCTCCAAAATCCGCAATCGTCACCGGTGATTTATCTTTTTTGGTGATCGTATCCGCCGTAACTAGATCCGCTTGGACTCGTTGGCATAACCGGCAAGCGTTCAATACCGCTTCAATAGCAATTTGACGCTCTTTTCCGTAAGACATACATCCTCCATGAGTTTTACGAGTTTTACAAGTTTGGGAGTTGCTAACTGCCCCCTGATAATAGTTGAAAACAGCGGGAAAATCAATTGTGAAGTCAGCGGTTAGCACATTTTTAAAAATTTTTGAGGAAAAGCAATAAACCGGAGATAAATAAGACAAACGACGTCAACCGCTTAAATAGGGTTTCAGGGAGCAGATCATGAAATCTCAGACCGGCAATCAGACCGGCAACCGCAAACAGGAGTGTCAATCCCATGCTCCAAAGCATAGGCACGGAGTAAAACCCCAAACCCACATAGATGACAAATCGGGCAATCGTCATCGCCAAAAAAATACTCATCAACGCTACCCGAAATTCCGTTTTATTAAGCCGAATACTTTTGAAGTAGAAGATGAGGGGAGGTCCTCCGATGGCAAACAAACCACCTAAAACTCCGCTCAGAACACCAAAAAACAAAAGCCACCCCCGATGTTGCAAATTGAACCGGATTCGATCTTCAAAAAAGAGGTAATACAACGCAAAAATGACAATCACCGCCCCCAAGAGCAGGAGTAAACGTTGGTTGGATTCCTGTTTAAGCAACAGCGAACCCAGAAACAGCGCCGGAATGATAAACACCAAAAAAATCCAGGTGTGCTGATAATTGATTTGATGACGGTCTTTGATAGAAATCCAGGCTTCCGCCGGTAGGCACAGCAGGGTAAAAAAGGGCACAAACAGATCAATTTGACCGTAGAGAAGCGTTAGGAGGGAGATAGCAATCATCCCAGACCCAAATCCAATAGCAGAATAAACAAATTGACTCAGGAAGATGATCCCACCGATGATGAGAAACTGCTGGACAGAGGTAAAAAAAGTAAGTTCTAGCATCACTGCAACCAAAAAGAGATGTAACTGGGTGTAGCATCCGCACGGTTGGCTTTGACTGCTAGGATATGATAACCCTTCGGCATCTGATGGGTGGGAATGTAGGTTAATATACCGGGTTCATTATGATTCGGGTGTTTGAAAAAAGTAAACGGGAGGTTAGTATAGATAGAATCATCCACACTGATGGTGTAGAAATTAGCCAGACAATCCAGCACCATCGCTGTATTTTCTATCCCGTGACTCGGTAAATTCGTCGAAATAGTTAGACCCGTTTGTTCACCCTTTTTACCCCCTATATTAAACTTGCTTTTACTGTTGAACCCCAGTTCACGAAAGGGTTGGGCATCCGGACAACGAGCCTTTAAGCTATCATTATCACTTACCAAATACGGAATAAACAGTTGAACGGGTTCATCGCGAATAATATTGGACTGGATAACCGGGTGGATAAGCAGATAGGGAATATCATTCGGTAAAAAGTTTTGATAGTGCCGCTTAGACATAACACTCGGAGTCGTCTCATCACCCAAACTGGGGTAATAAATAAATTCGCTGTAACTGAAATTAAAGACCGAGAAAATCACCAGCAAATAACCGATCAGAATAACCCCAACTACTTTTTTAGAAAGATTGCTAATCAAACTATAGTAAATAGCTTCGTAGATAAACGCCAACGAAATGATGCGGTAAAATCGGGACAAATGAAAATAGGGAACAGCGAACCACCGCCATGGAATCCGTTTAAATATTCCCTGAAAAAGAAAATCTACTACGGACAAAAGACCACCCACAATAAACAGAATCAACGCCAAATTCGCCAATGCAGCAAGTATCCGTCCCAAAGAAAGACCGGCAAAAACAATCGCTTTCAAGCTAAATATGTTGATGATGGTGGTAATGATTAGGTTGAATGCCACTAATACAGCAATGAACACCCCGATGGACATAAACATAAAAAAGATCAAAAACGTGAAGCTGAAGATACTGCTGGAAATTTTATCCAGATTTAGTGCCAGAGATTCCAAACTGGGAATTTTATTCTTTAAATAGCGGGTAAATTTGGCGTTATATTTCAGCCGGTCATATTGAATCCCATCCGGATAGACCGACCCCAACCCAATAATGCCGATCCAGAATCCACGAAAGGTGAGATGAACGATCAGATTAAAAATCATAATCCACACCCCTAAATAGAGCAACCCTAAAAAAACGATAATCATGGAGTAAAGTTCATTCGAGGAAATGCTGTAATGACAATCCATCCCGTGTACAGTAAATGCTACAATGGAAGATGCTCCAAAATCAATATCTCCCAAAGTTGGAGTCCACCCCTCTTTTCGTTTTCTGTATCGTGGAGCAGAGACAGCAAAGCGCTATCAGATAGCAGTGTCACAGCCTTTGGGTCTCGATCTCCAGCGGGATACAGGCGCTGTCGGTAGGGAGTTCTTTTGTGAAGAACGGTGCAGATAATAAAAAAAGAAGAATCAATAGGATAGGCATGGTGCACTCTCGTGAGGAAACCGGAAAAAGAATCAGACTCCATCTAAAATATAGCCGATTTCAGCAAAATTTCAACGGAATAATCCCGCTAAATCTTCTTGATGATCTTCTCCGGGGTAGGTACAACGCGCACAATAGCGACGGAACAGTGCGAACGTTCGGCAATTTGGGTGGCAAAACTTCCCACGACCGCCTGTTCCAGCATAGCGACTTTCGTAGTTCCGACAATCAGCAGGTCGAATTCGGTGGATTTTTCCACCAGCGTTTCCAGCGGTTCGTCCGAAGCAAGCACCTGAATGTTGTATAGTGCCCGCGAGTGATCCTGCTGTAACGCTTCGATAAACGCTTTATCGGTCTGCGCTTTTTGATCGGGGGTAAAATCGGTCGGTAAGATGTTGAGGAACGTAATCTCCCCCCCGAAATAATCGGCTAAATTACCGGCAAGTTGCACCATGAGCTGCAAATTGAGATTGAACCGCCCGCCCAACGAAACGGCAATCCGTTTAGGTGCAAAATAATCATCTAGCCTTTTCAATTTAATAAAAATAGTGTCCGTATGGGTGTGGTGTAACACCTCCTCCATCAAACTGGCGGATTTGGTCGGATTCGTCCCAGCGTAGCCCATTACAATCAGATTACAATTTTCCTCTTCTGCCGCATGAACAATTCCGCGCGGGATACTTCGTGACGCCCGGATAATGGGTTTGACGGGGACTTTGGTCAGCTTTGCCAGTGCGGCACTACGTTCGATAATCTCCAGCGCGTAATCCGCATTGGAGAGTGCCGCATAAAAGCTGACCTGCTCCGGCGCATTGACCACTGACAGCACAATAATTTCCCCGCCTTCTTGGTGGGCGAGCATCGCATCGGAGACGGAGAAAATCGCCTGTTGGGTTTTGGGATTTGCCATCGGAACTAAAATCCGGGTGCCGGTGCTGAGGCGGAGCAGCGGTTTTTTTTCGGGCTCTGCTAATACGATGTTCATGCCGTCGCGGGTGCGAATCTCGCGCTTGCGCGAATAGACAAAATAGACCACCGCGCCAATACCCGCCAGTTGAACACCAAACATTAGCGAGAGCCAATCCAGAGTGAACAGCAAGCCGACATTAGCGATTAGCGCCGCTTCTGGCAAGCGACGCCGGAAAAACGACGCCGGACGGTGCTCTGGATAGTCCCGGTAAAGTTTGCGCAACGCCAGCGAGATGGGTAACAACGATGCCAGCAAACAAAAATTTGCGGATTTAGCAATAAATCCTAAATCAAAAACGAGCAACATCAGCATGATCAGCAACCCGCCGGCATAGAGCGCGGCTTGCGGAGTCTTTTTTGCCTCGTGGATTCGTCCCAAGATACGGGGCAAAAAGTGATGGTTGCCCATCGCGTAAATTTGCCGCCCTTTGGAGAGTAACGTACTATTGAGGGCTCCCGCTGAGGCTAATATCCCTCCGAACGAGATCAGCAACCAACCCGCCGAACCGAAACTTTTACTTGCCACAACCACCAGCGGGGCATTGGAAGCCGCCAGTTCCTGCCATGGCACCACCAAAACCGCAACCACCGCAATCAGCAAATAAAAAGTAAAACTGATGCCCATCGCCAGCATCATGGCTTTGGGCACGGTTTTCGCCGGTTCGATGATCTCATCGGCATTGTTGGCGATCAACTGGTAGCCGAAAAAGGAGATATAGATAATCGAAATTGCAGAGCCGGTGCCGGCAAGTCCTCGTGGGAACATCGGGGTGGCATTCCGGAAATCCAAGTGAAACAACGAGGCGAAAATTAACACGGCTAAAATCGCCAGATTTCCCCATGTCAGGAAGTTTTGAATTTTATCCGCTCCTTTGGTGCCACGTGAGTTTATCAGCATGGAAACCAACACTGCCCCTATCGCAATCAGTTTGACCCCAAACGCATGCACATCATAGCCCAAAACCGAGATGGAATACTTCGCAAAACCAATAGCGTACAACCCGCAAGCGAACACGCTACCTAATGCCAAAAACCAGCCGGTGATGAAGCCTCCCACACTACCGAGTACATCGTACGCATACACGTAGCCCCCCCCGGCTTTGGGGATCCGCCGGGCAAACTCAGCAAACATTAGGGTGGTTAAAAACGCCAACGCTCCGCAAACGGTGTAGGACAGCCAGACCGAGGGTCCCGCTTGTTCTGCCGCCAACCCAATCAGCACGTACACACCTGCGCCCATCAACGCTCCTACCCCGATGGTGGTCGCACCAAATAACCCGATAGAGCGCTCAAACGTCACCGGAACTATTTTTTTCTTGAAAATTTCTTGTAAATGTTCTGCCATGCGTACTCCCCATATTCCACACATACAAAAAAAGCGATACTCAGCACCGGTAAGTATCGCATCATACAGAAGAAATATCAATCAAGTTTGAGCAAAACCGTTACAATGGATCACCCAAGTGCACCTCCCTACCGTTGAAAATCGCCAGATTTTTGTGAGTCTTATGAGCCCTGTGAGGTTCTCCAGTTTACTGCCAACGGCTCAAATCATCACCAACGGACCGCGGTTCAATATTTTTTTCACTTCGGGCGGAGGTCCAAAGTGGCGTTCGCCGAAATTATCCAACTCACGGCGAGTCTCCGCGGAAAGCAATTTTGCGACATCTTCCATCACGTCTCCGCTAATCATGAACGGCAGATAGGTGTAAAGCAGATGCGGACCATCAAACTGCCCAATAATTTGATATTCTGATGTTTCAGACGCCGGTTTGCCGGTAATCACACAGTTGGAAATCCACGGCTCAATCCGCTCAAACCCCAGTTGCGCCAACTGTTGCCGCCGCAGGACTAAATCAACCCGTTGTTCAAAATAGGCGGCAATGCGTTCCTGCGAAAGTTGGGAGAGCGATTGCGCCATCTCCCAATAGCAATCCAGACACATGGCATACTCAAACAAGGTATCCGTCATCTGCTGGCCGGGATAGTTTTTGATGGCTTTTTCAATGATATACTGAATACCGGGTTCACCCAATGGTTGCCCACATTCGATACAGTGTGTAAACGGCTTTTCGGTCAAATCTGAATAAAATTGATGAGGGATTTCAATATACTCACCGGTGTAAAAATAATCCGACCAATCCATTCTATCCTCCACAAATTTAGGGTCAAACACGATGCACTTTGCCCCCAACATAAAAAAGATTCCATCTATTGGCAAGATGGAATCTTTGGGAGTACGAAAAAGAGAAGCGTATTATTGCGGAATCGTCGATCCGCCAGTTCGGAGTTGGGCACCATTAGTCGTATTGGTCTGAATCTTACCGCTATTTTCCACATCAATGTAAACTTTATCCACCGTGACCGTACCGGTATTAATAAGCACCGTATGCCCACCGGGCACATAAATAATATCCGTAAGGTACGGCACGCCGGGTGGTGACCAATTTGCCGGGTTGCTCCACAAATTATTCACTTCACCAGTCCAAACTTTATCCGGTAGTACACCGGAAACTTCGTATGCGCCGATGTCCACCGCACCGATGCGCAAATACCCGCGCTGATCGTGACCCAAGGCACCGGATCGGGTCCCAGCATCAATTGCCGGGCTACCCACTTGTAAGGCATGGGTCAACGTTGACCCACCATTATCAGCCAGTGGATCCAGAAGCGGATCACTGCCCGTGATGTCCGTACCGGTAAAACCGGACGCGCCGCTGACATCCCCAATCAGGTTGTAGCCCAGACTCGTAAATGAACCCTGAATATTCGGTCCGGAAGAACCGGCCGTATTACTGTACACAATCGAATTCCCCAGCGTAATCCCCGAATACACACCGCCGCCATTGCTTACCGCAGAATTTCCAAAAATGGTACAGTTGATGAAGGTACTCGTTCCTTCGACACCGCCGCCGTTCATACCGGCATTATTACTGGATAAGGTGCTGTTTCGTACGGTTAGCGTGCCACCAACCCGCCGGAGTGCCGCGCCACTAAAACCGCTACTATTACCGGTAAACAGAGACCCATTGATGCGAACCGTCCCATTATTGACCCGGATACCGCCACCGTCGTAATCCGCATGGTTGTTTATAAAAGAGGAATTGTTGACATTCAATGTACCGCCCGTGTTTATAATTCCGCCGCCGTCGGCCGTCGCGGTATTTGAATGGAAAATAACGTTGTTGACGGTTAAATCACCTGCATTTTGAATTGCTCCGCCACTGGCAAATCCGCCAGCATTCCCATTGATAAGAGACAGATTCTCCAAAGTTGCCATTACACCCGGATTCACAATAAATATCCGGCGAGCATTGTTCCCGCTAATTTTGATGCTGTCACCATCTGTATCTGCGCCGGAAATTGTTACATTATTACCAACCGTTAATGAACTGCTAGTTAAGGTTATTATGTGAGGAGAACCAGTACCTGCAATATTAAACGTGATGGTGCCCCCATCACAAACACTTTGCAATGCCCACCGTAAAGAGCCAATTCCACTATCATTGGTATTGGTCACCGTGATCGCACAATTTGCCGCTTGCGTCGTAAATGTAGAATCGTTTCCAAAACTCGTCCCGGCGCTGTTCGTCGCTTTTACTCTGAAATGATAGGTGGTATCCGGTATCAATGTGCTCAGGTTTACGCTGACACGTTGCAGGCTTGAACCATTCACCGGACTTTGATCGGCAATAGCAGAATCGCCGTAACTGGCTGTCAATCCATATTCAAAAACGACGGTTGCCGGGTCATTATCCGGATTCACCTCACCATTCAGCCGGGCAGTGCTGATACCCACCAGATCGGCACTCAGCGTATTGACGACCGGTGCATCGATTACGGAATTGACCGTCACCACCAGCGTATCGGTGACGGTCAACCCGCCCGAATCCTGCGCTTGAATCACGATTTCCGCCGTGCCGTTCTCATTCGCCCCGAAACTGAAATCCAGCGTGCTATCCGCCGCGTCAATGGTGGGTGTGACGAGCGTGGCGTTGCTGTTGGAGAGAATCGAGAAAATCAGATTCGAGCCGTC
>RFFQ01000106.1 GCA_003697105.1 Gemmatimonadota bacterium | reverse complement strand
GATTTTAACTGAAAATGTGGTAAATGCAGTCATTACCGAAGATTATGTCACGATCAACCGCTTTGTCACTAGACTAAAAGAAGCCGATCCCGACATCTTACATATTGTCGTTTATGATAAACACAACGCTATTATTGGGCACACATTTGAGAAAAACCGAATCCCCACTCTTCTAAGGTCCCCGAATACCACACCAAATCCACAATTATATACCGATAAAGACCGCCACATCCTTATTCGACAGTACACCAACCCGTTGTTTGGTGGTAAATTGGGCTATGTCACTTTAGGGCTAAATGATACCGCTATTTTGAATAAAGAAAAAAAGATCACTTTTATTTTAAGTGGGATGATTTTTCTTTTCCTGATATTTGGTATTGCAGGTGCGATTGGCGCGGCGTATTTCGTCACCCAACCGGTCTACCAAATATTGGAAGGCGTGAATAACTTCGATCCAGGAAAACCGTTACCCGAAATCAATATCTATTTTAACGATGAAATGATGCTCCTTAAAGAGGGTGTTTTGGCAATGATGGAACGAATTACCGCCCAAGATCAAGCCGACAAAATCACCCAAGCCAAAATCGTGGAGACCGAAAAACTGGCCAGTATCGGTATTTTAGCCTCCGGTGTCGCGCATGAGATCAATAATCCGGTAGCTGGAATCGAATTGTGTGCCTACCGGTTGTTAAAACACCCCGATCAACTGGATGAAAAAGTAACCGAATACGTCCACTTGATTGCGGAATCGGCAAATCACATCAAAGATATTGTTAACAACTTGTTAGACTACGCCCACCAGAACGCTTTTAAACATGAACGATTTGATCTGCGGGGGGCAATCACCTTCGCCTTACGGTTGGTTCAGTACCGTCTGGAAAAAAATCAGATTCAACTTACCACCCGGTTACCCGAAACACCGGTCTATTTTATGGGTGCGAAAGGTCAATTGGCGCAAGTGATTGTTAATTGTATACTGAACTCCATTGATGCGATGGGCAAATCAGGTGAAATCTGCATTGAGTTACATCACACCCCACAACAAGCAAAATTACAACTTCAGGATAACGGAAAAGGCATGAGTCGCGAGGTCCTAAACCATATTTTTGACCCATTTTACACCACTAAAGGGAACAAAGGCACCGGTTTAGGGATGTATGTGAGCTACAATATCATTACGACACACGGTGGCACAATTTTTGTTGATTCCCTAGAAAAAAAAGGCACAACCGTCACAATTTTATTGCCATTAGAGGGTGGGTCATGAATATCTTAGTCGTAGATGATGAAAAAAGTGTCCGGCTTGCCTTAGCCGATGAACTGGAGGAAATGGGTTATCAGGTACAAACAGCGGCATCTGGCGAAGCGGCAATTGAGCTGCTAAAAAAACGTCCCATTGATCTGGTCATTTGTGATTTGGTGATGGGCAATGTGAGTGGCGCCGATGTACTCGATTTCATCCAACAAGAACAGCCCACAACTCAATTCATCCTGATCACCGCCAATGCGACCATAGAGTCCGCCATTCAAACCCTCAAAAAAGGCGCATTAGATTACCTGATTAAGCCTTTCTCGATGGAGCATCTCCATCACATCATCCACAATACCACGGAAACCATCCGCCTCCGCCGTGAAAATGAAAGCCTGAAAAAGCAACTCTCCCAACAGTATCAATTTGACAATATTGTGGGTGACTCCAAGCCCATGCGCCAAGTTTTTGAACTGCTCCACGTGGTCAGCCAGTCGGATATTTCCGTGTTGATTACCGGAGATACCGGCACCGGTAAAGGGTTGATCGCCCAAACAATTCATTATAACAGCCCACGCGCAAACAAGCCCTTTGTCACCATCAGTTGTGCCGCCCTTTCCCGCGAATTACTGGAATCTGAGCTATTCGGGCACGAAAAGGGATCGTTTACCGGCGCGATTAAACAGAAAAAGGGACGATTTGAACTTGCCGATGGGGGTACCCTCTTTTTGGATGAAGTCGATGACATTCCCTTGGAAACACAAGTGAAACTTCTGCAAGTGATTGAAACCGGAATGTTTGAGCGGGTTGGCGGTGAATCTACCTTAAAAGTGGATGTTCGCATTATTGCGGCGAGTAAAAAGGACTTACGAGCGGCAATAGAAGCCGGTACTTTCCGGCGAGACCTGTTTTATCGCCTTAATGTCATGCCCATCTATTTACCCTCCCTAAAAGAACGAAAAGAAGATATTCCGCTGTTAGTAAACTACTTCCTGAACAAATACAACCCCGACCATTCTATGGTATTAGCTCCGGAAGTGATGGATTACTTTTTAGCCTATGATTGGGACGGCAATATTCGAGAGCTAGAACACGTGATAGAACGGCTGGTCTTGCTCAGTAAAGATGGGTATATCGACAAATGTTATCTGCCGGCAAATATCCGCGAATTTAGCGAAAAATCAGCCCAATACCAATGGGGCAACCAACCGTTACCGGAGTATTTGTACCAAGTCGAGCATGATATTTTAGTCGAAGCCAGCCACCGTACCGGCGGTAGTAAAACCCGCATGGCGGAATTACTCGGTATCCCCTTACCGACCCTCAAAAGTAAACTCGCTAAATTCAATATTAGATGAAATTTCATCGCTCGATGGGTGAAATTTCATCTAAATTGTTCGCACCCGCCACTTCCGAATGCCTATTCTATGCCCTATAAGACCGTTATGCTTTTGGCGTCACTTTTGCGAAAAACAGAGATAAATCAATCTTTATTTCGCTAAATCTGATTTTGTAAAGGATGGTATCTGATGTTTGGTGGTTTCGGCATTGGTGAAATTTCGTTAATTGCAGGCATTATTTTATTGCTTTTTGGTGGAAAAAAACTTCCTGAACTCGCACGAGGGATGGGCAAAGGGGTTCGCATCTTCAAAAAAGAAATGAGGGAGATTGAAGATGCCGTGCAACTTAAAGATGTTTTGGATTCTGTTAATGAGGCAAAGCACCTCAAACAATAAACACTAACTTATTTTTTAACTCTAAATTTAAGGAGGTTGTGACGTATGAAGTCCACCCGTTTTTTCATGTTGGTTTTATCCATTGCTGTTTTATTTGTGGCAAGTACCGTTAGTTATGCGGGATCGTTGGATGGTCTGGAAATCAAAGGGAAAGCCTATTTCGATTATTACCATGATATTTCCAACACCGGTCCTCGGGCAGATGGTCAGGAAAATGCGTTTAAATTCCGCCGCACGTATTTGACGATCAATAAGAAGATTGATGATACGTTCTCTGTACGTTTTCGCACGGATGCGGATCGGAAAGCCGATGACAAACTTCGCCCGTTCGTGAAGCACGCATTTTTGCAGTGGAAAAACTTAATCCCGAATTCCAAACTGTACATCGGTATTTCCGGCACCCCGACCTGGGCAAATTCCGAAAAGGTATGGGGTTATCGGGGTTTAGCCAAAACCGTTTGGGATAATTTTAAGGATGTTACTGGCGCATCTGTCAGTGCCACCTCCGCGGACGCCGGACTTGCCTTAAAAGGCACCTTTGCCGAAAAGATGATTGGCTATCATGTTATGGTCGCCAATGGCTCTCATTATTCCCATCCTGAGGGCAATATGTACAAAAAGTTTCAACTGTCACTCTCGGCACACCCTTCAAACTTTATTATTGAAGGCTATTTCGATATCGAAAATCGTGATTCCGAATTTAAAAACATCACCATGAAAGGCTTTGCCGGCTACACTCAAGATAAATTGGCAGTTGGTGGTGAATATTACATCTTTACGAAAGAAGGTGATCCCGATGATCTAACCATGAACGCCCTCTCCGTTTTTGGGCGTTATGATGTCACCGAAACCGGTACGGCAATCCTCCGGTTTGATATGTATGAACCCGATGCCGATACGGATGATAATGAAACCAACCTGATCATCGCCGCCTTTGATTACCATCCTCATAAAAAAGTCCATGTGATCCCCAATATTTGGTATTACATGAATGCCGGTGATCTGGATGCCGATCTCGTTGGTAAATTAACCTTTGAATGGAAATTCTAGTTGCCCCTTTTTCTTGTTTCTCCCTCTGATCGCCGGGGAATAGGTGTTTACGTGCATAGACATCCTATTCCCCGGGGTGAACCCAAATTCAAATGAGGAGTATTACCCATGAAAATGAAAAGACGTACGTTCTTAAAAGCCAGTGCAACGGTAGGCGCCGTGGCGGCATTGAGTGGTCCCCAATTGAACGCTTTTGCCGAAAGTGCACGCCCTAGCAAGGGTGTCAGCAGTGCCGCTGGTGAGTGGAAAAAGACCACATGTCAAGGATGTACCACTTGGTGCCCGGCAGAAGTTTTAGTACAAGATGGGCGCGCGGTTCGCGTCCGTGGCAATCAGCTTTCCAAGCAAAATCAAGGGTTTTTGTGCCCCAAGGGCCATCTGTCCCTTCAACTGTTATACGATCCAGACCGGGTCAAAGTGCCGATGAAACGCACCAATCCCAAGAAGGGGCGTGGCGTTGACCCCCAATTTGTGCCCATCACGTGGGATGAAGCGTTGAATACCATCGCCGATAAAATGATGGAATTGCGCAAAGCCGGTACGCCAGAGGCATTTGCCGTTCTACGAGGGCGCTATACCTATATGCGGGATACCATCTATGCCGCCCTTCCCAAAGTATTTGGCTCACCGAATGGCATTTCGCATAGTGCCATCTGTGCCGAAGCGGAAAAATTTGGTTCTTACTATACCGCCGGTTACTGGGGTTATCGAGATTATGATCTGGATAATACCAAATATTTGCTCATTTGGGGTTGTGATCCGGTGAGTAGTAATCGGATGATTCCAGCAACCATTAGAGCGTTTGGGGATTTGCTGGATCGGGGTGCCATTGCGGTTGTTGACCCCAAATTGACAACCTCCGCCGCCAAGGCTCAAGAGTGGTTACCCATTAAACCTGGTGAAGATGGCGCATTAGCAACCGCGATGGCTCACATCATTTTGACCGAAGGGTTGTGGAACAAAGAATTTGTCGGTGATTTTACCGATGGCAAAAACCTGTTCAAAGCTGGGCAAGAAGTCGATGAAGCCACCTTTACGGAAACTTACACCAACGGCGTGGTCAAATGGTGGAATATTGAACTGAAAGACCGTACCCCTGAGTGGGCGGAAAAGATTACGGGTATCCCGAAAGAACAAATTCTGCGCGTTACACGGAATATGGCGAAAGCCGCGCCCAATGTTGCGGTTTGGTTGGGACCCGGTGCCGCCATGCATGTACGCGGCGCCTATACTGCCATGGCAATTCATGCGTTGAATGGGTTACTGGGCTCCGTGGATGCCGAAGGTGGCGCCTTGGCAACTGCTAAAATCCCAGTCAATAAGATTCCGAAATTTGATGCCTACCAGGATGAATTAGCCAAAGAGCATTCGCACATGAAAAAGATTGACTTGCGCGGCTCTAAAGAATTTCCAGCTCTGAAAAAAGGCAAATCCGGGGGCGGTGTGGTCACCAATGCAGTCGCCGATAACATTCTCGCCGATAAGCCCTATCCGGTTAAAGTAGTCATCGGGTATATGAACAACTTTGTCTTCTCCTGCACCGGTGCCGAACGCTGGGAAAAAGCATTGGAAAAAATCCCGTTTTTAGCCCACATTACCACCCATGCTTCGGAATTCACCCAATATGCGGATATTGTATTGCCTGCCTGTATCACCAAGTATGAAAAGCTAGGCTATGTAAAAACGAAAGCGAATAAGTACGCCACCTGTACGTTGGTGCAACCGGTGGTCAAGCCGTTGTGGGATTTGAAAATGGACGAAACCGAAATCCCGTGGTTGATTGCTGAAAAGCTCAAAGAACGCGGTTTCCCCAACTTGTTGGATTACTTCACCAACGAATTCAAAGACCCCGAAACCGGCAAAGCACCCACCAACGGTCTGGAATTCACCGAATACAACTTGAAGAACCAAACCGCACCCATTTGGGATGGTAAAAAGGACATTGGTGGTGATAAAATCAATGGTTGGGCAGACTTCCGTAAACGCGGTCTGTGGAACTCCGATGCCTATCCGTTTAAAAAGCGTTGGGGTCATTTTCATACCAAGACCGAGAAATTTGAGTTCTATAGCGAAACCTTGAAAGAAGCGTTGTCGAAACACGCGGAAAAGCACAAAACCACCATCGATGATATTCTGGAAACCTGTAAATATGAAGCCCGCGGTGAACACGCTTTCGTGCCACATTACGAAGCGCCATATCGTTGGGGTGATCGCAATGAATATCCCTTTGATTTTGTGGATTATAAATCGCGCCTCAACCGCGAAGGACGTAGCCAGAACGCGCCTTGGTATCAAGAGTTTAAGAAGGTGGATCCGGGTGATGAAAGCTGGGAAGATGTCGTCAAAATCAATCCAGCAGATGCCAAAAAGTTGGGCATCGCCGATGGGGATATGGTTAAACTTACCTCTGTTGTGGCGAGCATCACAGTGAAAGCGAAACTGTGGGAAGGCATCCAACCCGGCACAGTCGCCAAATGTTACGGTCAAGGTCACTGGGCGTATGGCCGGGTGGCAGCGAAAAACTATGCCACCTTTGAACCGCGCGGTGGTAATAACAATTACCTGATGCCGTATGATACCGAACGCCTAAGCGGTAGTAATGTACGCAACGGCGGCTTCACCGGTGTGAAAATTGAAAAAGTCTAACCCATAGATTGGAGGAATAAGAAATGGCAAGATTAGGAATGGTCATTGACCTGCAAAAATGTGTGGGCTGTGGCGCCTGCGCATTAGGTTGCAAGACAGAGAACAACACCCCAAACCGTGACGTGAAGAACGGTCAAACCTTCAACTGGGCAGACTTTATGTTTAAGACCGAAGGCACCTTCCCGAATGTAAGCTATACCGCCATCCCGGTCTTATGCAATCATTGCAGTAACGCCGCGTGTGTTGCCGCCTGTCCGGTGAAAGATAAGGCGATGTATAAAACGGAAAATGGCATTACCATGCATAATGATGAACGTTGCATTGGTTGCCGTAAATGCCAGCGAGCCTGCCCGTATAGCGCCATTGATATTGTCAAGAGCGACACCGGTTATAGTGTCATTAGTTTCAACAAACGAAAAGTTGAGACCCACGCCGAGTATCGGGATAAGACCGAGATGATCCCTGGCTGTACCGCATCCGGGGCGGAAATCGCCGAAAAGGCCGGCGCAACGCCCCCGTATGAAACCAAGTACACCCATCCCGATTATGAGAGCGTTCGCCGGCCCGGTGTCGTGGAAAAGTGTATCTTTTGCGCCCATCGTGTCGCCCAAAATCTGATGCCCGCGTGTGTGGAAGTCTGCCCCTCCGGCGCCCGAATTTTCGGAGATTTGGACGACCCGAACAGTGCTCCCAGCAAAGCCTTGGCAGAACACAAATCATTCCGGTTGAAGGAAGAAGCCGGCACTGAACCGAATGTCCACTACATTCGAAGTTTCAAAAAGGGTTAGAGGCAACCCGATGATGTAAAATAAAGGAAGAATAAAGTTGCCTGCTCTGCTTTATTCTTCCTTTTCTTTTAGTTGTATTACCTTTTAACCCTCTGAAGAGGATATATCATGGAACATACAAAAACATTAGCCCAAGCAGACGCCTATCGCACATTTGCCATCTGTTTTTATGAGCCGGAAGCGGAGTGGTTAGCACCGGAAAACCTATTTTCCCAACTAAAACATATCCTGAAGATGAGTCTTCCGCCCATCGTACCAAATATCGAGCAACTGGAACAGGCGTTTCAGCAATATTCCATTGAAGAGCTTACCGTGGAATATGCCAGATTGTTTGTGGGTCCATTTAAATTGGAAGCACCGCCGTACGGGTCGCTCTATCTGGAAACAGAGGGCAAAGTCATGGGGGATACCACCATGGCGGTAAAAAACATGTATCGCCAGTATGGCTTAGAAATCGCCGAAGATTTTAAGGAATTGCCGGATCACATCGCCGTAGAATTAGAATTCATGTACTATTTGGGTTATCAAGCGTCCGTAAATGGAAACCGTGAAACCTATATTCAAGCCCAGCGAACCTTTTTAAAACAGTATCTGGCACCGTTTGTATTCCCATTTTGCGAACAAATAAAAACAAATACGACCAATGAATTTTACCGCCAATTAGCCGAAACTCTTAGCCAATTTATTCGATTCCAACTTTCGTGATCAACGCTCATGCTGACTCAGTTTATCTCCACTAAAATTGCCAGCAAAATCACCGATACCGCGCCTTCCGTCGGTGTTACAAAATCGCGCTGTTTGCCGATGCGATTTAGCGCGCATCCGTGTACCGAATGCGTGGATATTTGCCCTCACCACGCCATTACCCTTGAACCGGAACTGGCAATTGATTACCAGCGATGTTCGGAATGTATGCTATGTACCGCCGTTTGTCCGGCGGATGCGCTTTGGGGCACCAATGTAAACTTCCAGAAAACTATCCAAGCTCTCAAAACACGTCCTCAACCCGTTTTGGGATGTGACCGCTGTTCAGAAGCCGATCAAACCATATCCTGTTTAGGGATTTTATCTGAAGCGCATTTACTGGCGCTTTTTTCAGAACTAAAAACAACCGTTCAATTGAATTTAACGCCCTGCCAGACATGTAAAAACCATTTTATTCTGGAATACCTCAACGCCAATCTGGCGGCGGTGGCGGAAAACCTCGGGATAAACCTTTCTGAAAAAATTCAGTTGGTGGAAGACCCATCCCAATTGCATTACCAGCCCGAAACCTATGACCGGCGCGATTTTTTTGTTGCCTTCCGATCCAAAATCCAGCATAATATCGCCGCCATGATGGAATCGGAGCCCAAACCTGAAGAGGAATCGGTCCGGTATAGTGCCAAAACTTTACCGTTCAAGAAAAAATTATTGAACCAGGCCTGCGCTAAATTGCCCGAAAACCTCCAAAGCCGGTTCAAAACGTTCTATAATTATGAGGTAACCATTGGCGATGAATGCGATTTATGTTGGGATTGCGTGGCGATCTGTCCCACAGAAGCCTTATTTTCAGAAACCGGTGAAGACTCGCAAGAAACACTTCAATTCAACCCAGATTTCTGCACCGGATGCGACCTGTGCAAAGAATTTTGCCCGTTAGATGTGATCACTATAAACCGGTATGCCCAAACCCATGACCCCCAACATGCCGCAACCCCCGATGTGGGGATTGATTCTTAGTGGCGGGTTCAGCACCCGCATGAAACATGACAAAGCCCTGCTAAACTATCATGGAACGCACCAATTGGGCTATTGTTATGAGCTACTTTCTGCCCAGTGCGAGCATGTATATGTTTCCTGCCGGGCAGATCAGGCTCAACAGTATGCTGATTTTCCGCAAATCCATGACCAATATGCCGGTATTGGACCGTTAAGCGGTATTTTGGCGGCATTTGATCATCAGCCGGCGGTGGCATGGTTGGTATTGGCAATTGATTTACCTCTTGTCAATCCCAGAACAATCGATTATCTTATCCGAAATCGAAACCCAGATAAGAGAGCAACCGCGTTTGTGAATCCAGAAAAGGGGTTTCCTGAACCGCTATGCACCATTTACGAACCCACGATGCAACCCATTTTGGAAAACGCACGGAAAAATCAGCAATATTCAATCCGTAAGGTGTTGGGAAATAACGATATACATAAAATAATTTCTGAGGACCATCACTTATTAAATTGCAATACGCCGGAAGAATATCAGGCAATTAAACACTCCGAGCAACGTCATCTACGTCGTTGAATATTCAAGCGATAGGATGCTTTGCCGATAGGGTTGTGCGGGAAACCGCATGGCCTCCCGAATTTGGAAAGGAGTTCCCCATGAGTGCCTCCATGCCGGTTCAGAAACCGGCCACACCAACATCACCCCCCTTGATCGATAACTACCAGCGCCGGATCGACTATGTCCGGTTGGCAGTTACGGAATTGTGCAACCTGCGGTGTATTTATTGTATGCCCGCCGGCGGCATTCCAAAATCCCACCGGGATGAAATGCTTTCCATCGACGAAATGAAGCGATTAATTCGCCTGTTGGCGCCGCTCGGTATTCGTAAAGTGCGCCTTACCGGTGGCGAACCGCTCGTGCGCAAGGGATTGATCGATCTACTGTGGCACATCCGCCAAACTCCGGGCATTGAGCAAATCCACCTGACCACAAATGGCTTGGTTACGGCGGAATTTTTACCCGAGCTCCACCGGATCGGTATTAATGGCATCAATTTGAGCATTGATACGCTCGATCGGGATCGATTTCGCCACATAACCCGTCGTGATGGGCTGGAACGGGTTATGGCTTCCTTTCATGCTATTTTGGCGTACAATATCCCCCTCAAAATTAACATGGTCGTAATGAACGGTGTCAACACGGAGGATATTATTCCGGTCGCCAACCTCTCCAAAAATTATCCGGTGGATGTGCGATTCATCGAAGAAATGCCTTTCAACGGTGGCGCAAAGCCTTTGACACCTTGGAACCGTGACCGCATTTTGAACCTCCTGAAAACGGAATACCCATCTTTAAAAAAAGTGGACGATCACCCCAATTCCACGGCGCACAATTACAAAATTGAGGGGCATCAGGGGTGTGTGGGCATTATTGCCGGTTTTTCACGCTTGTTTTGTGGCTCGTGCAACCGGTTGCGTATTACCGCCAAAGGGATGCTCAAAACGTGTCTGTATGATCAGGGTGTGTACGATTTGCGGCAGGAACTCCGCAACGGGACAGATGACGCGGGCATCCAGCACATCATCCGGCGCTGTGTCGGGCAACGGAATAAAGACGGGTTTGAGACGGTCGAAAAACTGAAGCAAAACGGCACATTTCAATCGATGTCTGCCATTGGAGGATAAACATGAACCCGACGCCTAAAAATCACTTCAAACTGTCGGAATGGTCAGGAGCTGTAGGAGACTTGGGCACCACATTGCCCCTTGCGTTTGCCTTAATTGTGTACAACGGGTTTTCGCCGGAACGTATCTTTTTTTTGTGGGGTATCGCTTACATCCTTAGTGGTTGGTATTATAAAGTACCGGTTGCCATCCAACCCTTAAAAGCCATGGCAGTGATTGCTATCGCCACCGGATATTCCGCCAGTGCGCTCTCTACCACTGCTGTTTTTTATGGTATTTTATTAATTCTATTATCCACTACCGGTGTGATTCGCTGGTTAGGCAACTGGTTTACCCCGGCAATTGTGCGGGGAATTCAACTCGGTGTGGGATTGATTCTCGCTCAAAAAGCGATTCAACTGACCGTAGAAAATGGTTTTTTTCTTAAATCGTCTTTAACGTCTTCATTGATGCTCAATGCGATTATTTTCGCCACATTGATCATCCTGTTATGGTGGGTTCAATTTCGGCGGCGGTTCCCGATTATTCTCTTGATTATTCCCACCGGTATTCTAATCGCGATCCTATTTAATGTTCATCTGGATTTGAGTACCCTCCACGGGTCGCTTACGGAACCCCAAACCCCCCAATGGAACTTCTTTTTAAACAGCTTGATCTTTTTGATGATTCCCCAATTGCCTCTGACCTTAGGAAATGCGGTGTTTGCCGCCTGTGATGCCTGTCATGCATTCTGGAAAGAACAAGCACAGCGGGTAACGACCACTAAATTGGGCTTTTCCATTGGACTCATCAATATTTTCATCGGACTACTGGGCGGATTCCCGATTTGCCACGGAGCGGGCGGCATTGGGGCACATGCTCAATTTGGTGGCAAAACCGGCGGAACTACCATCATCTTAGGGACATTTTTTGTGCTGGTTGCCCTAAGTCCATTTTCGACCTTCTTGTTTTTTATCCCTGTCCCCGTTTTAGGCGCAATGCTGTTGCTCGATAGTTACCGCTTGATGACCTTACTTAACAAATTAGAGCTGAAATATGACCTGCTGGTAGCGATTCTCGTGGGGTCGGTGTCATTTTTCACCCGAAATCTAACCATTGCGCTACTGCTAGGGTTTGGGCTACAATTGGGGCAGTATCTTTACGGAAAATGGTATCTTCAAACCTCTTCAGAACTGTAATTTAAGGCTTATTTCTAGGAGGGTAATGTTATGCGTTCATTTTGTCTCACCTCTGTTATCCGAATCCTGTTATGGAGTGTGATCTGGTTACCCATCATCAGTAGTGCCGCCGAAGACGTTCCCTTGAGTGAAGAGACCGAAGCCTGCATCCTGTGCCATGAATCCATCAATTCCGGTATCATTCACGATTGGAAAAATAGCCGTCATGCCCAAATCACGCCGGCGGCGGCACTCCAAAAACCGGCATTAGAACGGCGCATTTCCAATGAAGCCATTCCCCCGGAATTGGCGTCAACCGCCGTCGGATGTTACGAATGTCACAGCTTAAATACCGCCGATCATGCGGATAGTTTTGAACATTTTGGCTACGAAATCAATATTATCGTCTCACCGAAAGATTGCCAAACGTGCCATCTGGAAGAAGCTACCCAATATGCGAATAGCAAGAAGGCCCATGCGATTGCCAATCTTCGGGAAAATCCGCTGTACCATACGTTGGTACAAACCACTCTTGGCGTTCAGAGCTACGATGAAACCGGTTGGACACATGCCGCCGCCTCTGGCACCACCGAAAACGAAACCTGTTTTGCCTGCCACGGTTCGGAGGTCATGGTGTTGGGTATGCGGGATGTTGAGACCGATTTTGGCGAGATCACCGTACCGCATTTAGCCAATTGGCCCAATCAGGGTGTGGGTCGTAAAAATCCGGACGGCAGTTTGGGGGCATGTACCTCATGCCATCCCCGCCACAGTTTTTCTATTGAAATTGCCCGGAAGCCCTACACCTGCTCGGAGTGCCATCTTCAACCGGATGTCCCCGCTTGGGATGTGTATCAAGAGAGCAAACATGGGAATATCTTTTTCTCCCAACAGGATCAATGGAACTGGACCCATGTACCGTGGCGCGTGGGGCAAGACTTCCAATCTCCTACGTGTGCCACCTGCCATAATAGTTTACTGACCGACCCCTCCGGCGAAACCGTCATTGCCGAACGTACCCATGATTTTGGTGCCCGGCTATGGGTGCGCTTGTTTGGATTGATTTACTCCCATCCCCAACCCAAAACCGGCAATACGACCCACATTCGCAATAAAGACGGACTGCCACTCCCCACCGCGTTTGATGGCGAGATTGCCGCCGAATACCTATTGACGCCGGAAGAACAGACCGAACGGAAAAATACGATGAAACGGGTTTGCCAGCCCTGCCATGGTCCCAGTTGGACGCTCGGTCATTTTGCCCAGATGGATAGCACCCTCGCCGAAACCGACCAGATGGTTTATGCGGCAACTCAGCTCATGCAACAGGCATGGGACACCGGACTTGCCGACCCGGAAAATCCGTTTGATGAGCATTTAGAGAAAAAATGGGTAGAACTCTGGCTGTTCTATGCCAATTCCATCCGGTATGCCTCGGCGATGTGCGGGCAAGATTATGCCACGTTCAAAAATGGCTGGTGGCAACTCAATCAAAATTTGGAATATCTCAAAACCGTCATTCAAAATGATTCAAAGTGAAGGAGCACCGATGATCAACATCAGTCATAAATTCAACACCCTCCGATTTGCGCGGGCAGAAGGCATCTTGAATGCCCCCGCCGCGGTCATCGAGCGGGTTAAGGCGAACACTGTACCCAAAGGAGATGTCCTTGCCACTGCCCGGAGCGCCGGGATTCAAGCGGCTAAACGCACCTCGGATTGGATTGTCTTTTGCCACCCTATCCCCCTCGATTGGGTGGACCTAACGTTCGAACTCCATGACACCCAGATTCGCGTCACCGCTGAAGTGGAAACCGTCTGGAAAACCGGCGTGGAAATGGAGGCGATCACCGCCATCAACGCCGCTCTGCTTAATATGTTTGATATGCTCAAACCGCTCACCGACGAGCTCTCTTTTGGTGACATTCGGGTCGTGAAAAAAAAAGGGGGGAAAAGCCAGTACACGGATCAGTTTGATACCCCAATCAGCGCCGCCGTGCTGGTCATTTCGGATTCCACATTTGCCGGCACACGGCAGGATAAATCCGGGGTGATTATCCGCGAATTTTTAGAAAAACAGCCGGTTGAGGTCAAATTTTATGAAATCCTGCCCGATGATGCCCCGAAAATCAGCCAACGCCTGATCGAACTGGTCGATCAGGAACAAATTCAATTGATTTTCACCACGGGGGGCACCGGTTTGGGTCCCAAAGATGTCACGCCAGAAGCGATGCAACCCGTGATCGATAAAGAAGTGCCAGGCATTGCTGAAGCCATCCGCAAACACGGTACAGACCGGACCCCCTATGCCATGCTGTCCCGCGGAATTTGCGGGCTACGGGGACAAAGTTTGATCATCAATCTGCCGGGTAGCTCACGCGGAGCAACCGAAAGTTTACACGCCCTTTTTCCGGGATTGTTACATGCCTACCCAATGATGTGGGGTGGAGGGCATTCGAAAGGATGAAGGATGAAGGCGGAAGGATGAAGGATGAAGGCGGAAGGATGAAGGCGGAAGGATGAAGGATGAGGGATGAAGGCGGAAGGATGAAGGCGGAAGGATGAAGGCGGAAGGATGAGGGATGAAGGATGAGGGATGAGGGATGAAGGATGAAGGATGAGGGATGAAGGATGAAGGATGAGGGATGAAGGCGGAAGGATGAAGGCGGAAGGATGAAGGCGGAAGGATGAAGGCGGAAGGATGAAGGCGGAAGGATGAGGAATGAAGGATGAGGGATGAAGGCGGAAGGATGAGGAATGAAGGATGAGGGATGAAGGATGAGGGATGAGGGATGAAGGATGAAGGATGAGGGATGAAGGATGAAGGATGAGGGATGAAGGCGGAAGGATGAAGGATGAGGGATGAAGGCGGAAGGATGAGGAATGAAGGATGAGGGATGAAAAATGATCACAGTTAATGAGGCAAAACAGATAATTTTAGAGCATCAACCAAAACCCAATATCGAACAGATTCGACTTGAGGATGCGTTCAACCGGATTTTGGCAGAGGACATTGAGGCAACCGAGCCTTCACCCCGGTTTACCAACAGCGCAATGGATGGATTCGCCCTCCGCTGGGCGGATGTGCAACAAGTGCCCGTTACCCTAAAAATCATTGGCGAAAGCGCGGCGGGACGCCCTTTTACGGGAAAGATTGAACCGGAACAAGCCATCCGCATCAATACCGGTGCAGAAGTTCCAGCGGATGCGGATTGCGTTGTACCAGTGGAAGATACACAGGTGACCGGAGACCGGGTGACCCTCCATACCGTGAAAAAACAGTACCAAAATATCCGATTTCAAGGGGAAGAATATCAGCCGGGCGACCGCCTGATTTCACGCGGTTCACGGCTCAATCCGGCGCGAATCGGGTTGTTAGCATCATTGGGCATTCCACAGGTAGCAGTGTTCTCACTACCACCTATCGCCATTGTCACCACCGGCACAGAGCTTGTTCCCTATGATGCGCCAATCGAGTTAGCATCCGGGCAAATCCGCGATTCCAATTCGCTAACATTAAAAGCGGCAGTGACCAACGCCGGTGGAACCGTCTGCTTTACCGGACATGCCCCGGATACCTTAACGGAGACAATCCACACCATTGAGCAAGCCGAACAAGATGCTACTCTCATTCTATTTTGTGGTGGGGTTTCGGTTGGGGAACATGATCATGTAAAGCCTGCCGCACAACAATGTGGTTACGAAACCCTCTTTTGGAAGGTCAAACAAAAGCCCGGCAAACCGCTTTTTGTGGCGAAAAAGGGGGGTAAACTCTTTTTTGGGTTACCGGGCAATCCGGTTTCCGCCTTGATCTGCTTTTTAGTGTACGTTCAACCGGTCATCACCCATTTAACCGGACAGAACCCGCCGCCGGCTCTTCGCGCCAAAATGGCACACCCCCTTGAGAATAAAGGCAGACCGGAATTTATCCGCGTGGCACTAAAGGATGGTCTTGTCTATCCGTTAAGGCGGCAAAATTCCAATATGCTAACCACGTTATCCGAAGCCGATGGTTTTATCTTTGTCGATGAACAAACTCGTTTTGAAGCGGGCGAAACTGTTGAGATTACACGATTTCCATGGGAGCGATAAATGAAGATCAACGTAAAATATTTTGCGATGTGCCGCGAGATCACCGGACAGCCGGAAGAGGTCATCGAACTCAAAAACGGGGCAACAACAACAGATTTTTGGCAAGTGATCCTCGAAAAATATCCGCGTTTAGAACCGTACCGAGCGATGAGTCGCTTAGCGGTAAATATGAACTATATCACAGATACGATTGAGTTGAATGAACAGGATGAAATCTGCATTATCCCGCCGGTGAGTGGAGGCTAAAATCGATGATCAGGATAAAAAATACATGGATTGAAATCACGGAAGCACCGCTTAGTGTAGCAGCGGCGTATGAATTTGTGGTCGATGAAACCTGCGGGGCGGTTGACCTGTTTGTGGGCACGGTTCGCAATCAGTTTGAGGGTAAAGCGGTTGCCGCGTTGGAATACCACGGCTATGCCGAAATGGGGGAAAAGGTCTTGCAAACTTTGGCAGAACGGGCATTTCAGCAGTGGAATCTCGGTAAAATTGCCATTCACCACCGGTTGGGGTTGCTCCACCTCACGGACATCAGCGTGGTAATTGCCGTCTCCAGCCCACATCGTGCGGAAAGCTTTGAAGCGTGCCGTTTTATCATAGAAGAGATTAAAAAAGACGTTCCGATCTGGAAAAAAGAACATTTTGCCGAAGGGGAAGCGGCTTGGAAATATACTAATCCGACCTAAAAAGTGCTTGATGCGTTTCCAGTCTAACGGTATAAATATCAATGTGTTCAATCAATATTTTGCTAAACTTGGGTCAATTTCTTCCCGGTAGGCTAAAACACCCCCTTTCAAATTCCGCGCGTTATCAAACCCCAGTGATCGCAATTGTTTAACCACGGTTGCACTTCGTTTTCCACTGCGACAATAAATGATCAGCATTTTGGAGCGGGAAAGTTCCTCAAGCCGGTCAAAAATTTCATTTTGGGGGATCAACTCACCGCCAATATGAACGATCTCCCGTTCATAGGGCTGGCGAACATCGATCAGTTGAAAATCCGTGTTACGGTGGCGGAGCTGGTTGAATTCCGTAACAGTTAGCTCGGGTATGTCATCTTCTTTTTTCACCCCGCAGAACTGGTTGTAATCGATCAATGTTTCAATGTGGATGGGTGGGGTATGACGGGGTAAGTGCATAATTTGGCTTTCAAAGCGGAGCGCATCGAATAAAAAGAGACGTCCTGCCAGCGGTTCGCCAATTCCTGTAATTATTTTTATTGCTTCGTTGGCTTGTATACTGCCGATAATGCCGGCTAAGACGCCCAGCACACCCCCTTCGGCGCAATTGGGAACCAGTTCCGGTGGTGGTGGTTCGGGGTACAAATCCCGGTAATTGGGGCAATTTTGATAATTAAAAACAGAGACTTGCCCTTCAAAGCGATAGATCGAACCATAAACAAGTGGTTTATCCAGCAGGACGGCGGCATCATTCAGCAAATAGCGCGTGGGGAAATTATCGGTTCCATCAACCACCAGATCATAAGATTTCAGGATTGGAAGTACATTTTCAGAAGTTAAATAGAGCCGGTGCACCTCTACGGTGACATACGGATTCAATGCTGTTAGCCGTTTTGCCGCACATTCTGCTTTGGGTTGCCCCACATCCGCTACGGTGTAAAGTACTTGTCGTTGCAGATTGCTTTCATCAACAACATCAAAATCAACAATGCCCAAAGTACCCACTCCGGCGGCGGCTAAATAGAGCAAGGCGGGGCAACCAAGTCCGCCGGCACCGACAACCAGTACTCGCGCGGCTTTGAGCCGTTGTTGCCCTACTAGCCCCACTTCTGGGATCAGTAAATGGCGGCTGTAACGGGCTATTTCGGGTCGGGACAAATCCGATTGTATCATGCTACATGCTCCCACCGATTTAGGATGGCGATTCCAGAACTTGCGTTGATTTGAGATATACGCTATAATTGCGGAAGAGGGAATATACCGCTAATGTTTGGATCGAACAAGACAAAATTCGTCGAATTCCGAATTTGAAGGATGGTATCTCAACTTGTTTACTTATGAGGTTTTGAGATGACAACGCTAAAACTAGGTGCCCACATGTCCATTAGTGGGGGCGTGAGTCAGGCGCTGGATCGTGCCGCGTCAATTGGTTGTAATGCGGTGCAAGTGTTTACCAAAAACAACCGGCAGTGGTCGGGACCGCCCATCGATGCAGAAGATGTGGCGCGCTGGCAAGCCAAAATTCGGGAATTCAATATTGAAAGCACTGTTAGCCATGCATCGTATCTGATTAATCTTGCCAGCCCCAAGCCAGAAACGCGGCAAAAAAGCATCCAAGCGTATCAAGATGAGTTAGCGCGGGCACATGCCTATGGCATTCCGTATGTGGTGCTACACCCCGGCTCCCATACCGGTAGTGGTGAAGAGACGGGACTGCGCCAGATCGCCGTGGCACTGGATCACATTCATCAGGAAATGGCACACGCTACGAAGGTATTGACATTATTAGAACTGACCGCCGGGCAAGGCACCAATTTAGGATATGAGTTCACGCATTTACGGCGAATTATGGAGCAGGTTGCCGAGCCAGATCGACTGGGAGTTTGTGTAGATACGTGCCATGCGTTCGCTGCCGGATATGACCTTCGCTCGGTAGAGGGATACCAGCGCCTGATCGATGATCTGGAGCGAGAAGTGGGCATGGAACGCCTTAAATGCTGGCATCTGAATGATAGTAAAGGCGAATTGGGCAGCCGCAAAGACCGTCATGCTCACATCGGGGAGGGAAATATTGGGATCGATGGTTTCCGGTGGGTGTTGAATGATCCCCGGTGGGTTGATGTGCCCATGTTGCTGGAAACCCCCAAAGGAAAAGACTTAAAAGAGGATGTAATGAACTTAAAGCGGCTGTGTGCTGTGGTGGACGATCCCGCACGAATCCCACCGGGATTACGGATAGAGCGGTAGGGGTGTGGACAGGGGACTGCCTGTCCTTGAAAGACAGGCAGTCCTCACCGCCAAAGGGGTCAACAGCCTTCTTTTCGCGCCTTTTTTTTCCGCACGGGGGTTGTTTGGGAAGGCATTTCCACTTGGGGCATCGGGGTCGGTGCCATTTCAGGCGTTTCTACTGTGCCCTCACCCGTTTGAGGTGACCCCCCGAAGAATTTGCTGACTGCTTTTAACTTGGCATATTTTGCTTCCTCTTCCGGGGATATATTTGCCGGAATCACCGGAAATAAAATCGTATCCTTCCATTCATCCAAGCCACCCAACAGCATGTACGTGTGCCGGTAGCCTTTCGCTTTCAGCAGCATCCAAGCCTGTGCCGCATGAATACCCCCATCTGAATAAAGGATAATTTTTTCATTCCGGTCGATGGGGTAATCTGGGAGTATCGAGAGAGGGGCACATTCCGCGAGGGGGATATGATATTCCTGAAATTGCGAGTCATCGCGGACGTCCAGCAGACGAAAATCTCTTTTACCTTGAATAATCCAATCCGCAAGGTCTTCTACCGTAACGTGGTCTATGGCATTATCCACAATGACCGCCAGTTCTTTGGTATTTAGCACAACCGTATTTCCCGAATACGGCTGGCCAAAAATCGCCAAAACTCCCAATGCCAACGCCATAATAGCTAATTTAAGATTGATATTATCTTTCATGAGGTCGCCCCTCCCACTCTCTTTTCGATCCAGCTTGCTGCGATAAAACCAACAATAGCGATAACGACGACGATGAAAACAACGATCCCGTAATCCATATTCATATATTGCGGTAGGGTGATTTTACCCATTGGTGTGGATTGGGCAAAATTTTGGATGAGCGGGTACAGTTCACCGAAGGTAAAAACACCGGCAATAACTCCCATTATATATACGATTCCATCTAATTTTCCGGTTGCCATTGCCACAACAGAGGTACCGGGACAGTACCCGCCAATGACAAACCCGGCACCTAACAACAATCCACCGAAAATCTGAGGAATCAGATAAGTGGGCGTCAAGTAAACTAGGGATAAATCTAAAATGCCCATCCAACCGAGGTAAAACACACCCAGCATGGCGGTTACGATGGCGGAAAACATGACCTTGAAAACCGCCATATCGGTCAGATAAAACTGAGCGACTAATTTCCGGGCACTGCCAAAACCCGCACGTTCTAAAAAGAAACCAAACCCAATACCGATAATAAAGGCTACGATCAAACTCACTTCATCATTAAAGAGACCATATTTATAAAACGGTGCCATTAGATCCACTCCTTTCGAACAACGTAAGCTAGGGCATAGGCGCCGGCAAAAACCGCGAGCATGAATGCCCAACTACCTAAATTGAGAAGCGCTCCCCCTGTTAGGGCTTGCCCACTGGTACAGCCGCGGCTAAGTTTTGCCGCAAATCCCATCATTCCCCCGCCAAGAAACGCTAAGCCAAAACGACCCCCCTTGCCTATGCGAGGTCCTTTCTCTACGGTTTTTTTGATGCGGTGAGCCAATCCCCCGGAGAGCAATCCACCCACAAACACACCCAACACCTCGAACACAAGCCACGCTTTAAGTGGATGGACATCCCCCATTAAATATCCTTGATAAAATTCATTCGCTTGGGCATGAGCCGGTGCAATAAGGCTAACCAGATATGCCACGAGAGAGGACATCGCCCCTGAAGCGCCCAAACCCCGCCCCACCAACACAAATGCGGCAAGCAGTACCAAGCCAATCCCGACACCCGCCAAATATGGATTCAGGTACGGTGCCGGCTCCGGCAAAACCGCCCGAGCCGAATCAGCTACGCCGGTATCTGGGATGTTTTTTTCGGATACCTTCGTTGTGGATTCCATTATAACCTCCTCGTAATAACAAGACCTTCGCCAAAAGTGACCTTTTAGGCTGTATGAATAGCGCCAATTCCGGCGAGATGGTTTTTGATTTGTTGAATTAAAATTGGGTGAGCCAATTCCTG
>RFFQ01000105.1 GCA_003697105.1 Gemmatimonadota bacterium | reverse complement strand
TGGACTACGAGCGAGACCCCAAAACAACGGAAAACATGATTTATATCAGCATGATCAGACCAATGCTGAAGAAAATTGCCTAGTTTTAAAACAGGTTCTGAGGTTGTTCGCCGACCCAGCTATCAAACGGCATCCGCCCGAACAATTTTAGAACAACACTACCGCCAATTAACGAATGCCGCGGCACGGCGGTTGGAAAATCCGGTGGGTTATCGCTTGCTAAGGAGCCGTCTCCCCCATCTGACACCATTGATCCAGCACAAAGAAACGGCAAAATCAGCCGTACTGGCATTACGTTACCATCTTGGGATGAAACACATACCGCTGGATAATCTAACAGGAGAACCGTTTGCCATCACAATTCATGATGATACACTTCAGATCAACGGAGAAATTATTAATTGGCACTTTCCAAAAAAGTAAACTGCCCCATTTTTATTGTTGGTTGCCCGCGGAGTGGCACGACATTGTTGCGCGATCTACTCCAATCGCACCCCCATTTGGCGTTTCCTACGGAATCAAATTTTATCCCCCAATTTTACCGCGCATTCGGTGATCCGAAAGATGCTACAGACGCCGAACGGCTGGCAAACCGAATCTTGAACTTGTTCTGGGTCAAATGCTGGGAATTAGACCTTGACCCGGCAGATTTTCGCGAGGATCGCCGGTTTGCCGAGATGATCGACCGGTTATACGGAGCATTTGCGGCTCATCGTGGCAAAATCCGTTGGGGGGATAAAACCCCAATGAATGTGATGCACATTCCCACACTGGTTGAAATTTTCCCGCAGGCAAAGGTTATCCATATCTACCGTGACGGGCGCGATGTGGCACTTTCGTGGCTACCGTTCCATGCCGGTCCGGGTAATCTCTATACCGCCGCCCTGGGTAATCTCTATACCGCCGCCCTCCTGTGGCGAGAGACTATCCGCGCCGGAGAGTACGCCCGCCAAACCTTGCCTTCAAGCACTTATATGCAGGTGCGTTACGAAGACCTGATCACGGATGTATCGGGTATCATGAAAACCATCTGCGATTTTGTAGATGAGCCTTACAATGATGCGGTTACAACCCCAACGCGCAGTCCCTATGACAACACACCGGGACTTTTCAAGCCCCGTAGGAATCCTCGGGTAGCAGAGCAGACTGTCATCTCTCAAAATGCGCTTAAATGGAAAACCAAGATGAGCCGGACGGATCGGATTCTGTTTGAGTCGGTTGCCCAAGCGGAATTGGACGCGCTCGGCTATGAAATTGAAGGTGTAACCCGCCCTATTTCCTCGACCCAGCGGTTGGCATGGAAGGCAAGCCACATCCTAACTAAACTATTTGAAAGTCTGAATAGAACTTGCAAACATCAATGGGTACCTAGCCACTTGATGATCCGCTATGCCAACTTAAAAGCAAAACTTCACTAAAAATGATCTTCCGAAAAAAAAACGGACACTTACCCAACATGATTATCATCGGGGCGGCAAAATGCGGCACCACCGCCCGTATTACTACCTTAGCCAGCACCCAGAAATCCAGATGTCAGTGCGCAAGGAACTCCGCTTTTTTGTCAAAGAGCTAAACTGGAATCGGGGGTTAAAATGGTACAAATCGCACTTTACCAGCAACGCTAAAATCTACGGTGAATCTTCCCCGGCGTACAGTAACCGCACGTTATTTTCCGGTGTAGCAGAACGGATCGCGCAGGTGATTCCGGATGCCAAGCTAATCTACCTTGTGCGCGACCCCTTGCCACGACTGGTCTCCCAATATTACGAGGAACAAACACACAATCGGGCAAACCTGCCTTTGAATGAATGGATACTCCGTGCCTTGGACGGTGATGATGCCAGAGGTTGCCTTTCCCGTGCCCGCTATTTTTGGCAGATCAGCGCCTATCTGGATCATTTTGATCGATCGCAGATGTTGATCCTGAAATCGGATGATCTCTACCACCAGCGGCTGGAAACATTGCAAAAAATATTTATGTTTTTGGGTGTTGATCCCACGTTTAAATCGCCTCACTTTTGGCAATTGCGGTACCAACGTCAGGATAAACGCCGGAAGAATCGGCTTGGCGTAAAGCTCGAAAAAATCGGCAATTCGGATATCGCCTTGCGTCTTTTTCCGTCAGAAGATTTCCGGCGAGAGGTGGGTAAAATCCTTTATCTACCCGTGTCTAAAAAAATAAAAAAACAAGCAATCACTGATGGTCTGCGACAGCGATTAATCGATTATTATCGAGACGATTTAATTCAATTTCAACAATTAACGGGCTTAGACCTGAGCCACTGGTCAATATTTTCGGAGGAATGACAGCGTGTCGGAAATCCCTAAACCTAAATTGTCGGTGATCGTGATCATTGGAGAATTACGAGATCGCGCTCAGAAGTCGATCCGGGCATTGGAAGATCAAACCACAACCGATCCGATAGAAATAATAATCATCGACCTGGCTCCACCGGAAGAAGCACCACTTCAGATTTGCCGACCGGATCGCGTAATTTACCACCGCGAATCAACTGACCTCACACTTGCATCCGCGAAAAGGCTGGGAGTGCATCTGGCAAAAAGTGATTTGGTGGCATTTGTAGAAGATCATTGCTATGTATCACCGAATTGGGCGGAAGCGGTGATCGATGCCTATCAGACTGGCAATTGGTCAATCATTGGTTTTGCCTTTCACAATGCCAATACTCAATATTGGCTTAGTCGGCAAGCGTTCTTTTTTGATTTTGCGATGGCGAAAGCACCAACAGCGTCAGGGATTCAATCCGGAGTACCGTGCAACAATATTGCCTTCAAAAAGCAGTTTTTACTTGATTTTGAACAGCGATATGGTGACCTTCCCTTCCCGGAAGTAATCTATCAGGAATATTGTGCCCATGAGGACATTCCTGTTTATTTGGAAGGACGTGCGGAAGCCAGCCACGATAATTTTATTGACCTTCCGAATATGGTCAAAATCCATTTTATTGTCTGTCACCTTATTGCGTCAAACCGGACAAAGTTGTGGCAATGGAGCCTCCCCCGACGCCTATTTTACAGCATTGCCGTTATCCCCGGCGCACCGATACTTAAATTGATACGCCTCATGGCTTTTGTCCATCGTCGGCGCTTGGGATGGGGTAACTTTTTTACCGCCCTCCCAGTGATCCTGACCGATTATATCATTGCCGCTTGGGGAGAATCGCTAGGTTATATCTACCGGTTGCCATCCGCCAGCACGTGGTGTACGCGCTGGGAACTCTCAACCCCTCGCCTCAAAGACAAAAAGTGAATCGATGAAACATCAACACCGACTTGAATTATCCGCGATCATCGTCGTCGGAGACCTTCGCCAACGGGGGCAGCGTGTGCTGGATCAGCTCCTCCGGCAAACCGCCATCAACCGGATGGAAATTATCGTGGTCGATCTGGCAGAGCCCTCCAAACCGGAACTGAACAGACCTGAAGATCAACCGATTCGCTACCGGCGGGAATCACCACAGATGCCGCTTCAGGAGGCTCGAATTTTGGGGTTTCGGATTGCGCAGGGTGAAGTTGTCGCTTTTATCGAGGATCATTGCTACCCGTCCCTCCATTGGGCGGAAGCGCTCCTCGATGCCCATCGAGCCGGAGAGTGGGTCATGGTGAATTATGTATTTCACTGTGCCAACCCTGAAAATTACTTTGCTTATGCCGAATTTCTGACGGATTACGGAATATTTAGTGCGCCTATCAAAGCCGGACTCACGACCCTCACAGCAAGTCTTAATATTTCGTACAAACGACCGTTTTTAGTAGATTACGAACGGGAGATAGGACAACTTCCCTTCCCGGATTTCATCTTGCAGGAATATTGCAACCAACAGGGGTTGTTGATGTATCAGGACGACCGCGCTGAAGTCACCCATGAAAATTTTGAGAATCTATGGGAAATGTTGAAATGCCACTTTTTTGCGCATAATATTTTAGCCGTTAATCGAGTGAAGCAAAAGCAGTTGTCGGAGCTGAAACGGGTGGGATATTGTATTGGGGTGATGACGTTAGCGCCCGCTCTGCGCTTATGGCGGTTATTTTCAGGGTTTCGAAATCGTCCCGATCTTCAATGGAAAAGTCTGCTCGCCTTACCCCCAATTCTGATCGACGTTGTCGTCTGTGCGCTGGGTGAGGCGATAGGGTATATTCACAAATTTTTGATTGCGGAACATGCCTTAAATCGATATGATCTGAATGCTCCCCGCGCAAAGGTAAACAATCAATGAAAAAACCGTTCGTTTCGGTGATTATCCCTGCCTATTTTTCCAATAACACCATTGTGGATTGCCTGTCATCGTTGCAACAACAGGAATTTATGGATTTCGAGGTGATCGTGGTCAACAGTTCCCCGGAAGAATGGACGGCACAGATTGTCACCGGACAATTTCCCGAAGTAACGTTTATCCAGAGCAAAACGCGCCTCTTTCCCCACGATGCCCGGAATCGCGGAGTTGAACATGCACAAGGGGAACTGCTCGTTTTCACGGATCCGGATTGTACTTATCCCCCGGATTGGCTCACGTGCCTTGTCTGTGCCTATCAAAACGGTCATCAGGTGATTGTGGTGGCGATGGGTCATCAGACCAAGAGCTGGTTTGAAAACGGTGTGCATCTCTGCAAGTTTTTTGGGGCATTACCCGGCTTGCCGGCGGGCAAACTGTCGATTGCTCCGACTGCTAATGCCGCCTATTCGCGTAGCGTGTGGGATCAACTCGGTGCCTTCGACGGGTCGATTTTTGCCGGCGATGCGTTGCAAAGCTGGCGCGCCACCCAGCAGGGATTTCCACCTTATTTTGAACCACGCGCCGTTGTCTATCACCGGCACGAAGGCAATCTGACATCACTTTGGCAAGAACGCTGGATACGAGGCCAGGAATTTCTACGCGAACGGATCAAATTCTATGGCTGGTCACGCTCAAAAATGGTGCTTTACCTGATAATCTCACCGTTGCTTCCTTTTTACGTGCTCATACAAACCGGGCTTATTACCGTGAAAAGTGGTTGGATGGGGCGATTTTTGTGGACACTGCCGGTACAGTTTACCGGACAAGCCGCATGGATACTTGGTGAAGCACGTGCCTGCTGGAAAGCACTGGTATCAAAACCTGACCCATAATTCATGAATTTTCCCATGAAATTTTGCTTAATTACCACTTTTTTTGGCACACACAGCTTTGGGGGAGACGCCGGATATGTGGATCATTTGAGCCGGGCGCTCCTCCGGCGAGGTCACGAGGTCACAATTATTTATTGCCGTGATGCTTACGAGGTGTTGCGTGGCGATCATCCGGGCCGGGAGTATACTCCACCGGCAGGCTTAAAACTTCATGCCTTACAAACACGATTTCCGCTCCTCAATCAAATATGGGCTCATCAAACTGGGGGTTTGGGTGCATACCGCCAACCGGTTCAACACATTTTGAATCAGTCCCGATTTGATGTGGTGCATTTCCATAATATCTCGCTCATTGGTGGCTTAGAACTGCTGGCATTGCCTTTATCTTCTTCAACCGTTAAAATCATGACGGCACATGAGCATTGGCTAACTTGCCCGCTCAGCCTTCTCTGGAAATTGAATCGGGAAGTCTGCCAGCAGCCGCAGTGTATCCGCTGCACCCTCTACGCCAAGCGCCCACCTCAATTTTGGCGCTCTCTCCACCGGGTTAACCAGGCACTTGCCCATCTGGATGGGCTGATTTTCCCCAGCAAACATGCCCGCAACCAGCACCATGATCGGGGAATCCGCCACCCTCACATGATCCATCTGCCGTACTTCTTACCGGAAGAGTGGGTTCAACAGACGTACGCGGAACTATCAGGAGAACACCATCGTCCTTATTTTTTGCTGGTGGGGCGCATGATCAAAGAAAAGGGTTTTCACACCGTAATCCCCGTCATGGCACATTTTCCAGAGATAGAACTTCACGTTGCGGGGACGGGTCCCGCCCTGCCACAGTTGAAATCCATTGCCGCCGGATTGGAAAATGTCCGGTTTTTAGGCTTAAAAAGTTACGCCGAGTTGATCGAATTGTACCGCCACGCCGTTGCCCTGATTGTCCCTTCGCTCTTTTATGAAACGTTTGGTTTTGTGGTGATGGAAGCCTTTTCCAGCAAAACACCGGTGATTGTGCGGGATCGGGGACCCCTTCCGGAACTTGTCCACCAAAGTCAGGGTGGTTTGATCTTCCGCACCGAAGCCGAATTGATTCAAGCGATGAAGCGCCTTTATACTCAGGACACCTTGCGCCACCAATTCGGCAAAAATGGCTACCAAGCCCTCCGTCAGTTATGGTCTGAAAACACTCATCTGGAACGCTATCTGGCATGGATCGAAGACCTCTGCACCAAAAAAGTGTTTTGAGCGATTACGTCCTACTTTTAACCTTGACTTTCCCCCGCTAATTGTTACATTTCCTCTCCCCCTCTCGATCGCCCCACGAAACCTTCTATTCTCATTTTATCCATCATAAGGAACATATGCGCGACTTTTTTAAGCGAATCATTGGGCAGTACCGTCATGTGCCCCAACCGATCTTTTTACTCGTCTTATCGGGACTTACTCTGCACCTAGTGACCTCATCGTTCATGTTGATTTTAAACATCTACATGAGCAAAATGGGCTACCCTGACGATCAAATTGCCTATTTTACGTCTTTCCGGTTTTTGGGGGTACTTCTGTTTGCCTTCCCGATGGGGCTATTTATCAAAGGCAAGCGGCTCAAGCCTTTTTTTGTAATTTCGGCTATTGTAATCCCGTTATCCTCGCTTTTGATGATCGAAGCCGTGCAGATCGGTAATATGTTACTCCTGAAAAGTTGCTTTTTTGGCTGGGGCTTCGGGATGATGTTGATGCAAGTGTGCGTCCTGCCGTTTATCATGCGTAATGCTCCGGAAGCGTCACTCTCCGAATCAATCTCGCTCAATTTTTCCACATGGTCATCTGCCCTGTTGATTGCCGGGTTCACCATTGCTATGCTGAGTTCGTTCGGTAATTTCAGCGCATTGGGCATCACGTTTCCCTGGGATGAGTACCACATTTTAAAAGTGATCATCATCCTGAGTACACTCTCTACCGCGCTGTTATTGAAGATCGAAGAAGTAAAGCCGCCTCCGGTAACCCGCACCGGCTTGACCTCCCTGTTTGATTACGATTGGGATTTGATTTTTAAGTCCGTTGTGCCCACAATCTTGATCGCTGTGGGTGCAGGCTTGACGATACCGTTTATCAACCTTTTTTTCTTCAATGTGTTTGGGATCGATTCCGAGCAATTCAGTCTAATCGGCAGTGCTACAGCGATTTTGGTGTTTAGCGCCGCTCTGACCGTCCCCCTCATTCGGCGGAAATTTGGCTATAAGATCGCCATCACGCTTTCGCAAGCCCTCTCGATCTTCTTTCTCGTCATGATGGCGCTAACGGAGTTGGTGGCGGACGTGCCGGGGGTCGTTTTTGTCGCCATTTTGTGTTATATTTTCCGGCAGCCACTAATGAACATGGCAAATCCGATGACCAGCGAACTGGTGATGAAATATGTCGGCGAAAAAAATCAGGAACTCATTAGCGCATTGACGTCCAGCATTTGGAGTGGTTCATGGTTTATTAGCGCCAAAATTTTTCAGTATTTGCGAGCAATGAATCTGCCCTATTATCGCATTTTTTTGATCACGGCAGGATTGTACTGCATCGGAGTCGTGCTTTATTATCTGCTAATTTTGGACTACCAGCGGCGAGAGGTTCTCTTAAAGCGTATCGAACATGCATCCCCAACCCACTAATACTATATCTCAGTTGACGATCTTCAAATTTTGGAGCCCCCTTGCGGCGACGTGGTTAATGATGGCGGTGGAGGGTCCCTTCATTGCCGCCGTGATTGCCCGCCTCGCTGAACCGAAATTCAATCTAGCAGCATACGGGGTGGCGTTTTCCTTCGGGTTGATGATCGAAGCACCGATCATTATGATCATGAGTGCTTCTGTGGCGCTGGTGCGAGACCGGCTCTCCTACCTCAAATTGCGTAATTTCCTTTTCGCCTTGAAGATACTCATCACAATAGCGATGCTTGGGCTGATCTTCACACCCCTTTTTGAGGAGATCATGTACGGCTTGATCGGTCTCCCGCCGGAAGTTGCCCAACTGACCTACATCACATTGATTTTGCTCATCCCGTGGCCGGCGGCAATTGGCTACCGCCGGTTTTATCAGGGTATTTTGATCCGCAACAACCAGACCCAGCGCGTCGCTTATGGTACCGTCATCCGGCTTATTTCAATGGCGTTGACGGCACTCGGGCTTTATTTTTTCACGGATACTGCCGGAGCGTATCTAGGTGCCGCCGCAATGTCAACAGGCGTTACGCTGGAAGCCATCTTCACCCGCATCATGGCATGGTCAAGTGTGCGCACCGTGGCTTACACCGCCCCCAATCCGGCGACAGAACCGCTGACGTATCGCGGAATCATCCAGTTTTACTATCCGTTGGCGCTCTCTTCAATGCTCTCTTTGGGAGTACGCCCTCTGGTGACCTTTTTTGTGGGGCAAAGCCGGTCTGCATTGGAATCTCTCGCAGTACTTCCGGTAATCAACTCCACCACCTTTATTTTTGTCAGTGTGGGATTGGCGTTTCAGGAAGTGGCAATCACCTTTTTAGGCGATAAAAATGAAGGTTTCCCTGCCTTACGCCGATTTGCCTTGCGCCTCGGACTAATTACCGTGAGCCTGCTCGCATTGATTGGCTATACCCCGCTCTCTTCCATTTGGTTTCAGCGTATCGGCGGGTTAACTCCGGAACTGACCGAATTTGCCCGCATCCCGATCCGCATCGTTTGCATTTTACCCGGTTTAGCCATTTTGTTGGCGTTTCAACGGGCAATTCTTGTAAATGCCAAACGTACGGGCGGAATCACCATTGCAACCGCTGCCGAAGTCGTGGGAATGATGAGTATTCTATTTGTGATGATTTCTGGTATCAATGCGATTGGGGCTATTGCCGCAACTACCGCCTTTGTGAGTGGCCGGATCATTGCCAATGCCTACCTGTTCACAAGAACATCATCATGTCTTCGTGGGGAATAACTCCCCGCTTCCGTATTTTTATAAGGGTGCTACATGATTACCTGCCCTTAAAACGGATTTTACCCGGCAGTCCGTCTTTCTCCCAAACTAAAAAACGCGCTACATTCCGAAGAACATAGCGCGTCCATATCTGAACCCGGCAAAAACCGGTGGCATGAAACCGCGTTTAGCGGAGTAAAATCATGGACTTCATGTCCGTAAATTCACCGGTTTCCAAACGGTAAAAATAGAGACCGCTACTTACCGGTTGCCCACTTAGGTCTGTGCCGTTCCATTCCACCGTATATTGACCGGCCGCTTGGGTGGCACCATCGAGTAAGGTCTGTACCAAACGACCGGCGACATCATACACCTGCAGATGGACTGCCATCGATTGGGGCAATTCATACCGGATCGCGGTCTTGGGATTGAACGGATTCGGTACGTTTTGATGCAAAGTAACCTGCTCTGGCACATGGATTGTCGCCAGCACTTTTGCAGGGTGTTCATTGATCTGCCCGGCGAGGATTTCCGTCTCTGCGGAGACATCCAAAAGTTCCGTACCGCTGAGGGGAGTCACCCCAAACGCGGCAACGGACACCGTGCCATCTTCAAACCGGTGGTGGATCAACGTCCAATCTGCCGGAACATTTTGTGCCAGTTGCGGATCCGTCTCGGTGCGCAGGACAAACTGAAATGCGATCACCGCATCTACCTCATCAACTCGTTGAATCTGGTTGCCAACCACGCGGACACCGGCTTCCTGATTCCGAATTTCTACGTTTTGGTGTTTGCTTGCCCGCGCTGCGGCAGAAGGCGACCAGTTTCCGGTTACTTCGCCGTACAAAATCGCCGTGAAATCCTGATCCACCATATCCATTTCGAGGGGGGCGTAGGTGTAACTTTCCGGCAGAAACGCCCACTCCCCAGCACGGCTGCTTTGTGGCAAGCGAATGGCGTATTGGGCAATTCGGGCGGCATCAAACGGCGAGATACTACCGTCACCGGTTACATCTGCGGCGATAAGTTGATATTCATCAAAATCATAACTTCCCACAGAATATTGTGCGACTCGTGCCGCATCAAACGCACTGATACCTTGTGCCGGGTCCACACTGGGTGTCCGTTCGGCGATAAAGGTGTATTCGCCTGCCGGCACACCGGTGATCATGTACATTCCATCCGCATCACTATTGCCCATGTACTCCCCACTGGAGACTATCACCTCCGGCACGGGTGGATTATCGCCCAGCGCGTACGTCACCATTCCTGAAATCGAATAGGTTTCCAGATTGCCGCAGTTTTCCATGCCCGGCGTGCCTCCAAAGGCACAGACCGTCCAATTTTCCGGCAACGAATTATCCAGATTGGGATCGATCAGTTCCAGTGCCGGACCTTGACCGTCCGCTTCCACGGGCCACGGCGGGTCATCCGTGAAGGTCACCGCATCTACCAGTTGACCATCTGGGGCAAACAGCCGCACGGCATCGCCGCCATTATTTAAAGCAATGCCCACATCCCCGATCACATTATCGATCCCGTAATAGGCGCGAATCGAATCGGCATTAGCCGCGAGCACTAAATATTCACCCGGTTGTAAAATCGTACCTGCTGGCAACACAAAGATATGGTCATCGACATTATCTTTGTACTCAAAGCCGGAGAGGTCTGCCGGTTCGGTATCATTATTGTACAATTCGGCGTATTCATAAAACTCATCGCTACCTTGTTCGCTGGACGGGTTATACATGATTTCGGTGAAGACCACATCCCGAATTTCCACCGGTTCATATCCTATCCCGCTTAAGGCGACTTCCAGCACCGGGAAGTTCCCCGCGTTGCTGGTGATGCTCAAAATACCGCTGAACTCACCTGCCATATCGGGGCTAAACGTGACATCAACGGTTACACTCTCTTCCGGCTCGATATTAATCGGCGTGCTAACATCAACCGTAAAGGCGGGATTATCACTTGCAATGTCACTGATGGTCAAGGTGCTACCGCCGCTGTTACTGATCGTTGCCATCTCAACAGCAGATTCACCGACAAGCACACTGCCAAAATCCATTGCCGCCGGTTCGACCCCAATCAATGGATCGGCACTGACTTCCACTTCAATATGATCTTGATAGGCGGGCAGATGTTGCGGGTTGCCACTGAAACACGAGATAATCCCTCTCAGTGTTGCCGTTCGGCCTACTTGTACCTCACTCAGGTCAATGCCAGTGGATTCCCAGACGCGGAAGACCGTGCTACCGGAGCCATCATCAATCGTAATGTTGACATTACCCGTACCGGACACATCCGTGATCGTCCCGGTGGATTGGATCAGCGTTCCTTCATACGCCAACACGGACGGATCGCCGGCTTCGCCGGTTGTACGGATCAGCGGTGCCGGTTCCGCATTACCAGAGGAAAGCACTTCTACCGTAAAGTCGGTAATTTCCGTGGTCGGACAACCGCCGGCAAATTCGGTCACGGTTCCGGTGACCCGGACTTCGTTGCCGCGCACCAGTTCGGTTTCATAAATCAAGGAGCTATTGTACAGCATAATGCCGTAGCCCGAATCATCTTGAATAAAGGCATTTAGGCGAAAATCATTGGTCACACCAGCCCCATCGGTTACGACCCCTTCAATCATGACGGTCTGTCCTTCAAAAGAAGCGGGGTCCATTTGGATTTCGCTGATCGGTACCGGTTCCAGCGCCGCTTGTCCAACACCCATTAACGGCACGACCAGTTCCGGTGCATTATCGGCATTGCTGATCAGCGTGAGGGACCCGCTAAATTCCCCTTCCGCATCCGGTGAGAAGCGCACGGTCATGTTGAAGGTTGATCCCGGGTTAATTTCCAGCGGGGTGATAACGGTGGTGGAAAAGACCGGTTCATCAATGACAACTTCAGAAATCGTTAAGGTTGCCGTCCCCATATTGGTGATCATCAGCGTGGCAGAAGCGGTTTCACCGACGAAAACGGTGCCAAAATCGAGGTCTGCCGGATCGACAGTGATAATCACTCCCTCACCGCCGACGTCATTGGGGGCACCCGGGGTTCCGAGGTCGGTACCTTCACCCCACGGGGTTGTTGCTTCTGCCCAGTTTTCTCCTACGTTGTTATCGAGCGCAGGGCTAATCAACGACATGGACGCTCCATTCGGATCGGGGAACTCGGGACCACCGTCATACTCCACCCGGTCCACTTCGGTGAGGTCTGGCATCAGCAAGACGATTTCATCGGCGCTGTTGCTCAAGCCAAACTCCACCGGATATTCATAATCCACATTAACACCGCCGTTCGTGTTAAAATCGGCATTGATACCGAGCACTAAATATCCATCCGGTTCGATGGAAAGCAGCCCGCTGATCTCAAAATAGTCATCATCATTATCCCGGACAATCCAGCCTTCCAGATTAACGGCTTCCGCACCGGCATTGTAAAGCTCAAACCATTCGCCTTGACCATCACTCACCATGGAGGGATTCTGCATGATTTCATTGATGACCAGTGCCGGTACATCTCCCACATTCACGCCTTGACCGCTCAGCGCCACCTCAACCACCGGAGAATTCACGGCGTTGCTGGTGATGGTCAACATGCCCGTAAAATTATCTGCCATATCTGGGCTGAAGGTCACGGTCACATTGGTGGACATCCCCGGTTCAATGTCAATCGGCGCGCTCACATCCACAGTGAAGACCTCATTATCGGTACTCAATCCGGCGATAGAAAGCGTCGCCCCGCCGGTATTGCTGATAGTCACTATTGCATCCGCCGAACCCCCGACATCCACCGGACCAAAATCGATACTCATCGGATCGACAGTAATCAGCGGGTCGGTGACGGCTTCCATTTCAATTTGATCTTGATAGGCAGGTAAATATTGCGGGGCATCGTTAAAGCAGGAGGCCACACCGGTCAAGGTTGCCATCATACCGACTTCGACATTTTCTAAATCAATACCGGTATTGTCCCATACCCGGAAGACCGCATCCCCGCTACCATCGTTGATGGTGATATTAGTACCACCGCCGACATAAAAGACATCGTTGATCATTCCGGCGGATTGAATCAACGTGCCTTCGTACAAGGCAGGGTCTGCGCCGCCAGCGTCACCCGTACTCAAGACGATAGGTGCCGGTTCTGGATTACCAGAGGAGAGGACTTCCACCGTAAAATTCGTGATTTCCGTTGTGGGACAGCCACCGCCGTATTCGGTCACTTCACCGACTACACGCACCTCATTACCGCGTACCAACTCGGTCTGATAGATCAAATTAAAATCAAATAGCATAATTCCGCTGCCGGAATCATCTTGCACAAACACGTTGGTACGGCTACCGTGCAACAGACCGGAGCCCGCCGTGACGACCCCTTCAATCCGTACGACTTGCCCGTCATAACTGGCGGGGTCTGCCTGAATATCACCAATGGGTGTAACAACCGTCGGGACACCAAATCCAACCAAGTCCACCCCTAACATCGGATTATTGATCGACGTATTATCGAGGGTCAGAGTACCGCTCGCTTCACCGGCATCATTGGCGGTATAAGTCACACTGATGCTCTCACTACCCCCCGGAGCGATGGTAAACGGAGCACTGACCTCTGTGGTAAATGCGGGATTATCAATCTCCACACTATTGATCGTCAAGGTCTGGTTACCGGTATTCGAGATAACGGTACTCAGCGTGGCGGACATTCCCACATCCACACTCCCGAAGTCAAGGTTGGCGGGGTCGGCTTCGATGACCGCCCCACTAATTTGCCCGGACATACCGGTCACACTGACATCATCAAGGGCGAATTCATCGCGGGAGCCACCACCTACCATATCATCACTGTGCCACCGCAGATAGATATAGCTACCATCATCCACCGTGAGACCCGCTAGCGTGGTGCTAAACGGATTGGATACCCAGCCGTTACCATCTGCCGCTTCCGGTGAGATATAGGTCAGACCGGTTTCCAAAAAGGTTTCCCCATCGGTGGAATAGTAGAGGTCAAAGCTATTGCCGCGATCCGCATCATTATTGACCCACAGGTTGTAACTGACATCTAGTGAGGTCAAGGTTTCACCGGTGCTGTTGAGAATGCGCAGATCAAACGTGCCGGGAGACCAGTCACTACCGGTCGGCTGGACACCTAAGCCATAATTGCCACCACCGGTATGAAAGGCATAAATTCCGCCACTGGTGACACTGCCATCGGACATCCCTTTGGCATAATCACCGCTGTCATACGTACCGCCGTACATCATGTCCCCATCGGAAAGCCCGGTTGCAATCCAACTATCGGAATCCAGTTGACCCGTTCCGGGTTCTGGGGCGAAACCGGCACCTTCAAATGTGGCAAAGTCTTCCACGACCGGTTCATCAGCGGTTGTTAAAATAAAATCAGCCGCCCATGCCGGACCCAGCATCAGTGCTAGAGCCGCGACAAACACAAAAAAATAACGCATAAAACCTCCTAAATACATTGAGTGAAAAAAAGAAAACCTCTCGCGAACGTCTAATCTCGAAAGGTCTGTTTACACCGAATTAAATGTTACTGGAGCAACACCATCTGCCGCATCACATGGAACGTTGGGGTTGGTAATCGATAGAAGTACATCCGAACCCATGGGAACACCACTCCCAAACTATACATTATGCGACTTCCTTCCCATTGAAATCCAACGAAAAAATCAAATAGATTTACATCCGTCCAACACCATTCATTCTGGTAAGGTATTCACTCTATAACATGATTCGATACCTGTCAACAATTAATCTTTAGCGGTAATATGGAGGGGTTTTGTTAGCATCGTGTGAGGCATCCGAAACTAAAAAAATCTTGACAGACTCTTTGTTTTCACGTAGTGTGGTCACCTTTATACTTGGACAATGTTCTGATTTTGAAGGATTTTACAAACGGAAAGAAAACCTATGTTGCTTACCCAGTTGTTTGATGTTGATGTGATTGATGCCAATCTTCGCACTCGCCAAAAAAAAGAAGTGTTTCAGGTACTCGTTCAACGATTAGCCGATACCAAACGGATTGAAAATCCCCAACGGATTTTAGAGGAGATTGAAGCCCGCGAGATCAAGATGAATACTGCCATTTCACCCGGAGTCGCCATTCCGCACGCCCGGACGAATCTGGTCAATAAATTGGTTGGCTCCCTCGGTATTTCTAAAAAAGGGTTTGATTACCAAGCGAAAGACGGCAATCCCGTACATTTGGTATTTTTGCTAGTTTCTCCCCTTCAAAATGTGAGCGAGCATATTGCGGCAATGGCGCAAATTGCCCGTTTAGTCGAAACCCCTGAATTTTATCAAAAACTGGTGGAAGCTTCCACCGCGGAGAAAGCATTTGAGATTCTTCAAACCCACGAACAGCGCTTAAAGGGTCGTTAAGGTCATGCGATGGGAATCGCTTATGCTCCGGCTGTTCCTCTCCGGTATTCTCGTGGTACTGGCGGCCAGTTGTGCCCGTATGGCGGCGCCTCCCGGTGGTCCGGCGGATGAAACCCCCCCGACGATTATTGATATTTCGCCAAAACCCGGTACTTGTAATGTAGTGCGCCAGCCGGAAATTGAGATCACCTTCAGCGAAAAACTGAGTACCAAATCGATCTTGCCTGCCATCAAAGCGACCCCGCCTCTTGGTAAATTAACGCTCGAAACAATGGGCACAACCTATATCCTCCAGCCCAAATCCCCCCTCCGAGAAGATCAAACCTACGTCGTCACCCTCAGCGGCTACCGAGACCGGCACAACGTCCGTCAAGATTCTGTGTTTACCTTCGCCTTTTCTACCGGCGATATCCTTGATAACGGACGTATTTCAGGGAAGTTGCTCGGCGAAGAACGGTACATCAATGCCGCCACTATCCGGCTGTTTGATGTAGCCGATTCGACAGAAGAACCCCTTTACCAGACCAAAAGCACGCGAGACGGTACATTTGAATTGAATTACCTGCGCTTGGGGCAATATCACGTTGAAATATTTAAAGATTTGAACCGTAATGATGTGTTTGATAGGGGGGTTGATGCCGGCACGGAGCTTGACCTCCATCTGACCGCAGACCAACCGGTGGTGTCGGGGATACCGCTTAAATTGGCAATCACGGATACCGCGCACCCCTACATCCGCACGATTCGAGCGGAACATCACCGCATGATTACCGTCGAATTCAGCGAGCAATTGCAAGCGGACTCACTACTCAGCCTACATGCCTTCACCCTGACGGATACCTTGGGGGTGCAACTACCGTTGCTGGATATGTATCTTCTCCATAACCGGGCGGAATCCCCGCCTAAGCGCACCCAACTGCGCTTTTTGACCGCACCGCAGCAGGATACGACGTATGCTTTTTTTGCGGATACCACCCTCACTGATTTAGCCGGAAATACATTGTACCTACCCGCAGGGGGATTTCGTTTTCAGGGCACAACCCTACCCGACACGCTCCCTCCCACGGTGGTCCGCGTTTTTCCACCCCCTCATGCCACCCCGGCGGCTATCGATATTACCGTTGAAGTGGCGTTTGACGAATGGGTCGATTCCTCCCGGGTAGAAGCGGCGTTTTCTCTGAAGGAAACCGCCCGCAATACGCCTATTCCGGGGAAATTCCACTGGGAAACACCGCTGATTTTGCGGTTTCAACCCGAGGAATATCTCCAATGGGTCGTGCAATACACCGCCACCTTGGACAGTACCGCCTGTGACCTCTCCGGAAATCCGTTAAAAACCCCTCTGGAATGGAAGTTTCTCCCCGTACCGGCACGTAAACCGTAACCGCCGACTTTTTTCTTGCCAACCCCCTGCGGATATGGTATAGTGCCGTAATGAAACGCTTACGTATCGTTGGGAAAGGGGATAACCTTATGCGGGAACTAAAACCACTGGAAACCACCCGTTTGGAAGACCTTACCGTTGGAGTTGTTATGCCGGAGGAATACCCCACCGCGGTGGTCTTCACGTTCAAAGGCGAGTTGCATTCGCTTAATGCGGATACCGTTTTTACCGGTATCGCGAACCCCGCCGGGGATTGGATCGGTAAAGTTAAAGCCGGTGAAACGGTTGTGCTGGATTTTTACGATCTGGGATATATTAACTCCGTCGGGGTGGGGCACATTGCCCAAATTGCCCAAAAGTTGCACCGTCAGGAAGCCTCCATGTTGCTGGTTTTGAACCGGGAAAGCAAAGTCTATCCGATATTTGAATACGTTGGTATTTTAGAATTTCCCGGCGTTTACACCCAGTACCACCCATTGTCAGAAGGGATCGATCTACCCCATGAGTGAGATGTTTGAGCTAATTTCTGGATTTCTAATCGATATTGACGGTGTTCTTTACATCGATCAGCAGCCCATTGCAGGCGCCGTGGAGTGTATCACTGCCATGCGCGAAGAAGGGTTTGCCTTACGATTTTTGACCAATACCACCCGGAAAACCCGCGATATGCTCCATGCGGAACTGACCGGGATGGGTTTCCCCATTGAAAAACACGAAATTATTAGTGCGCCGTATGCCGCCTTGCATCACCTCCAACAACAGCCGGAGGCTTCGGCTCATTTTGTGATGAATGAAGCCCTTCTGCCAGATTTTGCCGGTATCCGCCAAGAGGATGAGCACCCCACATACGTGGTTGTAGGCGATTTAGGCGAAGCGTTTACTTATGAGCGGCTCAACACAGCATTCCGGTGCTTGATGAACGGTGCTGAACTTCTGGCATTCCAAAAAAACCGGTATTGGCGGCGTGCCGATGGGCTTTGTCTGGATGCTGGGGCGTATGTCGCCTTATTGGAATTTGCTGCCGATAAAAATGCTACCATTTTTGGTAAACCCGCACCCCGGTTCTTCCGCACAGCTTTGGAGGATTTAGGGCTGCCACCGCATCAAGTGGTCATGATTGGTGATGACATTGAAACGGATATTCGCGGGGCGCAAGGTGTCAGCATTGAAGGTATTCTGGTTAAAACCGGTAAATATCGGGAGGATATCGTCAGCAAATCTACCGTTTCACCGGATTTAGTTATCAATTCTATCGCCGATTTGATCGATCTTCTTTAAACCCTCCATGCGTTTTTACACCGAAACCCGTCACGTTCACAATGAGTCTTTCTGGCTTGGATGGTACTACATCAACCTATGCCACGGCATAGAATGGCATCCCCCAGCCCTACATGCCTGCACTCGCCAGCAACAAAGCTACCTAAACCCCAATTCCATACCTCACACTGCTGATGAACGATAAAAAACAGATATTTGGCTGGGCAATGTATGACTGGGCAAATTCCGCCTACATCACCACAACAGCGGTGGCGATTTTGCCCATTTTTTTTCTGAAAGTGGTGGTTCCCCCGGCGGGTGTATTGATTGGTCGGCATTATTATGCCGCTGAAAGCCTGTGGGGATTTGCCAACAGCGCCGCCACGTTGGTGATTTTTCTGCTAGCACCCATTTTGGGCGCTATTTCCGACTTTTCCGCTTCCAAAAAACGCTTTTTGATGGCATTCTGCTACGGGGGCAGTCTTTTTGCGGCATTGCTCTTTTTTTGCAATAGCGGGGATGTGTGGATGACGTTAGTCTTCTACTTTCTCTCGCAAGTGGGCTTTGTGGGTGCAAACGTCTTTTACGATGCTTTTCTCCCCCAAATTGCTTCTGAAGATAAGTTAGATTGGGTTTCCGGTAAAGGATACGCCTTCGGATATTTGGGCGGGGGGTTGCACTTTGCCGGTTCGCTGGCGCTGATTTCGCTCCACGCCAAAATCGGTATCTCGCAGACCCTTGCTTCACAAATTGCGATGTTGACTGCCGCGCTCTGGTGGGCTGGATTTTCGCTGTTCACCGTGGTGCTGTTGAAAGAATCCTCCGCGGTGAAAACACGCCCGCCGGATTTGGAATCAAAACTCTCTTACCTGAAGATTGGCATCCAGCGAACATGGCAAACTATATGTAAGCTTAAAAATTTCAAGCATTTGGTTCTTTTTTTATTCGCTTACATGATTTACAATGACGGCTTACAGACCGTCATCAAGATGGCGACCATTTACGGCGGCGCCGAGTTGGGCTTAAGTACGACCGTCCTCATGGTGACATTGCTGATCATCCAGTTTGTGGCATTTGGGGGCGCCTTCTTTTTTGGTTGGCTCGGTGAGAAAATCTCGGCAAAATCGGCGTTGATGATCTCCCTAGTGGTCTGGTGCGGTGTACTGGTTTATGCATATTATCTCCAGAATGCCGCCGGTTTTATGGTATTAGGCGTTATTGTCGGTGTGGTAATGGGTGGTACGGCATCTCTAAGCCGTTCACTTTATGGTGCCATCATTCCGGTAGAAGCCGCTGGCGAATTTTACGGCTTTTACTCCGTCTTCAGCAAATTTTCCGGTATCTTCGGGATGTTCATGTTTGGGGTGGTGCGGCAAATGACCGGCTCATCCCGTCCGGCAATTTTAGCTTTACTTGCCTTTTTCATTATTGGCTTCATACTACTGGCTCTTGTGGACGTCAAAAAACTGATGGATGAACCGTTTACCGTGGGCAATTAGCTAATGATCATTATTCATTGCCAACCATGCTATCACATCCATTTGGCGATCACCTGTGTCCAGATGCCCATATCGCGCAGGATACGTTCGATGGCTTCTCGTACGGCGCCATGACCGCCGGGGGCGTGGGTTACAAAGCCATTGGGGTTGCTTTCCGCAATTAATTTTGCTTCTGCGGCGGCATCTGCGGGGGCAACGGGTATTCCGGCAATTTGCATTGCCCGTAAATCCCCGAAATCATCCCCGACATAGGCGGTTTCATCTTTTGAAACATTCAGTTCTGCCATTAGCTGGTTTAATTTGTGGCGCTTATCTTCGACACCCAAATATACATGGGCAATTTTCAATTCTCGGGCACGCTGTTCGACGGCTTGAGAGCGTCGAGCTGAGATGATCGCCACTTCAATACCGGCATCTGCCATCATTTTAATCGCTTGTCCATCTTTGGGGCTAAAGCGTTTGAATTCAATTTTTCCCCCAGTGCTCACGTTCTCGCCAATGTAAATACCATCGCTCAGCACCCCGTCCACATCCATCACAAACAGTTTGATATTCATTTTGCTCCGTCTCCACATTTAGGGATAAGAAATTGACAATTGCCTCATACTATGGTATTTTTTGAGGAAATGCAACCCCCTAATTGACTTCCAACCAAAGGTGTTGTCATGGATTTTTTCGACCGGCGTTCCGAAGACCATCCGTTGGTGAAACCGTTAGCAGATCGAATGCGACCCCACTGCTTAGACGATATTGTCGGTCAGGATCATCTGTTAGGTCCCGGCAACGTTTTACGCCAGATGATCGATCAGGATAATATCAGTTCAATGATCTTTTGGGGACCACCAGGCACCGGCAAAACAACCCTCGCCCATATTATCGCCAATGTTACCGAAAGCGTTTTTATACCGTTCAGTGCCGTACTAGGAGGTGTGAAAGACATCCGGGAAATTGTGGCAGCGGCTCAAGCACGGCTAAAAATGTCGAATACGCGCACGATTCTATTTATCGATGAGATTCACCGCTTTAACAAAGCGCAGCAGGATGCACTCCTGCCCCATGTGGAACAAGGAACGGTCACCCTTATTGGTGCAACCACCGAAAATCCCTCGTTTGAAATCAATTCGGCGTTGCTCTCCCGATTACGGGTGTTTACGTTGAATATGCTGGACGAAGCCGCCCTGCAAACCATCGTGGAACGTGCGATTCGCGATGAAAAAAACGGATTTGGATCCCAGTCCATTGAAATTGAAGAAAAGGCACTTCATTTTATGGTGCAAATTGCCAATGGGGATGCCCGTACCGCACTTAATCTGCTGGAAATTGCGCTGAATACCGCCAAACCGACCGAAGATAATCGATTAATATTGACGTTAGCCCACGTTCAAAATGCCGCTCAACGGAAAACATTGCTCTATGACAAAACCGGCGAAGAACATTATAACTTGATTTCTGCCTTGCACAAAAGTCTTCGTAACAGCGATCCCGATGCCGGATTGTATTGGCTGGCACGGATGTTAGAAGCTGGAGAAGAGCCACTTTACATCGTGCGCCGGTTGATCCGGTTTGCCTCAGAAGATATAGGCAATGCCGACCCCCAAGCACTGATATTGGCGGTGAGTGTCCAGCAAGCAACCCACTTCATCGGTATGCCGGAAGCAAATAATGCCCTCGCCCAATTGGTTATTTATCTCGCAACGGCCCCCAAGAGCAACTCCGTTTATCAAGCCTATGATCGTGCCCGGCGTTTCGCCTTAGAAACCTCCGCCCAACCGGTTCCTTTGCATCTACGGAATGCCCCCACAACGCTAATGAAGCACCTTCAATACGGCAAAGATTATCAATATGCTCATAATGATCCCGACGGGGTGACTGCAATGGATTGTCTCCCAGAAAATCTACATGGCACAACAATTTATCACCCAATTGAGCGTGGTTTCGAGCGAGAAATCAAAAAACGGCTCGATTATTGGAATCGATTACGCCAGAAAAAACGGGGTGAACAGCCATGAGCGTCTTTCGACTCACACGGTGGATGACCCTCGGAATCATGCTTTGGTTTAGCGGGTGTCAGAACCAACCCTCCCACCAGACAAATTTCTCCACCAGTGAAAAACAGGTGACTGCCGAACAAGGGATGATTACCTGGCGGTATTGGTCAGATTCCACCTTTGAATATGCCAAGCAAGAAGATAAGCCCGTCCTGTTACATCTCACCAATACCTGGAGTCACTGGTGCCGGGTCATGGAAAGTACCACCTACACAGACCCGACGATCACGGCGTTTGTTCAGCAGAATTTTATCGCCGTGAACGTGGATAGTGACCGTTACCCGGACGTTAACCGGCGTTACAATATGGGCGGTTATCCTTCCACCATCTTTTTAACGCCGACCGGTGAGATTCTTGCCGGGGGGACGTACTATCCCCCCACGCAAATGCTACGGGAATTACAACGAATTGCCCAAAGTTATGAGCGTGATAAGGATGCGATCTACGATAAAATCCCAGAATACCGCGCCAAACGCACCCAAATGCGGCGCAAATTCCAAAGTAGTTTTGGAAATTTTGATGAAACGGTGATGGAGGAAACGTTCAAACTAATTCGCTCCGAGTTCGATCTGGTGAACGGGGGGTTTGGTGACCAGCCCAAATTTACCCAACCTTATGTTTTGCGCTTTTTGCTGGCATACTATGACCGGACGAAAAATGTCCAAGCCATTAAAATGCTCCGTCAAACCTTGGATGCGATGGCGGATGGCGGTATCCATGATCATCTCGGTGGAGGATTCCACCGGTATTGCTCCGGACGAGATTGGATTTTACCGGAATTTGAAAAGTTGGGTAGGCACAATGCTCAGATGTTGCGTGTCTATGGCGATGCCGGCGAGCTGTTGCACGATGAGCGATACCGTTCGGTGGCGGAAGGCGTGGTACGTTATCTGGGGATGACCCTCTCGCGCCGGAACATGCCCGGCTTTTACAGTAGCCAAGCCGCCGACCGGAACGACCGGGACAATGGCGAATATTACACCTGGCGGCGAGGCGAAGCGGCGGCAGTGCTTCTGCCGGAAGAAATGCGGGCGGTGGAACTCTACTTTGATATTCAAAATCGAGGAGAAATGCCCGATGTCCCCAACCGTAACGTGCTTTATATCGCGTCCCCGTATGAGGAGATTGCAAAAACGCTGAATATCGATGTGCAAACGGTATCTCAGCAAGTGCTCAGTGCGGCAACCAAACTACTAGATGCCCGGCTCCAACGGGAAGCGCCCCCCGTGGATAGTACCCTTTTTGTCGAAACAAACGCCCGGTTAATTTCTGCTTACCAGCGCGCCGGTGACATTCTGGAGCGCCCCGATTGTACGGCGTTCGCACAGGCAACTTTGGACTTCGTACTTGATGCGGCATTTGATGAAGCAAACGGGGTGCGCCATACCGTGCTAACGTCTGGGAATTGCACCCAAATCCCGCAATTTACGGATCATGTCTATCTCCTGCGGGCAGTGTTGGATGTCGCTCAATCTACGGAGGGTCGCGAGCGGAAGCGATACCTCACTATCGCCAAACGAATTGCGGAGGAGATGGAGCGCCGTTTTCGGAAGACCAATTACGGTGGCTATGTGGACATCCAACCACCGCAACATGCTATCGGTGAGCTCCGCTACCCAGAAAAGGATATGATCGATAATGCGGAAGCCGCCATGGCACTGGTTGACTTAAGCCGTCTCAGCGACGACGCCACCTATAAATTGCGCGCGGAACGGGCGCTCCATGCCTTTGGTGGACGGTATCTGGAAGCTGAACAATTGAATATGACGGCGGCATACGCCCTTGCTGTTATGTATTTTTTGGATGGAACGAATTAGCCGGGAAATGAACGGCTAACCAAAGGGTGACGTGCTCCGGGTCTGTCCATTCCACCCGGTGGCGGCAGTGGGGGGGAATCAACAGATAATCTCCCGGTCGCAAGTGTACCGGTTCTGGATCATCCGCAAAACGGAGTACCGCTTGCCCTTGTAGCAGCATTACCCATTCCGCCCATGCTTGATCGTACCACTCTCCCGGTGGTGTTGCGTGTCCGGTTGAGATGATGCGTTCCAACTTCAGGTGTGGCAGCTCAACCCAAACCTGAAAAAGCTCTTCCGGGATGTGCCCCTCTGGTACATCCGTATAAAAATTTTGAATTTTCATGATTCCACTCACTTTTAGCTTGCGTTTTCTTACAGATCGCATTAGGGTACAAAACTTCTCCGCCCCAACTCAATTTTACGGCAATTTTACTACACAATGTAAGGAGGACGAATGTTCTTGCATCAAAATAAATCATTTCTGGTTTTTATGTCGATAGTTTTTCTGATCAGCACCTTCCATTTACCGGCATTTGCCCAACAACCGGTAGATGAAACCTTGCCGTCTGTGGAAGATGGGGTTAAATCGTTAATTACGAATCTTGTGGAAACGATTCCAGATGAGATCAACAGTATTGCCCTACTGAGTGTCAAGGGACGGCAAGCCACCCAGTATGATCATGAATATGTTCAATCGCGGATTTTAAAGTCTCTGGAAGCTTCGGGCAGATTTGAGCGGATTGTGGATAATCACATGCTTCGCCGGGTAGTGCAATACCTGCCACCGGAAGACGCGCCGCAAAGCCGCCGCTTGGATAGCCCAACCGACCGGGAAAAGTTGGGTCATATTTTGGACGTCGATGCTTTTTTATACCCAGAAGTCCAGCCCGATCCGGAACGCCGGGCGATCAACCTCTCCTTTTCCGTGCATCAAACCGATAATCAGGAGGTCTTGTACCAAAATCAATTGGATGTCCGGGACGACATTCCGACCGGACAGGCAAAAATTTTGGTGGGGATTATTGCGCTGGTGGCAGTGGCATTCACGGTGGAAAATCTGTTTGGACAAGGTGCTGGCAGTTCCGGCACGCCTGTTCAAAACTAATTTGGTGTTGTTCGTGGGTACAATAGCAATTATATCGGCGAGGAGGTAACCCCCCTCGCCGTTTTTATTGATTGAACATCTTGCCTTCCTTATGCTCACCGTTTTGTTAGCACAAACCTTCGATTTAAGAAAGGATGTATCATGTCCCGATTCTCCCGGTTGTTTCTCATCTTGTTCTGTCTGGTAGCCGTCCGGGTTACCGCGCAGGAAGACGCCCGCTTGCTACGCTATCCGGCGATTCATGATAACCAACTGATTTTCACCTACGCCGGAGATTTGTACACTGTGCCGGCAGAAGGGGGTATTGCCCGCAAACTGACGACCCATGACGGGTATGAGTATTTTGCCCGATTCTCCCCAGATGGCAGCCAGATTGCCTTTACCGGGTCATACGATGGTAACGGTGAAGTCTATGTGATGCCTGCTACCGGTGGTGTGCCTAAACGCCTGACGTACACAGAATCGAGGTCGGGTAATCTGGTAATGGGTTGGCGGGATGATCAAACGGTGATTTTTCGTTCCGCATTTGAGACGTATGATGCAGACCGCTCCCGGCTTTATCTGGTGGATATGGAAGGGCATCTACCGGAGGCGTTACCACTCTCGCGGGGGGCATATGGCTCGTATTCCCCAGATAAAACGCAGTTGGCATATACCCTACGGATGATCGAGTTCCGCACTTGGAAGCGTTACCGGGGAGGCATGGTGGATGACATTTATATTTTTGATTTTGCTACGGGAGAATCGGTCAACCTCACGCAAAATGCGGATCATGACCATAGTCCTATGTGGATTGGCACTCGTATCTACTTTGTCTCTGACCGGACGGCGGACAAGCGGATGAATCTGTTTGTGTATGACCTGAACACCCTCGAAACCCGTCAATTGACGGAATTCAGCGAGTTTGACATCCGGTTTCCGTCGGCAGATGAACAATCCATCGTGTTTGAGTACGGTGGCTACATCTATCGCTTTGATCTGGAGACCGAAACGACCGCTAAAGTGCCGGTCACCATTCTGGAAGACCGGATCGGAGGGCGCGCGGAGATTATCAATGTCAAAAAGTGGATCACCAATTACGAAATTGCCCCCGATGGCAAGCGTGCCTTGATTGGGGCACGTGGCGAAATTTTTACGGTACCTGCCAAACACGGTCCCACCCGCAACCTGACCCAAACCTCCGGCGTACACGAGCGTGATTCGAAGTGGTCACCCAATGGCAAATGGATTTCCTACATCTCCGATGAAACCCAAGAAGACGAAATTTACATCCGTTCGCAAGATGGATTGGGTGAACCGGTGCAACTCACCCACGGAGACCGGTCCTACAAATACACCCCCATCTGGTCACCGGATAGCCAAAAATTGCTCTGGGCAGACCGGAATTTTACGCTAAAAATGGTGGATATAGAGACAAAGGAGGTCACCACCATTGCGCAATCCAAGTTGTGGCGTTTTTGGAATTACGGGTGGTCGCCGGATAGCCGCTGGGTGACGTACAGCACTCCAGAGGAGGAAGCCGGCATGGGACGAGTCTATTTGTATCATGTCGATAGCGGTGAAACCTACCCGGTTACCAGTGAGTGGTATGCCTCATCCCAACCGGCATTTAGCCCCGATGGGAAATATCTTTATTTTATCTCAAATCGGGATTTCAAACCGATTTATAGCTGGACGGAGTGGAATCATGCCTATCAGGACATGCAAAAGGTCTATTTGGTAACCCTATCAACCGCCACGGATTCGCCCTTCAAACCCCAAAGTGATGAGGTGGAGGTCAAGGAGAATAATCCACCTGAACCGTACCCATTGGATGCAATTGACATCACGGAAAAAGATACGACCTTGACGGTGATCGAGGATTCCACCCTCACCGGTGAACCGCCGGTGGATATTGACCCGGAGCGCATCTCGGAGCGGGTGATTGGCTTGCCGGTTGATGCCGGCACCTATCGCCAGATTGCGCCCGCTAAAGGGGGTGTTTATTACATCCGGTATTACCGGCACACGGATGAAAATCATCTTTATTTTTACGATTTAGCAAAGCAAGAAGAGCAGCATTTAGGCGAGGTGGACGGTTTTGAACTCTCTGCCGACGGCAAGAAAATGCTGGTCAACCGGAATCAGCAATACGCTATTATTGATGCACCCAAAGGCACCGTTAATTTTGAGAATACTCTTGACCTTTCGGATATGGAGATGACGCTTGACCGGCACGCCGAATGGCAACAAATTTACTATGAAGCGTGGCGCATTATGCGCGAGCATTTTTACGACCCCGGGATGCACGGTGTCCCGTGGGAAGCGGTACGCAACAAATACCAACCGTTGGTGGATCATGTCAATCACCGTGCCGATTTGACCTACATTATCGGTGAGATGATCGGTGAACTCAACACCAGTCATACGTATGTATGGGGCGGGGATTCACCCCAACCCAAATCTGTTCCCGTTGGGTTATTGGGGGCACATGTTCGGTTTGATGCCGCATCCGGTTATTATCAAATTGATAAAATTTTAGCTGGGCAAAATTGGAATCCCCCGTTGCGTTCACCCCTAACGGAGGTTGGTGTGGAGGTAAATGAGGGGGATTATCTGCTCGCGGTCAATGGGCGTTCCACCCAAAACAAGGTTAATCTCTACCAAATGTTGTTGAATACGGTGGAGAAGCAGGTCACCTTAACGGTGAACAGCGAACCTACCGAAGCCGGCGCACGGGAGGTAGTTGTGCAGCCCATCCGTTACGAAAATAACTTGTACTATTACAATTGGGTTGAGGGGAACATCCGCCATGTTAATGAAGCAACGGAAGGCAAAGTGGGTTACATTCATCTGCCGGATATGGGGCGACGCGGCTTGATTGAATTTGCTAAATACTTTTACCCGCAACTCCATAAAAAAGCGTTGATTGTAGATGTGCGGGGCAATGGTGGCGGCAATGTTTCGCCGATGATTATTGAACGGTTACGGCGGGAATTGGAGGTCATCCGTTATCCCCGTAACGGGATGCCCAGCCCATCACCGGAGGCGATACTCATGGGTCCCAAAGTTTGTTTGGTTGATGAGCTAGCGGGGTCGGATGGTGATCTTTTCGCGTATCGATTTCGGAAACATAACTTGGGCAAACTCATCGGTACCCGCACGTGGGGGGGTGTTGTGGGAATGTATGGTACCTCTCGTTTGATCGATGGGGGACGCCTTGCCAAGCCGGAAAACGCCACGTACAGTACCGAAGGGGAATGGATTATCGAAGGTTACGGCGTTGACCCCGATATCGAAGTTCACAACGACCCCCACCGTGAATTTTTAGGGATCGATGACCAACTTGACACGGCGATTGAAGTCATTTTGGAAGAATTGAAAACTCAAGGTGAATATAACCTACCCCCCGTCCCCCCATTCCCAAAAGACAAATAAGGCAATGAGCCATGATCCGCCATCATGGCGTGTTTACATGCCGGTGGGGATATCGATAAACACGGTCTCAAAGCCGAAGCGTTCCGCCAGATGTTCTGCTAAAGCTCGTACGCCGAGAGTTTCGGTGGCATAATGTCCGGCGTAGATCACGTTCATCGCACGTTCTTTGATTGTGTGGTAAAAGACGTGGCTCATTTCACCGGTGATGAATAGATCGAGTTTGAGATTAACGGCTTCTTCCACTAAATTGATGGCATCTCCAGAGCAAATCCCAACGGTGCGGATGGTCTCCGGCCCAAATGCGGTGGCATGGACGGTGGTATTCAGTTTATCATTGAGAATCTCGATCATCTCATTTAATGGGGTGGGGCGCGGCATTCGTGCGGAGAGTGCGGCAGGGGTTCCCTTAAATTCGCCAAAGGTTCCGGTGACGGTCAACTCAAGTTCTTTTGCTAATTGGACGTTGTTCCCCACTTCAGGATGGACATCTAGCGGGATATGGGAGGCGTATAGCGAAATTTCGTTATCCAGCAATACCTTAAATCGTTTTTTATGGCGTCCGGTCATCAATACGGGGTGCCCCCAAAATAAGCCATGATGCACCAATAACATCTGGGCGTTTTCGTCACGCGCTTTTTCAAAGGATTCCAAACATGCATCTGTGGCGACGGCGATTTTGTGAACTTCCGCCGCACCCTCTACTTGTAATCCATTTTGCGAAATATCGGCAATTTCCGACTGGCGTAAATATTCATCCAAATAACTGACAAGCGTATCGCGAAGCATGGAAACCCCCCTATCGCCGTATAAATTCAAGGTGATAAATGATGAGTGGACACAATATGAAATCACTCTATCGGATTCCGTGTGAAAAGTCAAGAAAAAATTGCCCATTTCTACTGATTTTTCAGTAAGTTGCTTTTGTTTTATGTTGAAGCCGCCTGTGAATGAATTATACGGTAGGTCTCCTAAAATAATACAGTTATTCTAATAGACTTAAACCGTTAGGTGAAGTGGAAAAATCTAATTGACAATATTTCCGTACTTTGCTAAAATATTAGTCGCATCTTATATCTCATATCGCCCATGTTTTCTTAGCTGTCGCATGGTTGCGACTGATTTTTTATGATTACATTGAGGTAATACAAAATGGCTGAACTGGATCAGGGCTCAGACCTCATCTCTGGCTTCTTTGTGGTGGAAGTAAAAGAAAAAATTGAGCAGTTGGGTGGGTTGCTCGATCAGTTGCAATCCTTACCCAATGATATGCTACTGATCGAACACATTGAAGCGAACTGCCGGTCAATTCAGGAATCTGCCAATTCGTTTAATTTCACGGATGTGGCACACGTGATGGCCGAATTGGAGGCATATATCACCCATATTCGGCACGGACACATTCCGGCAGATGACCACGCTGTTCGGGTGATGGCTCAGGTTCAGCACAATATGCTCCGTTTGATGGAACATGCTCTGGGTGAAGACTTATCTGTAAACCCCGCTCAGGTGCGGGAACATACGCTTGAACTTCTCAGGCAGCAGACTAGCGGTGCGCATTCCGGCACTGCCGGTGCTGCCAGCAAAAATACCGCACTCCCACAAATATTATCCTCCGTCAAGGAATTTACCGAGACTTTAGCCGCTCTTCGGGAAAATCCTACCGAACTCCACAATGCCGCTCAAATGCAGGTTATCGCGACACAGTTATTAAACTCTGCCCAAGAATATGGTATGAACAGCATTGCCACGCTGGCAAACTTTGCCCGCCAAGTGAGCGATGCCCTCTCCACGGGGATGATTTCGCTCCGTGATGACATTGATATGTTCTTGCGGGATGTGATGGAGTCTGTTACTTCCATGTTAGGCGGCTTATTGGGCGAACAAGTTGATGATGCCGCGTTGATCGATGCCCTGCGGGAACAAATGCGCGATCTCCCGCTTCATATTATGGAGGAAATCGAAACCCCGCCCGTGGCGATGGATACCGACTTTTTTGATTTTTCTGCAGATACCGCGCCACCCGCCCCAACCGGCTCTGCACCGCCTTCCGGTGATGTTTTCGGGGGTGATTTTAGTACGGCAGATGCCGGTACTGGTACATTTTTGAATCAAGGACTAAATTTTGTGCGAATGTTCACGGATCAACTCCAGCAGTATCGAGATAACCCTTTTGATGATAGTAGCTTAGATAACGCCATCCAGCATGTTACGGAACTTCGAGAAGGGGCGATCCGTGCCGATCAAAGTGCTGTCGTGGAAGTGTGTGACCTTCTTTCCCCGATTCTGGATGATCTGAAAAATGGCACGCGCATCTATGATGACCGGTTGGCGCGAGCGATGCAACAGGTGAAAGTTGGGCTAAATTCGCTTCTCTCCGCCCTTGCTGGGCAAGAGATCAATCCAGACCACGTTGTTTCGACGGTCCGAAAAGCGTTCATCACTCTGGATGGCACCGGTGAGGATATCCTGATCACCCCACCAGAAGCCTCCGAAGCTCCCTCATTTGAAGCGATGTCTGCTCCGGAAGAGACCGCTTCCACCGCATCGACCATCGCTCCGGGTGAGTTCTTGTCTGAAGCATTAACCCACGTGCAAGGCTACTCGGAAAAACTATTTCAGGGTAACCCCCTCGACCCGGAAAATCTGAATGCCATTTACGAGCATTTGGCGTACCTCCATGAAGGGGCACAAGGTGTTCAGATGACGTCACTCGTCCAATTGACGGCAATCGTGCGTGCCTTGTTTGAGAAATTACAAACGGGTGAGATGGAATTGAACCCGGATGTCACAGACTTGCTTCACGATTGTGGGGAATCGTTTATCACCTTTCTCTCCTCTATGACGGGTGAGCGAGTCGATGATGTTGAAATTATGAAACTCATGCGCGAACGCTTCGAGATGATCGGAATGCCCGTTCCAACCGATCTCGAAGTAGCCAAGCCAGTACCTGCTCCAACTGGCGACCTGCTCGTCGAACATGAGATAGAAACACCGCCACCACCAAAACCCGCCATTCCGGCAGATAGCATATTGGGCTACTTTTTGGAACAGATTCGCGAGTTTTCCGGCCAGATGTCCCGCTATGAGATGCAACGTTCCGAGGCGGCTTTGCACAAAGCCATCCAAGCGGTAGTTACCATTAAACATCGCGCCGAACACGAAAAATTAGAATATATCGCCCGCATTGCCGACCTGATGGAGAACACCCTCAAACAGGTGGAGTCCGGTACGTTGATGTTGGATATCGATTATGCGGAAGCCCTGCGGGATGGAGCAGAAACCATCACCACGCTACTGGGCCAACTCGAAGGTGAAACGGTGGATGAACCCTCTATTTATGGGGTGATTCGAGACCGGTTTGCCGCCCTCGGGCAAGCTCCAACGCTGGCACCTCTCCCCGCAGAACCCGGTGTCACACCTCCGTCAGAACCCCAGTTGACACCGGAAGTACTCAGTTTCTTTTTGGCAGAAGCCCGCGACCATCTGGAAACCGTTCAACAGCAACTGGTCGTATTGCAAGCTAACCTGACAGACTCTGAGCCACTGGAAAAAATACAACGGGCGTTGCATACCTTGATGGGTTCCGCCGCCATGCTGGACCTCAAGCGGATTTCCGACGCGGCGTCTGCCATCCGAAACACAATCAAAAGTGCGATAGAGGGTGAACTGACGATCACCGCCGCTAATCTTCCAACATTGGAACAGGCTACCCAAGCACTGGGGCAATTAGTGGACGGTTTGGAAGGAATGTCCATTGATGCACCCCAACTTCTCCAACAAATTCAAGCATGGATGAATGCTGTTCAGGCGCAAACACCTAGCACGTCACCACTAGAGGATGAATTCTTTGATGTGGCGCCCTCAGAGCCGGTAACTGAATCGGTGGGAGACGATTCGTTTTTATTAGAAGATGAGTTTTTCGATGTCGAACTCTCCCCAGCGGTGGAAAGCGAGCCCCCGGCGCTGGAAGATGAATTTCTGGCAGCGGAGAGTGAACAACCGGCACTGGAAGATGAGTTTTTTGAGGCAGAACCTGCTCCTCCGGTGGAAGCGGCGCAACCGGCACTGGAAGATGAGTTTTTTGAGGCAGAACCTGCTCCTCCGGTGGAAGCGGCGCAACCGGCACTGGAAGATGAATTTCTGGCAGCGGAGGCAGAACAACCGGCACTGGAAGATGAGTTTTTAGCGGTGGAAAGCGAGCCCCTGGCTTTGGAAGATGAGTTTTTAACAGCGGAGGCAGAACAACCGGCGCTGGAAGATGAATTTCTGGCAGCGGAGAGTGAACAACCGGCGCTGGAAGACGAGTTTTTAGCG
>RFFQ01000011.1 GCA_003697105.1 Gemmatimonadota bacterium | reverse complement strand
TTGCGCCAATTCGGTGAGGTCATACGTGCCGGCGGAAAATTGCGCCACTCGCGCGGCATCAAAGGAGGAAATACCGGTCGCATCTCCGGTTTTGGATGGAGTTAGCACGTAATTGGCACCGCTGGGCACGGTGAGTTCATAATTGCCATTGGCATCGCTCAAAGTAGAGAAAGAACCGTCACCGGTAAGGTACAATTCTGTAGCGGGGAGCGCCGTCTCGCTATCGCGGTAGGTGATCGTCCCGCTGATCGTAGCGTTGTCATCTGGCGGTAGCACACTGCCGTACACTACGACATTATCGATAAACCAGCCCCGGGCGGTGCTGTTTGTTGATCGGAACTTAAAACGAAACTTAACGGTTTGGCCAATATAATCATTCAGATCAAAATCTGCCTGTACCCACTCTGGATCGGTATCGCCACTTTCACCGGTGTATCCGGGACCATTTAATGCCGGAATTCGGTCTTCGGGATAATCTCCAACTGGATGAATCACCGACCAACTATCACCGTTATCGGTGCTGATTTGCACCTGGCCTCCATCCCAGTCATTGATTTCGTACCAATGGTAAAAACGCAGTTGGTAGAGGTCGGCACCGGCTGGCAGGTCGTAATTGGGAGTGTCGAGCGAATAATTTGCCAATGGGCGATAGTCGCCATCCAAATTGGTGCCCCATACATTCACGCCCTGATAGGCGTACGCCGGTCCGCCTTCTTCTTGGGGTTCACCCCATTCCCAATCGTTGCGGCTACCGACGGGTACAAAGCCACCGTCACTACCTTCAAAACTTTCGACTGCCATCAGGTTAAAATCCAGAACAGCGGGTTGATCCAGAGGAACGGTTACTTCAGCCGTTTGCGGGTCATAATCCCCAGAATAAACATGAATCATGTAGGTAAAATCGCCCGGAATGGGGTCGAACTCGTAATACCCTTCATTATCCGTTGTGGTGGGATCAATGGGTACACCTAGGGGGGTGATGATGGCATCTGGAATCGGATCACCCGTGTTGGCATCGAATACATGCCCGCTGAGGCGGCTTGCGGGTAAGGCATCGAGTTGGATATTCACCACCAGTGTTTCTGGCGCTCCAATAGTATAGGCGACTTGAGATTGATAATTGTAGTAGCCGAAACGGGTAGCTGTCAGGTGATATTCTCCCGGTTGCAAAGAGAGATGATAAAAGCCGTTGGCATCCGAGAGGGCATGGACGTTGGGGTCTTCCACGGTGGAAATTGTGGCGTCTCGTAAGGGTTGGTCGGTTTCCGCATCCGTAACCATGCCTTCAAATGCGCTCAAGGTTGCATAGGTTGCCTGAATGGCTTCGTAGGCATCGACGAGACCCCAGCCGTAGCTGTTATCTTCGCCGGTTGCACCGAGGTCCATCGCGGTATCCATCAAGATTTGTTTTGCCACGTGGGATTCGATATCCGGGTTTAATTGGCGCATCAGCGCGAAAACACCGGCGACATGGGGGGTTGCCATGGATGTGCCGTCCCAGGAAGCGTATCCACCGCCGGGCACACTGGAGCGGATGCCAACCCCGGGAGCGCACACTTCCGGTTTAATTGCCAGATCGCCACTGGCACAGGGCGTTGGTCCGCGGGTACTGAAATTGGCAATGGTATAAGGGGGGGTTTCACTGGTGGCACCGACGGTAAAGGAGTCGTAGTAAGTACTTGCCCGATCCCCCGGACGGCGGATGGGACCACTTGACCCTTCATTGCCGATGGCAAATAAAACGATAATGCCGGCGGCTTCACAATTATCTATGGCTTCCCAAAATAGATCATCACAGGGTTGGTATTGCAGTGTTCCCCACGAATTGCTGAGCACATCCGGGACATCATCGACCGTTTCGGGATTGCCGTCGGGGTCTGCCATCCATTCAAAAGAGGCGATATAGCCGGGATGCCCGCTATAATCGATACAGGCGGCGGCAATCCAATGGGCTCCCCACGCGACCCCGATGGTATCTTCATTGGCTTCATGCAAACCGGTGATAGTGCCCATCGTGTGAGTGCCATGCGAACCACTATCAAACGGGTTGTGGTTGTTGGGGTTGACGGCATCATAAAAACACTCTTCTGGGGGTGCAAAATTACCGCGCCAGCGGCTTGCCAGCGCCGGATGGTTCCCGTCCACGCCGGTATCCAGATTTGCGACAATGGTGCCGGCACCATTAATGCCCATTGCCCAAACTTCATCCGCCCGGATGGCTTCCAGACCGATCTCTGTATTTGCCAGATCGCTGGGGGCATCTCGTTTGGCAACCGGTTCGATGAGTTCCATCGGGGCATAAAAATAGATGCGTTCCACACTAGGATGATCGGCTAATTCCAGAATGGCCGCGCGTTGCGCCCGAGCAGAAAAGGCATTCACAATCCAGTAACTCCGGTAAAACTCAACAGAACCCTCGTTGACTTTTTCTGCCAAAGCATTTCGCACGGGGTCTTGAGTTTCCGCAGCGATTGCTTGCAATTCTCGCACAATGGTTTCATGCCGAAATTGCCGGGTGGCTTTCTGGCGTGATAATTCGTGATCCAGATAATCAATATCAGCCTGATCCGTTAAGAAAATCACAATGTCAATGAACTCTGACGCATCCATCACTGCCATCCGCTCTTGCAGACTGGGGTCAAGTTCCCCGGCTATCACGGGTGAGATACATAGCAGGAGTGCTATGATCATCAAATATACTGTATGCTTTGTCATGTCTGACCTCCGTATTGGGGATAAGAAAAGGAAAAATAGATAGTGGGGAAACGTGGGGGAAAGGAAGTGGTGTTTCACCGTAAAGGTACGGGTTATAACCGATTAATTCAAGCCTATTTTGGGGGGGTTTTACCCCGAAAGATAAGTTTGAGCGGGACACCTTCAAAACGAAATGCGCGCCGGAGTTGATTGTACAAATATCGCTTGTAGGATTCTTGAATCAAATCTGGGCGGCTTACAAAAAAGACAAACGTTGGCGGCGCTACTCGTACCTGCGTGGTGTAGTAAAATTTGCAAAATCTGCGACCCACGGATGGTGGGGGTTGGTAGGCGATTGCCTGTTCGACCACTTTATTTAGCTCCGCGGTGGGGATTCGTCGCTGGGACTCCTGATAGACCTCCACCGCTTTATCGATCACGTTAAACACACGCCGTTTGGTGCGGGCAGAGGTGAAAATAATGGGCGCATAGTCCACAAAATTGAGTTTTTCGCGGATGTTTTTGCGGAAGATGTTCATCGAACGGTGATCTTTTTCTACCAAATCCCATTTATTGACCACTAAAATTAAATTCTTGTAATTCTCTCGAACATAGGAGAGAATTTTATGATCTTGCTGTACTACACCTTCCTCCGCATTCAATAAGCAGAGTACCACATCGCTTTGATGAATGGATTTGATGGTACGGACATTACTAAAGTACTCTACCCCCGAGGCTTGTAACACACGCGATTTTTTGCGCATACCGGCCGTATCAATAATGGTGAATTCTTGTCCATTGCGTTTGAATTTGCTATCGATACTGTCGCGGGTGGTGCCGGCAACGGGGGTAACAATTGTTTTGTCGTAGCCTAAGATGGCGTTGACGATGGAAGACTTACCAACATTGGGGCGTCCGACCACGGCAAGTTTGATGGAGTTGTCCGCTATATCCGTAGCGGTGGTATGTTGTGCCGGAAAGCGAGCGACTACCTCATCCAATAGGTCTCCCACATTTCGTCCATGTGCCGCCGAAATGGGGAAGGGTTCACCAAAGCCGAGTTTGACATACTCGTACATATCGTACTCATGTTTTTCACCATCCATTTTGTTGGCAACCAGCAAAAACGGTTTTTCCGTTTTGTGGAAGAGATGGCTGATGTCCTCGACTTCCCGGTTGATGGGGGCACGACCGTCCACTAAAAAGATGATGACATCGGCTTCTTCAAAAGCGATCAGGGCTTGTTCTTTAATGGCCAGTTCGATCGCGCCCTCGGGGTCCGGCACCAATCCGCCGGTATCGACCAGCATAAAGGGATGCCCGGTCCATTCGGAAAGGGCATAATTTCGGTCCCGTGTGACACCGGGCATGTCGTCCGTGATGGCAATTTGCTTCCCCACAATGCGGTTGAAAAGTGTTGATTTACCGACATTGGGTTGTCCAATGATGGCTACCGTGGGAATGTATGGCATTTACACCTCTTCTTCTGCCGTGATCTGTTCAACCATGGTTCCGGCAATCAGATGCCCAATGACGGAACGGCTGTGTCGATCCAGATCGGTAAACCGGACGGCAATATCATACAACGGGATGTCATTCTCAGTCCCCGGCACCGGAAAGCAACGCGCCACTAATCCACGCGCCCGAATCAGTTCATCCCGAATCGAAAGTTGTAACCGGAGTTCCTGTTGCGCTTCAAGTTTCATCGTCGTGCGGAGTAAAATTCCACCGGAGCTAATATTCTCCGTTTTTGCCAGTCCTTCGATAATATCTTCTCCGACAAATGTTTCAAAATTGACAAGATGCTCGGAATCCAGCCGGTAATAGCGGCGGAGTTCCTCGCTAGGGAATCCCTGTTTCATCCGTTTATCCTTCAATCACATTATCGTGAAGTTTATTTGAGGTTAAGACTAGATCAGATTGTGGGGAATGTCAAGATTTTTGATCGATCTTCTATTGCATTTTTGACAAAATTCATGTATAGTAGCACAGCACCTCATTTCATTCGTAGGAGTACTGTTGTGGCGATACGGCACACGGAAAAGATGACGCTAGATGAAAAGATAGCGTTATTGTCCCGGCTTTCGCTCTTTCGGGAACTTTCTTCTGATGTAGTTGCCGAATTGGCGAAAATTTCCTCTGAATGGGAAGCCTCCGATGGAGATTTTCTATTTGAAGAAGGCTCTGAGGGCGATTGCATGTATGTTATCGTCCATGGACGCTTGCGCATTGTACGGCGCTCCGCTAAAGCCGAAACTGTACTGAATATTTTACAAGCCCCCGATTATGCCGGTGAAATGTCGCTTATTGATGACCAACCCCGCTCGGCGGATGGGATTTGTGAAGGCAAGGGGCTTTTCCTACGAATTAGCCGCGATGATTTTCATGACCGCGTGATGAAACATCCCCAAATTGCCCTCCAGATCAGCCGTGCGCTCAGCCTGCGCCTGCGGGAAGATAATGAGCGTATCCAACGGCAGTACCTCCAATTGCGCAAATTAGGCGAGCAACTGAGCGAACTGCGAATTGCCCGCCGGATTCAATTAGGATTGCAACCATCTGTTATCCCGACAGTCTCTGGACTCGAAATTGACGCGGTCTCCAATCCGGCACGGGAAGTGGGCGGCGACTTTTATGACTTTGTACTGTTTGATTATCCCGCACGGCAACAGTTGGGGTTGATTGTGGGAGATGTCTCCGGCAAAGGGATTGCCGCCGCGATTATCATGGCCATCTCGAAAGGCATTGTCCGCTCCGAAGCCTACAACCATATCCAACCGGGGGCAGTGATGAATGCCACCAACCGCTGGTTGATTAAGGACACCGACCCCTCCATGTTTTTAGCCCTCTCTTATACGGTTTTTGACCCCTCCACATTGACCATGACTTACACCAGTGCCGGACAACCGACCCCACTCATCTACCACAAACGAACCCAATCCGTGAGTTATGCCCCACTCAACCAAACCCGCATTCCGATTGGCTGTATGTCGAAAATTGAATACGACCAGCGTACCGTCTCCTTGGAGGCGGGTGATGTGGTCTTTTTTTGTAGTGATGGCATCATTGAGGCGAAAAATCCGCAAGGAGACCTGTATGGTTTTGAACGGTACGAATGTATCATCCAAGAAGTGGGGGAATACCCCACGATTGATGCCTTAGCGGCGGTGCTGGCAGATGTGGCTCGCTTTGTAGATGGGGCCGAACCCAGTGATGATGCAACTCTAGTTGCCGTTCGGATAACGGGGCGATGACCAACGGCTGTGACCCCACATGGCTTTCAGCCACATCCGTAAATCATCCAAATAGACATAAAAAAGTGGGACGACCGTCAGGGTTAAAAACGTGGACGTCAACAAGCCCCCAATCAAGGCGCGACCCATCGGCGCATACGGCATCCCCACCACCGCAGAATTCCCCAGTGCCATGGGCAGTAAACCGAACATGGTGGTAAAGGCGGTCATCAGGATCGGGCGAAACCGATGCTTCCCAGCTTCCAAAATGGCATCAAAACGGGTGTAGCCGGCTAACCGGAAGCGGTTGATCATATCGACCAGCACAATCGCGTTGTTGACGACAATCCCCACTAAAATGACGAGCCCAATCCCCACCATCATGCTCATCGGGGTATCGGTGAGATACAACATCCAATACGCGCCGAAAAAAGAGAGGGGAATCGAGATGATGACTGCTATTGGCAGTAAAAAGGACTCGAACAACGTCCCCATGAGCAAAAAGACAAACGTAATGGCTAATATCATGGCAAATAACTGAGATTCCCCACTTTGCTCCAGCCGCCGGAAACGTTGCCCCATTTGCCACTCATAACCGCGCGGGGGTTGAAAATCCTTCATCACGTGCTTGATTTTGTTTCCTAGTGCTTCCAAGTCTGCTTCTTGGGTCATGGCACTTACCCGAATGGAGGTTTTGCCGTTGATGCGCTTAATCGACCCCATGCCTTTGGCGATATGGAAATCCGCGAAGGTATCCAGAGGCATCAGGTTGCCGGTCATGGAACTGATCGTCAAATTTTTAAGTTGGTGTAGATTGCGACGATCTTCCGGTTGCAAACCAATGCTCATCGGGATTTCCTGATCCGGTGTGCGATAATCGGGTAGATCAAGACCCGCCAGTGCGTAGCGCAATGTGCCCACGATCACTTGGGGGTCAAAACCGTATTTTTGCGATAATTCCCGGTTTAATTTAACCTGAATTTCATCGTAGCCGCTTTCCAGATCGATCTCAGCACTGACCACCTCCGGGATGGACTGGATACGACGCTTGACCTCCTGGGCGAGTTCAAACAATGTCTGCGTATCATCTCCGGTTAACGTAATATTGACCGCCGCATTATTCCCGCTGCCAGATTGCCACCCGAACCGGTACTCCACCCCGGGAAATTCGGGTAATCGCTTTTTCACGTCCTCAATCACCGCGTTCCGGGTCATTATCCGGGGCACTGGGATGCCAAGTAACTGGCGCACTCCCTGATAGAGGGTATCATACCACTGATATTTGGGAGGCGCTTGCAGGAACACATTAAAGCGGGCTTGGGTTCGCCGGAAATTGGTACTGACCGTTCTTAAGCGATATTCTTCAGCATGGGCATAAACGGTATCTTCAATTGCCCGCACGATGTCATAGGTACGTTGGATACTGTTATTTGATGGGAAATCTACCCACACATTAAAATTGTTGATGTGCCCTTCTTCGTCCGTCATGCCCAGCTGGCTGGATGCCCAGCCCATGCTGATGAGCAACCCGATAACGATAATCGTGGTATCTGCCCGGTGGGTTAACGTCCAGCGCAAGGCGGCTTCATACCAACCGAGCATGGTGTTGATCACCCGTGACGGTTTAACCGGCTTGGAAGACGTCACTTTGGTTGCCGCCAACGGGATAAATACCAAAGCGACACATAATGAGGCGATCAGGGCTAAAACGACCGGTAATCCGAGCCGTAACATGTACCACGCCATGATGGCGTTATCTCCCATGAGCATCAGGGGCAGGAAGACCACGACGGTGGTCAAGGTGGCTAAAGTGATTGCCAGCCCGACTTCACTCGCTCCCAAAATGGCAGAATCCTGTGCCGTTAACCCTTCGGCTTTCATCCGGTAGATGTTTTCTACAATAACAATCGCATTATCGACCACCAATCCAACCGAAATCATTAGCCCCATCATGGTAATCGCGTTGAGCGTCCAGCCCATAAAATAGAGGATTGTCACCGTGATCAGGAGGGAAAGCGGGATTGCTAAATTGATAATCAGTGTCATGCGAAACCGTCGCAAGAAGATAAATAACACAATAAAGGCAAAAAAGCCTCCCCAGAGCGCCGTGTTAACCAAATTTTGGATCGATTCTTTGACATAATCGCCTTGATTATACAGTATATCGAATTGGAATGGGGCAAGGCTTGGGTGGGTCTCAATTTCCTCGTGCAAGATGCGTTCGACCTCCCCACAGGTTTCGGCGGTGTTTGCCATTGATGTCTTGTAAACCCCGAATTGCACGGCTTTTTGGCGACCCGCCCGTTGAAACCAACGGTAACCGGGAATATCATAGGTAATGGTGGCAATATCTTTTAATTGTACTCCACGGTTGCCTACCGGCATGTTCTGAATTTCGCTGATGTCCGGCAAGCGTCCTATGGAGCGCACATACAGTTTTTTGCCGCCATCATTCACAAAACCGCTGGTCATCGTGAAATTGTCGCGCTGTAACGCCTGAATGACCTGATATAGATTGACGTTTAGCGCCCGCACCCGATCTTGATCCACATCAATCATGATCTCTTTTTGTTCCACGCCCCACACCTCCACTTTGGCGACACCGGCTACCCGTTCCAAGCGTCGCCGGACGTGCGTATCCAATAGGAAAAATGGGTCTGGGACGGCGTTCTCATCGTAAGAGGTTACAAACCAGATGACCGGATCGTCATCCTGTGAGAATTTCCGTAAATAGATGCGTTCTACCTCTTCGGGCAGTTCTGCCATGAGCCGTTCGGTGCGATCCCGAATTTGGGCATAGGCTTCATCGACATCCACATGTTGTTGAAACATCATGCCGCACCAAACGCCCTGATCGCTGGTGTCGGTACTCATTTCTTCAATCCCACTTACGGTGCGCATCATCTCTTCCACCGGTTTGGTGACCAGTTCTTCGGTCTCTTGCGGGGTACTGTTCGGGTAGGGCACATAGACCCCCAAATAGGGGAATGATAAGCCGCGCGGCATCATCTCCAGCGGGATGCGGGTATAGGCGATAAAGCCCACGACGAGCAAACTTGCTAGCAAGGTGACCACCGTCACGGGACGCCGCACGGAAAACAGCGGAATCCAATTTTTCCGGATGTGGGAGAGTTCAATATTCAGCTTGGCAGGATCGTGATCCATGGAATTCCCTCAGGCTTGGGTGATTTATTTTTTCAACCGGATCGTGCCCCACAGGTAGGGCTTATCAAAGCTGTAATACTCTTTCGTGGAATAGCCCCACGTATATTCCGCACCGGTGCTGGGCACCCAAATCTGGACATTGCCACCGAAGGCGGTTGAGGGTGAAAATTGCTCCTGACCCAAGACGTTTGCCGGAATAAAGGCTTCCAGTTGGTAGCGGTTGGCTCCGGTTGTACCGGCGACCTCAATCTCAGGTAGATTGAACCGGCTTGCTTCTTGTTGGTCACCGTCGTGTTTCCAACGTCCGGCGTAGGGTTGGTGCGTACTGTCATCAAAGGCAAACCAAAAATGATAGGTGTCCGGCGTAAACCATTGCTTTTTTTCATTTTGGATATCCAGCATGAGCATGAGGCAATCCCCTTGATAGAATTGATCGCGAGGGGCAAATTGCATGGAATCCACCGGCACCTCGGCGGCGATATAAAGCCCCGCGGGTTGCCATCCGGCATAAAGATGGGCGTCTGGCAGGTCAACCTCCGCATAGGTATCTAGCGGGAGTTGGTATGTGGATGTCCACTCGGTCAACTTTCCATCCAGTTGAACGCTTTTGAGGCGGGGGAGTTCGATTTCCGGTCGAGGGGGAAGCCATTCGGTCTGTTCTTGCCAAATTGAGGGAGGGATTTCGTACATATCCCGCTGTTCATTGGTGACCCGCAACACGTCGCCATCCCAACAAATAGCTTCATTCTGTTTTAGGGCGAGGACAATGGTGTGGAGGGGTTCTACTTCTGGGTTCTCAAAGATGTCATCGGTATAAATCCAGAGGGTGCGGTAGGCAAGGACTGCCAGTAGATGGTTTGCGGGAGAATAATCCGTGGCAGTGACCAATCCTTTAATATTCAGCTTGCCGATTCGTTCTAGGGTTTGTTGGGTGCCGTTCATCCACTGGGGTAGGCGATAGAGTTGGGTTTCTCCTTCCCAAGCTTTGGTGATGAGGTACAACTGCCCCTGCCGCCAAAAAATGCCTTCGCAATCAAAATTGCCATCGGGATAGGTTACCATTACCATTTCGGTAGCACGGGCAACACTGGTGGGGTCGGTGGGGTTGGGTTCAGGAATTTTGTAGATTTTCAAGTCTGTTCGCGTCTGGCGGTTGTTCCCCACATCCGCCAGATAGAGATTATTTTCCTCATCGAGGGCAATATCCTCCCAGTCCACGTTGCGGGCATTCTGGACGAAATAGTGCCGTATGGTTTGACCCTCCGCGGTGATAGCAAACAATTGGGTGGTATCCCCGGAATCATTGTGAGTCCAAAAGACATTGTCGTATTGGCGGCTTTTAATTAACCCGGAGGATTCATTCAGGCGTTCATCTGAAAGGTACCCTGCCGGTTGTAAGTCATCAACTCGGGTGACGGTCTGGGCACACCCGGCAATCAGCAAGGGGAGAATAAACCAAGTGTATTTGAGCCATGTGGTCATCATAAAATCCTCTTTTAGATGTAAGCAAGGGGGTCTTTTTGGTGTAAAAATGAGAGTTGCGTATCCCCAAATGATTTTTCACGGAAGACGCAGAAGCGAGTCTGTTCGGTGTGAACCCGTTCTTGGGGTGAGTGCTCTATCATCAGCCAACCACCAGATTTCAAAATATTTTTGTGATGGATGGAAAGCACCAGGCGTTTGACTTGATCTTGGTTATAAGGGGGGTCGGCAAAGATGAGGTCAAATGTGGGGTTCGTTTCCGTTTGGTAGGATTTAAACCGGCTCAGGTAATCTCGAACATCCTCGCAGAACACCTCAGCCTCGAAGCCGGTCAATTTGAGATTTTCGCGGATGACGTTGACCGATTGGCGATGATTATCCACAAATTCAACGAACAACGCCCCGCGACTGAGTGCCTCTACCCCGAGATTTCCCGTGCCGGCAAACAGATCGAGTACCGCGGCACCGCGCACTCGCTCGCCAATAATATTAAACCAGGTTTCTTTTACCCGGTCGCTGGTGGGACGAACCCGGCGACTGTTGATCGTTTTTAACCGTCGTCCGCGAGCACTACCCGTGATAATACGCATGAATACCCTCAATGCAGAAAATTAAATTGTTGGTAAAAGGTTTACTAACATATTTTTCACGGGAATGATTGTCAACATTAAATTATAGCAATTTCCATCTATGTGCCGTGCGTTGGTAAGATAAAATATGCTTGACTTTTCATGTTGTTATGAGTATCACTCACAGCATTCTAACCCTAGAATTTTGTTTATGTTAGACCTTTAGGATAGGAGGTGATTTATGAAAGCGATGATTGGCATTCGCCGTGAAGACAAAAATCAGTGGGAACGGCGTGTTCCGCTGGTGCCAGCTCACGTAAAATCTCTGATTGAAGAGGACGAAATCGAGGTTTGGGTACAACCGTCTTCAATTCGGGTCTTCACTGATGACGAATATAGAGCGGTGGGGGCAAAAGTTCATGAGGATTTATCACTTTGTCCGGTAATTTTTGCCGTGAAGGAAATCCCGATGTATATGTTTGAGCCGCACAAAACGTATGTCTTTTTCTCGCATACGATCAAAGGGCAGGATTACAATATGCCGATGCTGAAAAAGATGATGTCCCTCAAGTGTAACCTGATCGATTACGAGAAAATTACCGATGACCAAGGTCGCCGGTTGATCTTTTTCGGTAAGTATGCCGGTTTAGCCGGTATGGTGGAAACACTTTGGACGCTGGGTAAACGGCTGGCGTGGGAATCCATTGCGAATCCGTTTGAAACGGTCAAACACGCTTACGAATATCCCACCTTAGCGGATGCCAAAGCCGCGATTGCCGGTGTGGGCGCCGTGATAAGAGACCAAGGGTTTGATAAAAAACTGGCGCCGTTCGTGATCGGTTTTGCCGGTTATGGCAATGTGTCACAAGGCGCACAAGAAATTCTGGAAGGTTTGCCGGTTATTGAGGTTCGCCCGGATGAATTGGCGGAGGTGTACGCCCGCGCTAAGGAGGATACCCATCATGTGTACAAGGTTGTTTTTTACGAGCACGATTTGGTCGAACCGAAAGTGGCAGGCGTGTCATTTGATCTTCAAGATTATTACCAACATCCCGAAAAATATCGTTCCAAATTTGAGCCATATGTGCCTTATCTCACGGTGTTGATCAACGGGATTTATTGGACGGAAGATTACCCGCGGCTCCTCAGTAAAGATTTTGTCCGGGAGTTATACTCGGATAAGGAAACGCCCACCTTGCGTGTCGTGGGTGACATCAGTTGCGATATTGAAGGCTCGATTGAATGCACCACCCACGCCACCAAACCGGATAAGCCGGCGTTTGTTTATAATCCGTTTGACGGTTGGTCAACTGATGGTTATGAGGGCGTTGGGCTGGTGATGATGGCGGTGGATAATCTACCTTGTGAACTCCCGCGGGAGTCCTCCACGGCATTCAGTGAAGGCTTGAAACCGTTTGTTAAAGCCATTGCCACTGCCGATTTTTCCGGTCCATTTGAGGAATGCAATTTGCCACCGGAAATCCGCCGGGCGGTGATCCTGTATCAAGGCGAGCTTACCCCGGATTATAAGTACATGGAGGCGTTCCTTTGATGAAGATTTTACGCCTGATCGGGTCACCGGTTTTAGATCGATATAATTGCCAAAAAATTTTTAAATTTTAATCCCTAAGAGGTTTGTAATGAAACATATTTTTGTTATTGGGGCGGGGTTGAGTTCCCCTTATCTTATTGATTATCTGCTTCAACATGCGGAAGAGTGCGATTGGTTCGTAACCGTGGGTGATATTAACGAAGAACTGGCTCAAAAACGAATTGGTGGGCATCCCCGGGGAGATGCCATCTATTTTGATATTAATGATGAAGCCATGCGCTCTCGCCAGATTGAACGGGCGGATTTGGTGATTTGTATGCTGGCACCTCCGTTCCAGTACATCGTTGCGTTGGATTGTATTCATCACAACGCTCACATGATTTCCACATCATACGAAAATCCACAAGTTGCCGATCTCAATCAAGATGCACTCCGTAAAGGATTGTTAATTCTCAACGAAATGGGGCTTGATCCCGGTATCGATCACATGATGGCGATGAAAATGTTGCAAGACATCAAAAGTCGCCATGGGGTGGTAACTTCGTTCATCTCCTACGGTAGTGCCGTGCCCGATCCACAGTATGATACCAATCCGTTAAAATATTGTACCACATGGAATCCGCGGAATGTTGTTATGTCCGGGGAGTACGGGGCACAATACATGGAAGAAGGCAAAATCAAGCTGTTACCACATCACGCCGTGTTTCGCCAGACGTGGCCCGTGCAAGTGGATGGTGTCGGGTTGATGGAAGCCTATCCCAACCGCGATTCGCTGATTTATCAAAAAATTTTCCAACTGGATGAAGTGGAAACCATGATCCGGGCAACTTTACGCTTCCCCGGCTGGAGTGAAACGTGGTCACAAATTGTGCGGTTAGGTTACCCCAATGAACAACTTAAAATTCCGAACCTGAAAGACCGCACGTATGCCGAAATCACCGAGATGTTTCTCCCGTTGACCATTTCCGGAAGTTTGGAAGAACGTGTAGCAAATTATCTGCATATCAATCCCACCGGTAAAGTGATGGAGAACCTACGCTGGTTGGGAATTTTATCCGATGAAAAGGTGGATACGGATGTCAGTACCCCAGCGGAAGCAATGACTGTTTTGTTGGCCCGCAAATTGGCACTTCCGCCTCATGCCCGCGATATGGTGATCCTACTCCACAAATTGGAAGCCTATTTCCCTGAAGAACATAACCGTAAGGAACGCCATATCTCCTCCTTTATTGAGTACGGTGACGTCGATGGGTTTACCGCAATTGCCAAAAGCGTTGGTCTGCCCGCGGCGATTGCGGCAAAATTGGTTTTAACCGGTAAATTGGAGTTAACCGGTTGTCGCATCCCAATGCACCCCGCAATTTATATCCCCGTGCTGGATGAAATGCGCGCATTAGGACGGGAATTTAAAGAAAACGTTGAAACTATTGCTGGATGAACATTTAGCAGTTGGCACTTTTCACAAACTCATAAAACTCACAAACTCATAAACTCATAAACTCGTCAAACTCACATGTTACAACACCTTAGAATCAAAAATTACGCATTATTGGAAGATTTAAATATCGATTTTAGTGAGGGGTTGACCATTTTAACTGGGGAAACCGGCGCCGGTAAATCGATTTTAATCGATGCGTTTGGGTTGTTACTGGGGGACCGGGCTTCGACGGAGGTGATTCGTACGGGAGCCGATTCTGCGCGGGTTGAGGGTGTTTTCGATATTTTTGGCCGGGCAGACCTACGGCAGATATTGGAGGATACCGGCATAGAAACCGGTGAGGATCACACCGTGGTTATTACCCGCGAGATCAGCAAGACCGGGCGTAACCGCTGCTTTATAAACGGTAATCCTATTACACTCAATGTGTTACGAGCTATCGGGGATCGATTGGCAAATCTTCATAGCCAACATGAGCATCAATCTCTTTTTGCCGTAGAGATTCAGCGGGATTATCTGGATCAGTTTGGGCACTTGATGGCGTTGCGTGAACAGGTGGGAATCGCATACCGCGCTTACCAGCAGGCGATACGTGACGTAAAACAGCACCAAAAACGCGTGGAACAGATGCAAAGTCAGATTGATATTTATGAATTTCAACTAAATGAGATTGATAACGCGGGATTTTATGCGGGTGAAGAAGCAGAGCTGGTGCAGGAAGAGCAATTTCTGGAGAATGTGGAAACCCTCTATGAGCATGCCAACAACGCTTATCAAACATTGTATCAAGGGGATGGCTCACTCATGAACCTCGCCCCAACCGTACATGCCGCGTTGGAAAAAATCGGTGCGATTGACCCCAACATGCAAGAGGCAACCGAACATGCGGAATCCTTGACCGTCTTGATTGAGGAGTTGTCGCTAACCCTACAAAAATATCTGGGAAAATTGGAATTTGACCCCCAAAGGATGGAGGAGATCCGGCGGCGTTTAGCAGTGATTCGAGGCTTCAAAAAACGGTACCGGGTCAGTTCCGTGGATGAATTGTTGGCATACGCAGATGACCTTCGTGAAAAATTAGAGAATATCGAACACAACGAGGATCGTCTAACCGAATTACAAGCCGCATTAACTCAAGCACAAAAAACATATTCCGCGCTCGCAATAGAACTCTCCCAAAAGCGACAAACCACTGCCGAAACCATCCAAACGCGGGTAGAGACGGTGTTGCGGGAACTCGGCATGAACGCCCGGTTTCAAATCAATGTCTCTCAGGAAGCACAGTCCAGCGGAGCGGTTATACACGGCAACCAAACATTTACCGGAGATGCCACCGGTATGGATAAAATTGAGTTCATGCTCTCGGCAAATGTGGGTGAAGACCTTGCCCCGCTGGCAAAAGTAGCTTCGGGTGGGGAAATCTCGCGCACCATGTTAGCCCTCAAATCCGTCATGGCAGAGATTGACCCGGTACCCACATTTATTTTTGATGAAATCGATACCGGCATCAGTGGACGCATTGGGGAGGTGGTCGGTGAAAAACTAAAAGCTCTTGCCACCTCGCATCAGGTGATCTGCATTACCCATCTACCCCAGATTGCGGCAAAAGGGACGGTGCATTTTTCGGTGCAAAAGATCGAATCCGGCGGGCGGACCAAAACTGAAATCCGCCGGTTAAACTTAGAGGAACGCATCGAAGAGATCGCCAAAATTATGGGCGGAGAGACCATCCGTGAAGTCACTCGCCAACATGCTCGGGAATTATTGGGAATGTAAGCCCCCACGAATCAAATATCGCTTTTCAACCAACTCGTGGAATAGAAAGCTACTATGATCCCATTTGAAAAAGTGCCAACATAACCTTTAAGGTATTGAATTTTAAGTAATTAGTACCTATCACGAACACCCAGAATTAACCGTTCTACCCATTGAACCGGCATTAAAATTAGTCACCAACAGGATCGGGTGTACGAAATGCGCCAAATCCAGTGGAGGCCCTTCACATTATTATAGATGAAGATGAAAAGCGAATGGAAATGAGAAAAATGAGAAAAAGGACTCAGAGGAACGATTTACCGGATTTCACTCCAGAAAACCTCCAGATTTACCCGCTGGACGAGTCCGAGACCATTCCTTCCAGTTGGTACACCCATCCCGCTTTGCACACCCTTGATCAGGAATGGATTTTTGCTCGAACTTGGCAAGGAATTGGACACGTCAATAAAATCCCCAAGCCGGGTGATTATCTTCTGGCAGATGTTGCGGGGAATTCGATTCTGGTGATGCGCGATAAAGCGGATCAATTGCGGGCATTTTTTAATGTCTGCCGTCATCGGGGTGGTCCATTGGCGACTGCAGATGGGCATTGTGAGCACGTCTTAAAATGCCATTATCACGGCTGGGTCTATAAGTTTGACGGGCAATTACGGGGTGTGCCAGAATTTAACTTTGTAAAGTTGTTTGATAAACAGGATTACGGGCTGATTCCCATCCGGCTGGATGTGTGGGAAGGCGTGATTTTTGTCCATTTGGCGGATGACCCGCCACCGTTGAAGGACATTTTAACCGGTATTACGGAGCGCATTGCGCCAATCCGTTTGGAAACCAAAAAGTTTCATTCCCGCGTGGTGTACGACATCGCCTGCAACTGGAAAGTTTATGTCGATAACTATCTGGAAGGATACCACTTACCGTTTGTCCATCCTGAATTGGCAAAATTGCTCGATTACAAAAATTATATCACCGAAACCTATCCCTACTACTCCCTCCAACATAGCCCATTCCAGCAAGCAGCAAATTTTTACAGCCGGGAAGAAGGTGAAGCGTTTTATTATTTTGTCTATCCCAATTTCATGCTCAATATTCTACCGGGGCGATTGCAAACGAATCGGGTCATACCGGTCGATCACCAGCGGTGTAGAGTCATTTTTGACTATTTTTATGACGATGTGACTTCGCCGGAGGCACTCCAGTTGATCGAGCAGGATATTGCCTACAGCGATGAAATTCAACAGGAAGATATCGAGATTTGCGAGTGGGTGCAACGAGGCTTGAACTCCCGCGCTTATGATAAAGGTCGTTTTTCGGTCAAGCGGGAGAGCGGAGTTCATCATTTCCAATCATTATTAAAGCAATCTTACCAGCAAGTTATAAACTCATGATTGAATACGCTAAAACCATTGGGAGTATTCTCACGGTATATTTTGCCATCATCAGTATCATTGATCGGCGGTTGATCTCAACATGCCGTAAAGAAAATGCGATCACCGCTGAAAGCGCCATAACACTTTTTCCCACAAATCCGTTTATTCGCTGGCGGTTAGCCCGTTTACAAAAGAAAGGGTGGTTGTGTCTGGTAGGGCTGGGCACGTATTACTTGAACTTACCGCTTTACCTGCAATGGCGTCAGCATCGCTTAAAACGCTTGAAGATATTTTTTTCTGCACTCCTTTTCATCGGGATCGTTGTCGTTTTGATGCATCTTTGGGGAGCATCATTTTGAGGTTCTCCCCGCCCTCCAAAGCCCGCCTTACCGAAGGTGATATTGCCCCTACACTGGTTCGTTTAACGATCCCGATGTTTTTTGGCATTATCGCGATGATTGCCTTCAATCTAGTCGACACCTATTTTGTAGGTCAACTGGGTACACGGGAACTAGCGGCGATCAGTTTCACGTTTCCGGTGGTGATGATTCTCAACAGTCTGACTCTTGGTCTGGGTGCTGGCGCGTCTGCGGTCATTTCCCGCGCGATTGGGGAAGGTGACCCGCACCAGGTGCGCCGGTTGACTACGGATGCCCTCTCGCTGTCGCTGCTCATTGTTGCTCTAATGGCGACTGTTGGATTTTTGACCATTGACCCCGTATTCCGGTTGCTGGGTGCGGACGAACAGACTATGCCTTTGATCCATGCCTACATGCGCATCTGGTATAGCGGGACGATTTTTGTGGTGGTCCCGATGGTGGGTAACAATGCCATACGTGCCACCGGAGACACCAAAACTCCAAGTTTGGTCATGTTAGTAGCGGTTGCCGTCAATATAATTCTCGATCCAGTGTTGATCTTCGGGCTGGGACCCGTCCCTCGTTTGGGGATTGCCGGAGCGGCAATTGCCACCGTTTGTGCTCGGGCGACAACGTTTTTTGTCGCGTTGTGGGTTCTTTATCGCCGTGAGAAGATGATCACTCTTGAAATACCGGGTTTGCAGGAGGGGTTTGCCTCCTGGCGAAAAATTTTATATATCGGTCTGCCGGTAGGCGGCACGAATATCATTGTTCCCCTTTCCAGTGGGATTATCACGAGTTTAGTAGCAAGCTACGGCACGGAAGCTGTTGCCGGTTTTGGGGTCGGAACGCGGGTGGAAGCATTTACTTTGACGGTGCTATTTGCGCTCAATTCGGTGATGAGTCCATTTGTGGGGCAAAACTGGGGTGCCCAGCAATATGACCGGGTGGAAAGGGGGATCCGGTACAGCCAGCGCTTCGCCTTCCTGTGGGGAGGGGTCATGTGGCTGGGGTTGTTGGTATGTGGACCACAGGTGGCAAGGGTGTTTAATCCAGACCCAATGGTTATCGCTACTGCCGTTCTCTACTTTAGTATCGCGCCTATTGGATATGGATTGCAGGGGGTATTGCTTCTCTCTAACACCTGTCTGAATGTTCTCAACCGCCCGTTTCATTCATCACTACTCACCGTGATTCGGGTATTTGGCATTTATATTCCGCTGGCATATCTCGGGTCGTATCTGTTTGGTTTACAGGGTATTTTTGGCGCATTTGTCATTTCCAATATGCTGACCGGTTCCGCATCTTATTGGTGGCTCCAGCGGGTGCTCCGGCTGGAAGTTACAACCTCCTGATTTCGTTTTTTCTTGACTTATCACCAAAATAACTGTAACCAATAAACTCCTTTTGTACCTTAATAAGGTACAAGGCTCGGTTTTGTCAAAAAATGGCTTGACAGTGCCATTCCCTGTCTGGTAAGATGCCGAATTGAGTCCGGCTTACTTTTGATAACAAACATGAATACGCATGAAAATAGCGCTTTTTGTTCCATGCATCGTGGATCAATTTTATCCCCATGTAGCGGTTTCCGCCGTGCGGATTCTGCGGCGTCTAGGGCACGAGGTTGTTTTTCCTGTGGAACAGACGTGTTGTGGCCAACCGGCATTTAATTCCGGGTATCATGCAGAAGCCCGGCGGGTAGCAAAGCGGTTAGTAAAGGTCTTTTCTGGGGCGGATTCGATTGTGTCGGTCTCCGGGTCTTGTACCACGATGGTAACGTGTTTTTATCCCAAATGGCTTATGGACCCGGCTCTAGCCGGTGATGTCCGGCACATCGCGAGCCACATGTACGAATTTTCCGATTTTTTGGTGAACCAATTACAAACGGTTGATGTCGGTGCCCGCTTCCCGCATAAAGTGACTTACCACGATGCCTGTCATGGTTTACGCGAACTTCGGATTAAATCCGAGCCTCGTCAGTTGTTGGCGGCTGTGCGCGAGTTGGAACTGGTAGAAATGGACAATGCAGAGGAATGTTGCGGTTTTGGGGGCACCTTCGCGGTAAAATTCACCGAAATATCCACTGCCATGGGGAACGATAAAATCACCGGAGTGTGTGCCACGGGTGCAGACTATCTCACAGCGGGAGATTCCAGTTGTTTAATGCACTTAAACGGACTCTTGAAACGCCAAAACATACCTATTCAAACCATTCATTATGCTGAAATTTTAGCAAATCAATAAGTGTTGACATTTCATTTTCATCACACCGCAGGCGAAAGGTCGTATTTCATGAAGAAGAAAGTTAAGCGAGATGATCCTCAAGACTTTATCGATCAGCTCGAAGATTTCTACGACGAGGAAGATATTCTGGAATCTGATTTTGAAATCGAGGATGTTGATGATTTTCATGAGTACAAAACCGTGCGTGAGGTGTTAGGACTCACGGAAATCGTGCCGGTTGAAAAGCTAGAAGGTGATGAGATCATTATTGAACTGGAGAAACTACAGGAAAAGATGTCGCTTCACAAAATGATGATCGAAGTCCCGTTTAATGTGCCGTTAAAGGAAGTTTACCAATACGTTACGGACATTATTCTTCAAGAAGAAGTTCCCGTCGATCAGGATGAGTGGATTGTGTTTGATGCGTCATTGGGGGAATCCGCCGGTAATGAATTTGATGATGAGTTTGACGACGAAATCATTTACGAAAAATATGAAGATGAGGATTATGAGGAGGATGATTTTTCCGAGCTGGATTTTTAACCTCGACTCGTAGATTGTTCCCTAAATGCAATGGCGGTGCAATGCGCTCTGAAAGCGTATTGCATCTACCCCGAATGCTTTAGATTTCCCTTTGGGAAGTGCGAACGTGCCTGAGTAAAATATACATAGAAACTTGAGGGAGTGTTTTGTTAGTCTATTTAAGACTTTGTGGTATATTTATCCGAATTTTAGCTTGCTGGATTCGCTAAATTTGGTCTAACACAATGTTCAAAAATTCATATCTAAACATGAGGAATAAAAATTAAACATGAGGGATAAAAATGGCACGAGTACTCCTAAAAAAAGTCAATAAAATTTATGATGGTGGTGTTCACGTCGTCAAAGATAATGATTTGGAGATTAACGACCGGGAATTTATGGTCTTTGTTGGACCCTCCGGCTGCGGAAAGTCCACCACCCTGCGCATGATCGCCGGTCTGGAGGAAATTACCTCCGGGGAAATCCACATCGGTGACCGGATCGTTAATGATGTTCCGCCCAAAGACCGCGACATCGCGATGGTGTTTCAGAACTACGCCCTTTATCCCCACATGACCGTTTATGATAACATGGCATTTGGACTAAAACTCCGTAAATTCCCCAAACATGAGATCGACCAGCGGGTGAAAGACGCCGCCAAAATTTTAGGCTTGGAAGACTTGCTTGACCGCAAACCCAAAGCCCTTTCCGGTGGACAGCGCCAACGAGTTGCCGTCGGGCGAGCAATCGTGCGCAAACCAAAGGTTTTTTTGTTTGACGAGCCGCTCTCCAACCTTGATGCTAAATTACGAGTGCAAATGCGGGCGGAAATCGAACGGCTCCACCATGAATTGGAAGCAACCATGATCTATGTTACACATGATCAGGTGGAAGCCATGACGATGGGAGACCGCATCACCGTCCTTTATGATGGGTATATTCAGCAGTGCGATACCCCCCTCAACCTCTACGACCATCCGGCGAATGTCTTTGTGGCTGGCTTTATTGGGAGTCCTTCAATGAATTTTCTGCACGGTGAAATTATCCAAGCCGATGGGCTGAAGTTCACCAACAAGCAATCGATTCAGATTCCAGTACCGGAACGTTATCAAGACCATTTGAAACATCACATCAACCGGCCGGTGATTTTTGGTATCCGCCCAGAAGATATCAACGCCAGTGATGCGCAAGGCATATTTCAGGCGAAAGTCGGCGTGGTCGAACCGATGGGCAATGAAGTGATCGTTTATCTTAATATTGATGAATCCACCCTGCTTGCCCGCCTTAATACACGCCAAATTCCACAATACGGACAGATGATGAATGTGGAACTCAACCCCGAACATTTCCACTTTTTTGATGGCAAAACGGAAAAATCATTGCTCATTTGACCTGCCAGCCGTTCACCTCTCTGCCAGGCGCCGATTAACGAGAAATCGACGCCTTTTTTATTGCCAGCGGGTTACTGCCGGATGACACGTATATGTTTTATCGCCTGAGGTACACATGGTCCGGTTTTTCAGAACAGGGATACTATTCATCTTTATTGCCCTTCCGGCAAATGCTCAATCCTTAACAGGAACGATCAAAGGAACAATCACCCAAGCGCAAACCCAACAGCCTGTTGCGGGAGCCTATCTCACCCTATTAAAGAGTGACTTGATCACTTTTTCCGGTGAAAATGGTGAATTTATCCTGCCGGATGTACCCGTTGGAACGTACACGCTACAAATCTCCCATGTGGCATACCAAACACAAATGCGCACAGATGTGGTCGTCCGCCCAAATCGTCTCACGTTTGTGCCGGTGGAACTTCAGGAGGCGGTATTTGAGATGGCTGAAGTGGAAGTCACCGCCGGTTATTTTGAGCATGATGTGGGCAATCCAGTGAGTGTAACCCGCTTTAATGCGGAGGAAATTCGCCGTGCCCCCGGAACCGCCGGTGATGTCAGCCGGTTTTTATCTGCCTCGCCCGGGGCTGCACAAGTGGATGATCGCATTAATGACCTGATTGTCCGGGGAGGTAGTCCGGTGGAAAATGCGTATTATGTGGATAACATGCTGGTTCCCAATATCAACCATTTTGGGATGCAAGGTTCGTCGGGGGGATCACTGTCGATGATTGATAGTGATGTGATCGAAAATGTTCGTTTTTATACCGGAGGGTGGGGAGCAGAATATGGCGACCGGCTCTCATCAATCATCGAAATTCAATTGCGAGAAGGTAATCCAGACGAATTTGACGGCAAGCTGGATGCAGACTTAACCGGTTTTGCGTTAATGTTGGAATGTCCTTTACCCCATCATCGCGGCGCTGGATTTACCTCTGTCCGGCGGAGTAATCTGGATTTGTTGGTGGATTGGGCTGGGGTGGATGACCAAGGTTTAGCACCCCGCTACACAGATGCCCAAAGCAAAATCACTTTTAATTTGTCTCCCCAACACCAGATCAATTTACTCCACCTTGGGGGGCGGTACGATGCCACATGGGATGACGGCACGGGTACCACCGGGGATTTAGGCGCGGATCAGCATACGTTTGGCGTCAACTGGCGCTATTTATGGCGCGGTGGGTACTCCCAGACCGCACTTTCCCATACGGTCAACCGTGGATTCGCTCGCTGGTTCACTGAATTCAACCGCACCGAGCACGTTCGCAATAACTACACGGAACGATTGTACCACCTGCGGAACATCAATTTTTACCGGCTGGCGTGGAATCATCAGTTTAAATTTGGGTTGGAGGTTAGCCACGAACGCGCCGATTATGACTACTATCTGGAATCCTATCGCAGTGCGTCCGGGGCAATCATCCCGGAATTAGCCGTCGATAGTGCCTTATACACCACCAAAACCGCCTTTTTTTTCAGCTACATGTGGTATGTCACTCCTCGATTAACCCTCACGACTGGATTACGGCTAGACCGGTTTTCCTATAATCACCGTACTCAGCTCGTGCCCCGTTTTTCCCTGACCTACCATCTTAGTGACCGCTGGCAGATCAATCTTGGCAGTGGCTTGATCTACCAAGCGCCGCCGCTGGTGCTCTATTCGCAGGCGGCAGGCAATCAGGATAATAAGAATCTGCAGGTGTTTCATTATATCGTTGGTACGAATTTCCGGTTCACCCCAGATACACAACTCACGGTAGAACTTTACGTTAAAGATTATTCCAACTTTCCTCTTGACCCGGATGACCCGCGCCGGTTCATCGCCGATGATGTGATTTACCGGGATGAATATCGCAATTACGGCGATGTGCGGGATGACGGGCGAGCGTATTCTGCCGGCATCGAAGTGATGCTGCAAAAAAAGTTGGTACAGGGTTTTTACGGGCTAATTGGCACATCCCTCTCTCGCACGCGCTACCGCGATATGCAGGGCGACTGGCACCCGCGCCTGTTTGATAACCGCTATCGCCTTCATGTGATGGGAGGCTACAAACCCAATGCCCGTTGGGAATTTAGTTTGCGCTGGTCCTGGGCAGGTGGGCGACCCTACACGCCATTTGATCTGCTCACGTCACGCCTGATCAACGAGGGCATCTTGGATCGCTCTCAAATAAATGCCTTACGCCTACCGGATTATCACTCGCTTAATTTGCGGGTTGACCGGCGATTTTACTTCCTCAAATCCAATATCATCTTTTATATGAGTATCTGGAACGTGTACAACCGGCGCAACATCGACCGCTATTATTGGAGCATAACCCAAAAAGCACCAAAAACGATCCCGCAATTTCGACGCATCCCCATTTTAGGGCTTAGTTATGAATTTTAAAGACCTTTACTGGCTCGGATTTCTGGCAATATTACCCCTACTCAGTGGCTGCGAAGGCGACCCGCACCCGCTGACGGTTGTCCCGGATCAGTTGTGGCAACCGGCCGGTCTCATCTATGGCGGGAATATCGAACAGTTAAACGTGTTATCGGATGGGCATCTGGTCGTGCGGGGTACCGGTTCCCACCTGTTTTGGAGCGCCGATGGTGGCAACCGGTGGGAAGACCGCGGACAGGTGCACCATTGGCAAGTGGATGCTACGGATAATTTGGTATGGATCGAGCCGCCAGCGTCCCCCAACGCGGCTTTTCGGTGGGTTATCTCCACCGATCAGGGGCAAACATGGCAGAACCGGTATCTTTCCATTCCGGTAAACATCGACACATTTTATGATATGAGATATGATGACATTCAACTGCATATGGCTCCGGATGGGGTTGTATATCTCCATTTTCCCCAACGGCAAGGGACTCGCATAATCGAGGCGCTTTATCGTTCCACGGATAACGGTTACACTTGGTCACCCCAGCGGTTCACAAGCACCACATCCCAACAAATCACCATCAACGACCTGCGGATTAGTCCCAATCATATCCTGTATCTGAGCTATACTACATCGGATTCAACTTCGGGGATAAGCCACCATCTTTTAATTTCCAGAGATCAGGGTCAACATTGGGATGAAATCACACAGCAGCCGGTTTCGTTAAAAGCGGTGGGTGCTTCCGATCAACTCTATGCGGTGATGTATCCCGATACGGATTCTACCGAGTTTGTTCGCTGGCATCCAGAGAGAGGGTGGGCGTCGGTCACCTTGCCCGGAGATGGAATCCCAAGTCAAATGTGGGTTCGTCCACGTTCGGACGAACTGTTCCTGCAGGATGGGGCTTCAAAGGATATATTTTACTCCCCAGATGGGGGGCAAACGTGGTCTGTTTATTATACCGTGACGCACACCGATCCATACCGTACCGGCGACGTGCATCTGGCGTTTGGGATAAATGATGATCTGTATCTGGCAGTGCCCGGAAATCTATTTTACGTACCGGATTATACCACACCTAACCCGCAATTCCGCAAGGTGGGCATGATGGGCGACTCGATTTGGAAGATTGTACAAACCCGCTCTGGAGATTTGATTGCACTGGGGCAAACGGAAATTTACCGCTCCTCCGATGAGGGGGATCACTGGACGTTGATCCCTACAGCGGCAACAACATTTGCCAATATATTTCTCAGTCCAGAAGGCGATTTGTACGGCGTAACAGAGGTTGATGCCGGATACAGCAAATACACGCAACTTCATCTTTCCCATGACAACGGGCGGCGCTGGGAAAAAATCCATGAATCCCCATTTCCCTATTTTCATAATCTGCGTTTTACCGCCGATGGGAAAATGTACGCCAGCTATCAAGAAGCGTTGCTCGTTTCCACGGATCGGGGGCGAACGTGGGGCGTTCAACATGATTTTGGAGGCCAATCGGGAACGATCGAAGATGTGCGGGTATTATCGGATCAGCAGGTGTTTGTTCTGACCCGTAAAGACCTCTGGAAAGCAACAAACGGTGCAGATTGGGTACAAATGAACATCCCCCCACCGCGTTACGGCGGGTTCGTCCGGCCGTTGGGGGTGGATGCCCAGGAGTACCTCTACCTGTGGGCGAACACGCTATACCGTTCCACCGATTATGGGGTATCTTGGGTGGATTTGCGCTATAATTTGGGTCCGATTTCGCGCTATCTCTCCAATTCGCGCGGAGACCTGTTTGCCGTCATCGGCGACGGAGTGTTTGCGGCTTACCATAACGGTGATACGTGGATTCCGTACACTCAGGGATTACCGGCGGGGCGCGACATCCTAGCGGCAGTGATGCTTGCCGATGACCGGATGTTGGTCACAAGTGGTGGTAGATTCTACCGGACTGCACTACCCTTATACCCGAATTGGTAGCCGTACCCATTCTTTAATCCGGGCAACCATGTGGAATCCAGTCCCTGTTTTAAGGTGTTGACAGCGTTGGGCTTCACCACTATATTCAGGCGGCGTTGTTTTATCATTCAAATTCACCCAATGGGATGTTGTAAGGTCTTTCATGCGAAAATTCTATGTCAGCGTTTTTTTCAGTGTATTGATACTGTTAAGTGGGTACGTTTCCGCCGTGAACGCGCTAACCACCGCCAGCATTATGCCGGTGGAACAGCTAAAACCGGGCATGATCGCCACGGGCAAAAGCGTATTTTATGGTGCAGAAATTGACACGTTTGAAGTCGAAATTTTAGGGGTATTGCGCAATAGTTTTTATCCCCAAAAGGATGTCATTGTCGCCCGTGCTATTGGTGATTTTCTGGAGCACAACGGCATTATGGGTGGGATGAGCGGAAGCCCCATTTACATTGATGGCAAGCTGGTGGGTGCCCTCGCATACGGCTGGGGCTTTATGAAAGACCCCATTTTTGGGATTACCCCGGCGAGCGACCTCATTGAAGTGATTGAAAAACCCGATTTAGCAGTGGATGAGCCTTCGCCGCTATTACCGAGTTTTGAGGATATTGCCCAAAAATCATTTCAAGCGTCACAAGTGTTACCGGAGTTTCCGGTCTCGGCGGTGGATGCACAACACTTTCCTGCCCTTGCCGGCTTAGAGGGGCAGACCATGCGTCCTTTGCAAGCGCCCCTTATTGCAGAAGGGTTTTCCCCGCAGGCAATGGCGCTTTTTCAAGAGGTCTTCCAGCATACCAGTTTTATTCCCATGCAGGGGAGTGGGGGGAGTTCCCGCTATTATGATACGTCCGGCATCGATCTGGAAGCCGGATCGGCCGTGGGGGTGCAATTTGTGCGGGGGGATTTTAATCTCTCTGCCACTGGCACCGTTACCTTCCGGGATGGTGACCGAATCGCCGGATTCGGGCATCCCATGTTTCTCACCGGAAATTGTCTCTTTCCGCTCACAAATGCGTATCTTATCACCCCGATGCCCAATCTGATGAGTTCATGGAAAATGGCAATCGCTGGCGATGTGGTTGGAACGATGACGCAAGACCGGCAAACGGGAATCGCAGGAAATATCGGGGAAATTCCAGAGATGTTGCCACTGGATATCCAGATTACCAACGATCAAACGGATTTTCATCGTGCCTATTCTTGCGAAATCGTGCGCTCGAAGGCACTTACCCCCCTTTTCCTGTTTTTTACGGTGATGAGCGCTGTCGAAACCTCCCTTAGCAACGGTAAATACATGGCAGACATGAAGGTCACCGTGGCGATGGAAGGCTATGCCGATATTGTCATTGAAGATACTTTTGCTGGAGAAACCGGACTGGGTTTTAGCGCGGGAATGAGCGCCGCTATGCCTATCAATACCTTACTTACCAATACCTTTGAACCGGTGAATGTTGAACAGGTGACCGTAGCCGTGAACTACCGCCCAGAACCCCAACAGGCCGAAATCACCGGGATTCGGGTGAACCGCAATCGAGTCCGGCCGGGCAGTTCTGTCGAAATCACCGCATTTTTGCGCCCCTACCGTGGGGATGAGTTTATGGAAACGTTTGAGATGGCTATTCCGGCGGATATGGAAGATGGGGTTTTGGTGGTCACCGCGTGTGATGCCCAATCCGGGCAAGAGATCGAACTCCAGCGTGCCCCGATGCGCCTGCAACCTCACAATCTGGAGCAGTTGATCGAACTCATCCAGATGAAAGACCAGAGTAATGCGGTTATTTTTGAGGTGTTTCGTTTAGAGTTGGGGGCAACGGTTCGGGGTCAAGAACTACCGGCAATTCCGCCCTCGATGATAGCCGTACTCTCCGGTACCCGCCAGACCGGTGAAGGTGGCGTCAATCTGGCAACGCGAGTTGCCAAACAGGTGCGCCCCACCTCATATCGGGTGCAGGGTTGCCAATTTTTGCAAATCCAAGTCGATTCCCGGGCAAAATAGCTTTAAGGGTTTAACCTGTGTAGTTTATACCGGAAAAACGCGTGTATTATACGGTATTTATTCATTTATAATTTTCAATTTTTAATTTCCAAACCGTGAGGATTGAAGGATGGAGTACAACGTAGGCGATTCCGTTGTTGTCAAGGAAGGGGTAAAAGACCCAGATTTGGGATTTGACATTAGCGGTTGGCAAGGACGTGTGGTGGAGATTGTCGAAGATGAAGAGTTGATCTACGTGGATTGGGATAGTGAAACCTTAGCAAATATCCCGATGGAGATCATCGAACAATGTGAACGTGCGGATCTGGAATGGACACAGATGTGCTTGGAACCAGAGGAAGTTGAACCCGCTGAAGCGCGGGATACCCCCGAAGACGCCGAACGGATGTTGCAGCAGATTGAACTCAAGTTTCGATGGCGCCATATGGGGGGCGCGGTAGACCGGATTTTAGAGGTTTTGGCACAGGCAGAAGACCCCACTGACGAAACCCAAGCGCTCGCTGCTTGGGAAACCTTTTTGAGCGAAAATTTGGAACTGCCATTCGATGCCCAACCCTTTGAACACCATGATACCAGCCGCTTAAAACCGGGTGATATTGTAACCGTGTTGCGTGTTTCGGGGCTATCCGAAACAAAAGGAGTGATGGTCAAGGTCAAACAGGGTAAAAAACGCTATGATTATCCCTTACACGAGTTTGTGGCGGTTGATGAATTTTCCATGAACAACCAATATCTAAAAGATTACTCCCTGTGGTATGCCAACCGTTCGCTTGTGTAATTCGGGGCATACCGGCTTTGCTGAAAAGCTCATGTTTCATTTTACCTCCACCGAACGCCAAGTGATTCTTTTTTTAGCCATTTCTATCTTGCTTGGCTCCTGCGTGATCGTGGTTAAAAAACGGAATCCTGAGTTATTTCCCGAATTTCATTTGGGTAATGCCACTATTGACCGGCTAACGGCGGATTCCTTGCGCCTCCTGCCGGATTCACTGGGGAGAAATGTGGACGCCGGCGATACCGTAGCGATGGGTAAAATCAACATCAATACGGCGGATGTGGCGCATTTGACCTTGTTACCGGGGATCGGCGAACGTATGGCGACCCGGATTTTGGAACATCGACGCGAAATCGGTCAGTTTCAATCGATTGAAGACTTGATAGATGTCCCGGGGATTGGACCCCGCACCCTTGAACGCTTTCGGGATCAGATTACCGTCGGCGAGATGCCCGCGGAACTGTCTTCACCACCATCTCAAGAGCCGGAGCGAGCACCGGAGACGCTTCCTCTTATTAACATTAACACGGCGGACGCCGGGGAATTGGAACGTCTGCCCGGTGTCGGCAAGTGGCGTATTGAGCAGATCATCACGTATCGGGAAGAACACGGCGGGTTTCGGACGCCAGAAGAGATCATGAATGTCCCCGGTATTGGACCCAAAACGTTTGAAGCGCTTCAACCGGTTATTACAACCGGTGATTCGCTGCCCCCATTGCCTGCCGTCCAGCCGGTGGATACCATCCCAGAACCGGTCAAATCGGCAACGGTAGAAGCGGCATCACCGGACAACCATGATAAAATCAATATTAATACCGCGACCGCCGAACAGCTCATAAAATTACCCGGTATCGGACCGAAAACAGCTCAAAAGATTATTGCGTACCGCCAAGAACATGGGAATTTTCCGTCGGTGGAAGCGATTAAAAACGTCAAAGGCATTGGTGACCATAAATTTGAAGCGCTAAAGTCATACATTACCGTGGATTAGTTTTGTACATTTGTTATGTCTCATAACGTTATCCATCTCCGCTGGGGGTGGATTCTTTATTGCAGTAAAGGCGACCGATGAAATCATTGTGGCGATCTCCGGTTTTTTGGGGGTTTATTCTCGGTGGTGCCGGTCTCGGGTTGGAGTCCATGCTCCGTCTCTGGACGCTACACCGGTTATATGCGAGTTGGGGCTATCCCTTTGATGGGGCTTTGTTTGGTATTGGGCTGGGGATGTCTTACGGGTTCGCTCACCAAGACCGAGAGCAACTGATTTATGGGGGTGTGACCGGGGCTATTGCCGGTGCGTTTCTATTTTTGTTTCAGTCGATATTGGGCGCAGTGGTGTTGGGTATTCTGATGGGTATTTCTTCGTGTCCAAAACTCAAATTTGATCTAACCTTGATTGCCCGCATTATTGGCGGTATTGTGGGGGGACTTTTGGCAGTCCTGCTGGTATGGCATGTCTTCCGTTATTATGCCGTCCCTTTTAATGACCTATTACCGATCTCCCTGCAACATAGTGCGCTTTACGGTCTAGTGTGGGGTAGCCTGACCGGCGCATTCATGGGGATTTTTGTCAACAACAGTATCGAACTTTTTGCCCTGCCTAACACAACATAATGTTGGTGGTTCTTCTTCCCCTGATTTGCCTTCCATGAAAATACGGCTTCAACTTCGCCATAAAATTATGCTAATCATCCTGATGACGTTGATCGTTGCCGCCGGATTGATTGCTCTCGGGATTTACGGTATTTTAGAGACCGATTTTGCCCGTGAGGAACTCCGGGCAGAGCTGACGGAGGTTCTGGAGAAGCAATTTGATCGAGAAGTCCGCATCGGGAAAATCCAAGGAAACCCCCTTTTTGGCTTACGGATTTACGATGTTCAAGTGTCGCGCTGGGAAACCTTTGAAAGTGGCTATGTAATCACGGTGGACTCAGCATATACGCACCAAAGTTTTGATCTGGCAGACCTCTGGAATTTAGCTACCTCCAAGCGAATCACCTTTAACTCCATCGAAGTATTTCACCCCTACATCCGGATCGAAAGAGACTCTACCGGTAAACTTACCGTAGATTATATGCTGGCAAATCGCCCCGGTTGGGTCAAACGGTTGCGGCCGGAGGCTTTCCCGAAACTCCTCGCCGCGGGAATGCCGGATTCCTTGGTCACAAAATTACGCCCTTTGGAAAATCAGTCGTTTGAAAGTGCCTATTTTTTCCTGCAAGCTGTGCAAGCACGTATTGGGGAAGAACAGATGCGCACCTACAAAAAACTCTTGCTCACGCTTGCCAAAAAGCCCCGTACGCATGGCTATGATAAGGATATGAAGTTGAATATCAACCAGATCATTGTTCATCAGGGAACCTTTGATTTTGTGGAGGTAATTAATCCGATTTACCGTATTCACGGCGTGGACGGGGAAATCCGTTTTGAACTCTATCCCGGCGGAATTCGCAATATTGACATTTTTCGGTTGCGCGGGCAGGTGGAAGGTTTGCCCATTCAGATTCAATCTGCCACTGGACGAGTGGATGTCAATGATGACTTGGTTAAAATTCGTAATCTAAAACTTCGCACCGGTGGTAGCCGGTTTCGAGGTCAGGTAGTGATTGCCCGCGAGGATACCTATCTCGATATCAACCTCGACGCCGGTGAAGTCTCTATGGCGGAAATTGTCCCGCTGTTTGGTAACCCGGGGGATATTACCGGTACGCTTGCATTTGATCAGGGTACCATTCAAGGCTACCCCAGTAATCCTCATATTCAAGCGACGTTTACGCTGGTGGATACGGGCATGCTGTACGGTTATGAAGTCGAAGCGCTCCAGACGGATTATGAACTGCGAGACCGGGTCTCTTATTTACGGCATACCGCTGGATTGTTGGAAGATGCCGCAGTGACGGGAGACATTATCGTGGATGCCAATGTGCCTGACGGTCCCGGCTATGATTTTACCCTTCATGTGGAACACGCCAACGCCCAACGCTTTTTTGAGGGAAACCCGCCGGATTTTGAAAGTGACCTTTCCGGTTGGGTACGCCTGACCGGACGGGGCATTCCAGAACGGTGGCTGGAACTGGAAGGAAGTGTTAAACTGGATCGTAGCCGGGTGCGGAAACTGTGGGCAACGGAAGCACAAGCCGACAGCATCCGGTTGGAAGTATGGAATCAGATCGAATACCGGGTAGAAGCGCCGCTCTACCGTGCCCGAACCCTAGATGCTGAAGTGTGGGCTTCCGGTGCCATCGGGACCGATCCCGATGCTTGCAACCTGAGATTTTGGGGGGAAAATGTCGCTTGGGGGCAATATATGGATTTGTACGGCTGGCACGGTTATCAAGGACGGGTCGCCGGGTGGGGACATCTGCGGGGATCCATCCTTGACCCGGCGATTTACGGTGAATTTGTCCTGCAAGCAGGCGCTACACCCTCCGGACAGGTCACCTGGGACCTGGCGGCAGGTCGCTGTGATATTCAGAATTTGTTCACCTTTATGGATGGCAATGTCAGTGGTAGCGTGTATAATCTGCACCTACCGGCAAGGGGGGTGAGCATCGATACCTTGACCATTCGTGCCGCCGGAAATGTAACCTATGCCAATGTTCCATCCCTGATAGCTCAGGGAGTGCACTGGGCGCCATTCCCCAACGTGCGCCATCAGGTCATCGCCCGGGTTGAATCCCATTTTACGGAAACGGAGTGGACAACGTGGGTTGATTCCTTGAAGATTCTCTCTCAGAGACCAGAAGAGCGATTGCTCACCATCCAGAATCACACCCCGTTGCAGGTCTGTGTGACCTATGGGGAGCAGATCGATCTAATGCCGTTTGAAGTGGGAATCAATGGGGGGCGACTCTCCGGAAGCGGGCAGGTGTTTTTACAGACAGACCCCGCACTTCAGGCGGATTTTCAGTGCTCGGATTTTCGGTTGCGGCAACTCCGGCGTCTGGGACGCATGGTAACCGACATTCCGTACCGGATAGAGGGCGATCTGGATTTTTCGGCTCATCTTGCCGGGACGGTCGCCCAGCCGGAATTTACCATCCCCGATTTTCAGTTGTCTGATGTGATTTTTTACCTAGAATCCTTCGACCTGCCCATCCCCGATACCCGCGCAGATACCCTGCATCTCAATCAGGTATTGGGGAAATTTGATTATGCCGATCGCACCTTCCATATCCGGCAGTTCAGTGTCCAAGACCCTAGCGTCCTTCTTCAGGCGAGGGGGTACGTGCCGGTTGACTTGGCTTTTCTGCCGGTTCGGGATCGATTTCATCAGGAACGTCAATTTGAAATGGATATTGAGGTGATCAACCTTTTACCCACCTTGTTCAACGTGCTTTCGCAGGAGATCACCATCAAGCAAGGCTATGCCAATGGCTCTATTTTGGTGGGCGGCTATGTGGGGAGTCCTCGTTACGATGGGCATATCCGGCTGTATGATGGTGCGTTTGAGTACCATCCGTTTCACCAGCGGTTTACAAACCTCACCGCCGATTTTCGCTTTATGGGAGACCGGGTGATCTTGACCAAATTAGAGGCGTTGTGGGGCGGCGGCAGGGTGCGTGGCAACGGGGAAGCCACCCTCAAAAATTGGCTACCAGACCAGCTTAATTTTAGGGCTCGTGCCTCCCAAGTAGAGATTCATCTGCCGGAATATTACCTAAAAGGCAAAGTGAATGTTAACGCGCGTTTGATCGGTACATTTTGGGAACCTTTGGTGGAAGGTACCACCCAAGTGATCGAAGGCGTCAGTTATTTACCCTTTGGAGTGGTTGTGGGAAAAGAACCGTACCGGATTACTGAACCGGCGGAATCGCCGATTGTAATCGATATGGAAGTCGATCTGGGGCAACGATTCTGGCTACGCAATGGGCAGGCGAATATCCAATTAACCACGGACCCCGATATTGGGGCAATTGGCGCCCGGCTAGTCAACGGGGAGATGTTTGTGCGGGGGGGGATGATGTCCGTGCGGGGAGATTATACCTTTTTTGGCAAGCAATTTTTCATTGATTCCGGGCATTTCCGTTTCACGAACACCAGTGACCTGAATCCTGAAATCGAAATGCAGGGGAGCATCCTTGTGCGCGGGCGCCGGCGGGAGAACGACCTGACCATCCGCTTTCAGATGACTGGTACTGTGCTGGAACCAGAAATTACACTCTATTGTGATGAACGTGCTCTAACCGAACAAGATATTTTAACCCTCCTTGCCTCCAACATGACATGGGAAGAGTTTGAGGAGACCTTCGGTACCGACCAGTTTTTTTCGGATGAAATTCGGATTACGGCTCAAGGAATTTTGGAATCCTTACTGGCAAGTGAAGCCCGGAAAGCCACTCAATTAGACCAATTTGATTTGGAAACCCGCCTGTTTAGTGACGAAGATGATGAACGCAGTGTGCGAGTCACCGTTGGCAAAATTTTCCGTGTAGGAGAACAAGATTTGTTCGTGAGTTACTCTCGCGATTTGCTCTCCAGCGCTGAACAACGCCTCAAAGTGGATTACATCATCAACCGCTGGCTCTCGCTGGAAGGCGAAACCGATGAAAAAGGGGAATATAACGCCGATGTAAAGCTCAAATTTAAATATTGACCGGCACAATGCCTCTTGCCGGTAAAGAGTCTATCTGTTAAATGAATGACTCTACTTCTAACGGGTACACATTTTTAGGGTGCGATGCGAGTCACTAACAGTTGAATATCTTCAACAGTAACTTTACCATCTCCGGTAAGGTCGTACCCCGGATCTCCCCAATTATCCATCAGCAATTGAAGATCGCGATCATCTAAAATCAGGTCACCGGTCAAATCGTATGTACCGGTACCGATCAGATGAATTACCTGCTCCGACGCTTCGGGATCGTTGCTTACCAGTGTGATTTGTGCCTGCTTTTCACCCGCACTCGTCGGCAGAAAACGAAGGGTCATCGGATACGACTCACTGGGATTTAACAGAACGGTTTCTACTCCGGTGACAAGTTGGAATTGGTTGCTGTTATTTCCGGCTAACTCCTGAATAGTCATGGTTAGCATGCCATCCCCGGTGTTGGTAATCGTGATGGTCGTATCCACCGGACTGTAGAGACGCTGCGCTCCGAAGTTGACATGATCAACATCAACCTGAAGTTCTGGGGTGGTCACTGTGATCGAGATTGAAACTTCCACTGTTGGGGTGTTCGGGTCATTGCTATGGATGTGCAATGTATCCTGATGCGTACCGATGGATAGTTGCGTCGCATCGACCATGACCTGAATCGGCACAGCCTGACTGGGATCAAGGGTATCTGCGCTACGGCTCAGATCGAGCCAGTCGATGTCTTCAAAAATCTGAAACACCAACGGACCGTCACCGGAATTGGTTACCGTCAAGGTATCCACCCCGTTTTGATCCCAATTCACGGATAGCTCAATTCCCAGTGAATCAACATCAATTTGGGGTCGGGTGGGGGCGTTACCATCCGTAATGATAAATTCCGAAAAAGCAGAAACATCCCCTTCCAGCCAGTTTTCGGTGGTGTTTCGTTGGGTGATGATGACCTCCGTCCAACTCAAGCCGCCATCATCGGTTGACCAGATCGCCAGCGTTTCCTCATCAAATCCATTTAGGTCACTTTCCGGATAGTACAAGCGCGTAACTGCCTGCCAGCCAGACGACCCGCCGGTAGCATGAAACATCCAGTAACGAGGTAGGGCATTAATGACCTCAAAATTATACGGCTGATCCGGCACGACAAACACCGCTAAATCCGTCGGTAAGGTACCACTGCTCTGGTTCCACTGCGTTTGGGCAGATGGTTGGTCATCAATCTCAAAAATTTGGGTCTGTCCATCCGCCAATGTGCCCCTACGGGTTGTCGCTTGTATCGGACTCACCTCACGGCGTCCCTCAACACTTGTCGTTTGGGGTGTTTCCGAGTTGCCGCCAATGGTCACAGCGGTGTATTCCGCATCGACAATATTGCCCGGTGTCGCATCGGAGGGGATCGAGTAGGTCAACCAAAAATAATTGATTCCCTCTTGTAATTGCTCCGACCCCGTAATGCTGAAATTGCCATTCGGTGACTCAAATTCTCCGAACAGGTGATCGGTGGAAAAGGTATCCGTTAGGGTGTGATACAGTCGGGCATGCTCGATGTCCGTTGCCGGATCGGTGGAACCCCCCGTGCTGAAATCAAATTGAGTGACACTCAGCGGCGCTTCGGTGTCTGCCATCACTACCGGAATGGCGGCAATGAGCTGATCCGCCTGATGCCGGTACACGGCGGTTGTCTCCGGTTGATCAATGGTGCTGGATACAAAATTCATGTTACCCAGTACAGTAAACGTGGCGAGGGTACTGTCGCGGTATCCGTGCAGAGTGCCAGAATCCTGCGCGGTGAATTGGATTGGTAACACACCCCGCCAATCCGGATCGCTGAGATTCAGGTACACCCGATGTTGATCATCAATGGAAATGTCCAGATTTCCCGCCTGCAATTCCACTGGAGCCGTCGGTGATCCCAAAATGCCGGTGGTAAATGAGATCGAATCTGCAACCGGAAAAACCGTCTGCGCCTCAGCATCATAAAAACGGAAATGGACGGTTTCCCCACTCTGATTAGCATACACGCTGAGATAATACAACCATCCAAACTGCCCACTTCGGGTAGGTGTCGCCAGCCCGCGAATTTCATCTCCGATGAACGCCGCCAACCGATGCCCTGCCCCGGCGGTTGTCCGCCCAAACGATTCCACCCGGATGGTGACATCCTGCCGGAACGAAAAATTCCCCGCGTTCACCACCCAGTCAGGAAGCGGTTCCCCCTGCGGTTGAATTTGCGGCTGGAATGCCCAGACCACGGTATCATTGTCCATTTCAATCAGGTGATCATCCAGATCGAACACGCTAAACGTATCCGTTTCAGCAATGATCGTTTGATCCGCAATGGATGTGACTTGCGGTGGGTTGTCGCGAGGTAGGATGGTAAAGGTGGCTTCGTCATCATCGGCATACCTCAGAAATGTGTTTTCCGTGGCAATGAATCGAACCGTCTCCGATCCCGTCCAGTTGGTATCCGGCGGGGTGATCGTCGCTTCGTTTTGCCCGTTGATCGATACCTGTAAATCCGTGTTGCCTTCAGCGCTCCACAGGATGGGGTCATCATCAAATTCTTGCACGTAATTATCTAGCGGAATTACCGCAAACGGAGTGCCCTGCTCGACGGTCTGATTCGGGATGTCCGAGACGATGGGTTCGTAAAACCAATCCACATTGAACCCCCAAAAGGTCTCCGCTTGGTATTCATGCAGGGTGCCGACATCCTGTGCAAAAAACATCAGCCCCACAAACCCCGCCCATTCCGGGTTGATGACGTTCAGCGTTGCTACATTTTGGTCGTCAATGGTCAGCGAAAAATGTCCGGCGGTAAAGACCAGCGGTTCATCGACGGTGCCGTAGGTTTCACTGCTGTTAAAAATAACCGTATCATTGATGAGTAGCGAATCATTTACCGGCGTATCATAAAACCGAAATTCCACCAATTCGCCTTCTGTATTGGCGTAAACGGTCAAAAAATAGAGCCATCCCACCTCACCGCCATTGACCATATCAAATTGTACCCCGCGCACCTCACCCCCCACAAACGCGCCAATCAGACCCTCGTTGGGGGTGACATCGCGCCCATGTGCTTGCACGTGGATGATCATATTCATCGTCAGGCTAAAGTCATTGGGGTTTATCGACCAGTTCGGCGGGGGATAGAGATTGGGCGTGGGGATAAATTGATAGCTCCAGTCAATACTGTCTCCATCCACCTCGATCAGATAATTATCCAGTGGGATCGGCTCAAATTCCCCATATCGCCCGATTTGCTGCTGTGGGATTTGCATGATCTGCGGGGGATGATCGACCGGCACGATGGAAAATTGCGCGGTGTCTGCATCCGATTTTTGCGCCGGTGTGCCGTCCGTAGCGGTAAAAATGAGGGTTTCACTCCCCAACCAAGAGGCATTGGGTGGGTTAATGGTCACGATGTTATCCGGGTCGATGGTCACCACAAGTTCGGTGTGACCGGAGACGCTCCAATTCACCGGATCACCATCGAATTCGGTCAGATAATCATCCAGATCAAAGGAATCGAAAATCGGTAGTTCCTGATCGTCGGCATGCCATAGAAACGGGTCAAATGTGCCACCGATAGCCGTCGAAGAATCAAAAATGATGGTTTCGCTAATCGCCACCACCCGATCCAACGCCGCGATATACGCCTTGAACGTGACGGTTTCACCTTCGGTATTGGCGTAAATATCCATAAAAAAGAGCCACCGGTCGATGTAGAACTCGGCTTGTGCTGTTCCTCGAATCTCTCCATCCACAACCGCCGCAACACGATTATTACCATCTGCCTCGGCGACTCCGTTCAGATAAAGTTCGCCGATAATGCTGGTTTGCCGGTCAAAATTTGCGGCATTTACAACCCATTCATTTCCGATTTCTCTGGTTTGATCGGGGATATTGCCCACCTGAGGCGATTGATCGCCAGCATGCCACAAAAAGGGTTCCGCGAGGTCACCATATTCCGCGCCGCCGGTAAAAATCACCGTTTCTTCAATGGTTACTACCTGATCCAGACTGTCGATATAGGCTTTAAACGTGATCGTTTCGCCGTTGGTGTTCGCGTAAAGGGTCATAAAGTAGAGCCACTGATTCCCCACCGGAACTGCCGCGGCAACGCCTCGTACATCTCCCCCAACAAATGCCGCCACCAGATTATCACTGCCTTGCGGCACTTCATCCAGATACAATTCGCCCACCATGCTCGCTTGCCGGGTAAAACTATTCTCACTCACCGACCAATCTGGGGGAGCGGCAAGCCCCCTGAAGGGCATCAACAGTACCCACAACCCGCAAAAAAGAGTGATTGTTTTCATGATCGCCTTTCCTTTCGTTTTCCCCCACGAAGGTTCGAAGGTACAAATCCGTTTCCGTCGAGCCTTCGTGGTTCCCATGTTAGCGGAGCAAGACGAGTTGTCGGGTCTGTTCAAAATCTCCGGCGTGGATGCGATAAAAATAGATACCCGAAGCCACCGGTTGCTGTTGATCGTCCAACCCTTCCCACAATACATCATAATACCCGGCCGGTTGATCGGCATTGACCAGTGTGGCTACCCGTTTCCCCTGTACGTCGTAAATCGCCAGATCAATGGTCGATTGTTGCGGTAGGGCATAGCGGATCGTCGTTCGCGGGTTAAATGGATTGGGGTGGTTCTGACTCAGGTGGTAGTGTGTCGGAATATCGGTTTCCACTTGCAATTTCCCGCGGTTGAGTTCGATCCGGTAAGGCAAATCGACGGTACCCAGCATTGCATCCGCCATAAAAGGGACTTTCTCTGGGCTTTCAAGGAGGGTTTCATCAGTTAAGGCACGAAACGTCACCGCTTGAGTAGATTTAACATCCCCATGAACCAGCAGGAAGAAACGGGTTTCATCCAATGCCGGGATATACGACGGATAAGCAACCCCGCGACACGCATCATCCACAAATGCCGCAATCGCCTGCACCTGATTCGTGATCTCAAGCTGATCCTGATGCAGGGTGTGGGTGATTGTCATGCTCGCTTCAAATCGGTTGGGGTCAACCTGCCAAGTGGGGGGCAATTCCTCCGCGGAACGGGTGCGGATCTCCACCAACGGTGCATCAAACCGGGCTACCTGCCCGCTGGGATAGGTGAAGTTCTGCGCATTTTGCACTTTCACCCGGTAGCCAAAATCAGACTCCATAAAGACCAAGCTACCAATCCAACCCAAACTCTCCACATATTGGGCGTAGGAAAGCTGACTTTTGATCAAATCTCCACTGACGGCGTTGCTAATCGGTGCCAGAGCGTTGTTAATTGGCAGGGGGAATGCCGGCGTGTAGCTGATCCAGTTCCAGCCGGCGGCAAGGTTGATCTGGGTCGTATCGGGGTCAATGGCGTAACCGATGACCTCCAGCGTATCCGCCTGCGCGAGTTTGATCATGTACATTTTGTCGTTGGAAAGGCTGGAGAGTGACCCAGCCCATTCGGTATCATCATCACCAAAATAGCGGGAAAATGAACTGTGACTTTTGATCTCGTCATTACTGGTTGGGGTGAGGGAATTTAGCAGCGTATTAACCGACATATCATCATTGGCAACATTCAGGGAAAACCACGTCCAACCCTGATGGAGCGGAATGATTTTAACAAACTGGTTGGTCGCCCGCAGCGTATCGGGGGCGGTCGGTGTACCAAACACCCGATCCGTTTCAAAGGTGTATGTTTCCAGCACTTGCCCCAATTCGCTACAGGTGGAGGCATCCCATACATGAAAACTGACCGTTTCCCCACTGGAACTGGAACTGAAGACCGTCAATGCCACTTGGTATCGATTCTCCTCCGGCAAGGTGGGGAAGTACTGCACCGATCCCAACCCGCGAATGTCATCGCCAACAAACGCCACCACCCGGTCGTAAATATCGGTCGAACGTGTCCCGTCAATATCCACCACGGCGGTGATGCCCATCGAATATTGGTATTGGTAGGGGTCAAAGCTGAAATCCGGTTCGTGACAAAGCACTTGTAGCCGGATATTGAGCGGTTCGTCACCGAGCGCGGTTTCAGCGGTCAGCGTATTTTCGTACACACCAAAGGTCACTTCCGGAGGAATAACCATCGTAATCGTCTGCTGACTGCCCGGTTGTAATGTCCCACTGAGGGGGCTGATGTACAACCCTAGTGAGGCAAGCATCGGCGAGGTGAGTTCAAAATCCACCGCATACGCCCCGATGTTGATCAGTTCCCGCTCGATAGTCAATCCTTCGCCTTCATACAACACGGCGTTGACCACCGTGTTGTCCCAAAAGACCGGATTCCGGTTGACCAGAAATTCCCACGTGACCACTGAATCTGCTTGTTCTGTCACCGGATTCCAGATGCCGACATTGCCGTAATAATCCTGAATGCCGGTCGGTGGATTGACCCCAAAATTATTGCCTACTTCCGCCCGTAATACGTGATTCTCGTAGGCGGAATTATTCGCCATCGGGATGTTCAGTATTAACTGATTTTCGTAGCAGGTCCACTCCAACTGCGGCGGACGGATGACCTCATCGGTGACGGTATCAGTAATTTTGATGTTCTCCTGTGGTTCCAGTTGGCTTTCGTCGCAGACAATCGGCTTATCAAACCAGATCGAAATCAGGTCGCCCCGATCCAGCACCTGATCCGCCGGTTCGGGTAGCCCGAACACCTGCGGCGAATGGCGGGTGATCACGCCTTTCAAAATTGCTGATGACCCATCCGGCGCATCGCCCGTACATTGCGACACCACGCGGATTTCGTACGCACCATCCGGTACTTCCGCTTCCGTAAAACGCCAGAAAAAAATATCGTAACCGGCATTGAGGCTGTCTTTGGGGATAATCCCGCCGGTGTAGGTGTTGCCGTTGTTATCTCGCACCGTCGCCATGTTGATCCAGTCGTTGGAGCGCAGATCGCCCAATTCTTCCGGTCGATTAAGTCCTTTTTGGGCGAGGGCAATCGATTTTTCCACGTTGGATTGCCCTTTACTCACGGATCCGGTGGATCGTTCCGCCGGATCAACACTTCGCAAACTTGCCTCTTGATCACCAGATTCCACCCGATTGGGCAGCGGTAAAAGGGGTCGATACTGGAATTTTAAGCCGGTGAACTGTGGTAAATGGGTGTTGTAATCCGTGACCCGAATTTCCAATTGATTACCATCATCCGGCGTTACCAGCCAGTTATTCTGCGGTTCGTAAATTGAAACCTCTGTGCA
>RFFQ01000104.1 GCA_003697105.1 Gemmatimonadota bacterium | reverse complement strand
TGCAAGTGGAGTGTACCTCTACCGCTTGAGGGCGGGATTGGAATCCAAAACCCTGCGGATGATTTTGTTGAAATAATCATTTGGATTTAACTTATTTTATATAAAGGAGTTACCATGCGCTATTTTTTCAGTACCTTATGGGTCGTGTTGCTAACCGCTACGGTGGCGCTCGCCACAGAGGTCTATTTGGAGACCGATGCGCCAAACGGGCGGATCGAACTCAATCAGCAAGTCACTGTTTATGTGTACGTGACCGATGTGGATTCATTAGGCGGTGTTTCCATCACGTTGGAATATGATCAATCTCTACTCAATGTCAATCCAGAATCATGGACGTTTGGGCAATTTATGTTGGATGTGGGCGAATGTCAGGCGCCGCTGGGCGCCTATCCCCCGGATGAACAAGGGTGGAGCAATTACACCTTTGCCTTTGTGCGAAATGGTGACCTGCCGTGCGCGTATGGCTCTGGAGAACTCTGTTCCGTGACCTTCACGGCGGTGGGTGAGGGGGTTTGTCCCATCAATTTTCGGATTACCGGTAATTACCGGTCTGACCTGCTACGTTGCGTCGCGATTCCCGGTCCCAATGATTCCATTCCGGTGGAGAATTGGGCGGCAACGGAGGTTGGAATCGGTGTCAGCGATGTGGGCAGTTCCAGTTGGGGCAAGATTAAAGCGGATTTTCAGGACGAGGAGGAATAGGATTTCTATTTTCTCCGTCATACCGCTAGCGGTTGCAAACGTCCGAAATCACCCGATGGTTTCGGACGTTTTTTTGTGACCGGTTGGCAATCCACTTGCAGGAGTAAGGCAGTTCCATCAGGAAAGGCGAATACGCCACATTTGGTTTAGATTCCCCAGCTCAACAATTCAACAACACAGCCGTCTCCGGCGTGACCCATAATAGCAAGCGCTTTGAATGGATTTTGCAGCGTTAAATAATTGTTGCAAAAAATATACGGTCTTTGTATATTTGGGTATAAATCAAGTGCTATAATTGTATTGATATAACCATGAGGGATACCATGAAAAAAGGGCTATTGGTGTTGTTTTTTCTTGCCGCGCTACATCCAGCTTACGCCTCCAATGCGGATCGAGATTGGCGCACGGCAAAGGGTCTGTTTACTGATAAATTGTACGGGTTAGCCGTGGAAGAATTAGACCGGTTTATTACAACCTATCCCACGGACGGGCGGTTGCACGAGGCACAGTACTTAAAAGCCGAAAGTCTATTTTTTTCCGGCAAACTCCAACGGGCAACCTATGAATATCAGTTGTTGCTGGCAAAATATCCCACAAGCACGTTTCTGGATGAGGCGAATTTCCGGTTGGGTAAGATTCACTTTGACCAGCAGGACTACGACACCGCACTGGAATTTTACCAGCAGGCACTGAGTCAATGTGAGGGGGCTATCTGTAGCGAGGCGCAGTATTGGATTGGTGAATGTTACTTCAAATTACAGGATTTCCCGAAAGCGATTAAAGCGTACCAAACGGTCATTTTGGAATATGGTGGGTCCCGGGTGGAACCTTATGCGTTTTATTCGTTGGGTTGGTGCTACCGCCAGTTGAATGATCAGGTCAAAGCCGCCGGGGCATTTCGCAAGGTGGTGGAGGAGTTCCCGCAAAGTTCCCTCGTGCCGGGCAGTCAATTTCAGTTGTACCGGGCGCTTTTTTATCAAGGGCGCTATGCGGAGGCTCGCGACGGGTTGGCATCCCTTTTGGAAGCGACACCTGATGCGGGTTATGCCGTGGAAGGGCGCTATTTGCTCGGCGAAGCCCTCTATTTTTTGCAGGAATATGATCAAGCCCGGCAGACCTACCAGCAAGGCTTGCGCACCCATACCGGCAGCGCTTATGCAGACCAACTTCAATTTGGTATTGCTAAAACGTACTTTGCTCAAGAGCAGTTTGAAGCCGCGGCAGAAGCGTTCCGCGAGGTGTACAGCCAATTTCCCCAATCCGATTATGCGGATGATGCCCTATTCAACAGCGGTATTTGCTACGAACGGCTTAACCGGTTGACCCAAGCGGAGGTTATTTTCCGGCAAATGATCGAAAAATTCCCCCAAAGTGACCTGCGGGATGATGCGGAATTTGCCATTGCCCGGCTCTTGTTCCGGAAACGGGCATTTGCTGAAGCAAAACAGCGCTACGAAGACCTGCTGGCGGGGTCGGATTCCACGCTGATTGCTGCCGCACAGTATATGATAGCAGAGTGCCAGTACGAAATGGGGCAATATGAAGCCAGCTTTGTTAGCTATGGTTTAGTTATTCAAAATCACCCTTACCACGATTTTGCCATCCGCGCCCGGTACAAACAAGGGTTAGCGCGTTACCAGACACAGCGCTATGCCGAAGCGGTGGCGATTTTTCAGGATTTTCTGGCAACACATGCCGCCCATGAAGACGCCCCAGAAGTTCTTTATTGGTTGGGTGAAAGCCAATTTGCCCAAAAAAAATATACCGAGGCGCTTAATGCGTACAACCGGATTCTAAGCGATTATCCTGAAAGCTCCATGACGGCAGCAGCATACTACGGGCGCGGGTGGTGTTACTTCCAACTCGGCAAATATGACCGGGCGGTGGTGGATTTCTCCGCCGTGACCCAAAATTATCCCCAAAGTTCTTTTGCTCCGGAGAGCCAGCGCCAAATTGGAGAATCGCTTTTTAACCAACAGCAGTTTTCCGAGGCGATTACTGCCTTGGAATACCTGATTCAACGTTACGGTGATTCTGAATTTGTGGACGATGCGTACCTCCGGATCGGGGATTGTCTGGACCAACTGGAACAATATGATGCCGCCGTGAGCCGTTACCAGCTCTTGATCCGTGATTTTCCACAAAGCCCGCTCCGGGCGGAAGCTCAATTCAATGTCGGTACTGTTTACTTTAAACAAAATCGATTTCAGGACGCCGTCAAAGCATATTCCCAAGTGATTAACGATAATCCCGCCAGCAACTATGCCGACCGGGCACAATATGCCATTGGGGATTGCCTTTTTAATTTGGGAAACTACGAGGAAGCGGTGATGGCGTATCGCAAAGTAATTGAACATTATCCCCAGAGCGAGTGGGTGGATGATGCCATTAGCGGGCTGCAATGGGCATACATCCAAATGGGGCGCGACGAGGAGGCGGTCAACGTGGCGGATGAATACATCCGTCAACATCCAAAAACGGAATTTGCCGCCGGATTGCAATTTCGTAAAGGAGAATTGTATTTCAATTTAAACCAGTTTGAAACTGCCATTCAGGAATATCGAAAAGTTATCACGGATTACCCCCAAAGTGAGTATGCGGATGATGCCTATATGTGGATGGGTGCGGCATATTTGGAACTCAATGATTTGACCAACGCCTATATTCATTACCAAGCGGTGGTGGAACAATACAGTGACCGGGAAACCGCCCCGGAAGCACTCTTCAATATGGCACTCATTCAATACCAACAACAGCGGTATGCACCGGCAGCCAACGATTTTGAAGCCTTAATCAACACCTATCCCCAACACGTGCGTGTGGCGGATGCGTTATACTATCTCGGTGTGTGCCAATTGCAATTAAAACAGCGCATTGAGGCGCGGACAACGTTCCAACATACCATCCAGAATTATCCCACAACCGTAGCGGCGGATAAAGCACATTTGGAACTGGGTAAACTCCTCATTCAGGATCGAATTTACAGCGATGCCCTCGACCACTTAACGCAAGTGACCAACCATCGTTCTGATGAGACGGCGGTCGAGGCACAATTTTATATCGGTGAGGTGTATTTTCAGTTAGCAGATTACGAAAAAGCGGCAGTGGAATTTCTGCGTATCCGGTATTTGTATTCGGAGCATACGGCGTGGGTGGCGCGGGCGATGTTGAAAGCCGCTCGTTGCTACGAACATTTAAATAATATTCATGAAGCAAAGTTGACCTATCAAAAAGTGATAGAAGACCATCCCAATGATGAATTTGGTCAGGAAGCCAAACGGCAGTGGAATCGTATAAACCAAAACTAAAAGTGATAAAGGAGACTTATGGGAGACTCAACGACCCCAACCTTGCAAGATGTGCTTGAAACCGTGGAAATGTTACCAGACCACGAACAAGAAAAACTCATCCGCATTATTCACCAGCGGTTGGTCACCCGGCGCCAACGAATTGCCGGAAAAACATTCCATGAAGAAAATGCCAACCCAATGGTCGAAAACGAGATTCGCAATCTTTTTGTTCATGTGTTTGACGATCTTCAACCCGATTCGTCACGGAGTAATGACTCATGACACGTTCCGAACGGATACTCTTGATTGTGCTAGGGATCACCATCATCGCCTGTTATGGTGCGTTGCGTTGGAAAGGTATTGACCCGTTTGATTTCCGTAAACCACAAGATGTTACCATTTTTTATAGCGCAGATTTGCGCGGTTATATTGAACCCTGTGGCTGACAAAGCAATCCGGTTGGCGGGTTTGCCCGGCGGGCAGGCTATCTTCAGCAATTTAAGGCGCGTGACCCCTATACCGCCATTTTACAAGTCGATGTGGGGCGGGTGTTTGGGGCACGCAATGCGGTTTATCAGGAACGTGGTAAATTTGCGTTGGAAGCCATGGCGGAAATCGGGGTGGATGTGGTCAATCTCACCACGATTGATCTGATGAATATGGGGGAGGATTATCTACGGGAAAATTTCGCCAAATACAAAATTCCGCTGGTTTCTGCCAATCTACGGGCAACTTCCGGGGATGTATTTTGGCAGCCGTATATCATCAAAAAAATTAAAGGGGTTAAGATCGGTATTACCGGCATTACCCCCAGTGGCACCGCCCCTACCGGTAATGAAAGACGCATTGCGGCGGATGATCCCGTCACGGCACTGCGCGAGTTGGTGCCGACCCTCCGTAAAAAAGCCGAGTTGGTGGTAGTACTCTCCTATGTGGGGCTGGATAAAACTAAAAATATTGCGATGATTGTGCCCGGTATTGATGTACTAATCGCCGGGGGAAGTGGGGCAAAACTAGACCGCCCCCTTAAACTCAACGATGCCATTATTGCCAAAACCGGTGACCGCGGGCAGGAATTGGGACAAATGTTGATCCTGACCGATAAAAAACGGAATATTATCAGTTATGACGGGATGCTTGTCCGTCTTTCGAGCCGCGTTCCTGAGGATTCTTTGCTCGCAGAACGGATGCAAACCTGTCTGGAAAAAACTAAAGATGGAAACCGAACGGTATATGTAGGACCCTAATATGAGGATGTTCGATGCGAAATAGAACGGCTAATATATTAATTGTAGATGATGAAAAAAATATCCGTCGTGCCCTGAGCATGATTTTAACCAGCGAAGGGCATCGTACGACACAAGCCGAAAATGGTGAAATTGCCCTTGCGTTTGCTCAAAAGGAAGATTTTGACCTCGTTTTGCTGGATATCTGGATGCCAGATATGGAGGGCATGCAGGTGTTGGAAAAACTAAAACAACTCCGCCCGGATATTGCCGTGATCATGATTTCGGGGCATGGCACCATTCAACATGCGGTAGAAGCCCTGCGTTTAGGAGCGTTTGACTTTTTAGAAAAACCCCTCAGCCGGGAAAAGACACTCCTCGCTGTACAACATGTGTTGGAACAGAGCTATCTCAAGCAAGAAAACCGTGAGTTGCGCGGCAAACTGGAAAAACGGTATGAATTACTCGGCGAGAGCAAAGCGATTAAAAATTTATGGAAAAAAATTCAACAAGCCGCGCCCAGTAAAGGACGGATTCTGATTCAGGGTGAAAACGGTACCGGCAAGGAACTCATCGCTAGGGCAATTCACCGGCTGAGTAATCGAGCAGACCAACCCTTTGTGAAGGTCAATTGTGCCGCTATTCCAGAAGAGTTGATCGAAAGTGAACTGTTCGGGCATGAAAAAGGCTCGTTTACCGGAGCAACCGCCCAACGGATTGGTAAATTTGAACAAGCGGACGGCGGTACCCTATTTCTGGATGAAATCGGTGATATGTCCCTGAAAACACAGGCGAAAGTTCTGCGAGCATTGCAGGAGCAGGAGATCGAGCGGGTGGGCGGCAACCAAACGATCAAAGTGGATGTGCGGGTTATTTGCGCCACCAACAAAGACTTGGAGGCGATGATCAAAGCAAATGAATTTCGGGAAGACCTCTACTACCGGATCAATGTGATCCCCATCCATGCCACACCGCTCCGAAACCGTAAAGAGGATATCCCCATTTATGTCCACCATTTTGTCAAAACCTTTTGTGAGGAAAATGGATTCCGCACCAAAACGGTCACGCCAGAGGCAATGGAACTATTGATGAAATACGATTACCCCGGTAACGTGCGGGAACTCCAAAACCTAATTGAACGGTTGGTGATTATGACTGTTGGCGATGAAATCACCGCGAATGACTTGCCGGAATATATCTCCCACCATCAAGCCGTCTTTCGGAAGAACATTAGTGGTGCCAAAACCCTGAAAGAATTGAAAAATGAGATCGAACGGGAGTACATCCTTGCCAAACTAAACGAAAATGACTGGAATATCTCCCAAACCGCAACGGTACTCGGCATTGAACGTACCAATCTCTATAAAAAAATGAAGTACTACGACATTCGACAAAATTGAGGCAACCATGGGACTTTCCATCCATTATCAGTTTAAACTTGATACCGATTTAGTCGATAATGCATGTGTGGTGGTAGAGCAACTGCGCGATATTGCTGCCGGATTGCCCTTTCGTCACGTGACTGAAGTGATCCATCTGCAAGGGGAACAGTGCGATCCCGACCGGCGGGATGCGTTCACTTGGTTAAAAGTGCAGGCACAGTTTTATTTGCCACACGGTGGGCACTATTTGAAGGTTGCCCCCGATCAACTCATCGGATTTGCTGCCGACCCCGGTGAAGGCAGTGAGAAGGCTCATTTCGGGTTATGCCGCTATCCGCAGACCGTCACCGTGGCGGATGAAACGATTGCCACCGGTTTAGATGGCTGGCAATGGCAATCTGCATGTAAAACCCAGTATGCCTCCGATCCCCGTTACGGCGGTTCGCCAAACTTTTTGCAAGCCCATCTGCTGGTGGTGGCAGTGCTGGATGTAGCGCAGAAACTTGGTATTTTGCAGCATGTTGATGATGAAGGCGGTTATTGGGAACACCGCGATTCGGAGCAGTTGGTGGAGAAAGTACACCACTACAATCAACTGGTTGCCGGCATGGTGGGGGCGCTCTCCGATGCCGGTCAGGATGTGGGCTTAGCTCCGATTTTGGCATATCCTAATTTTGAGCATCTGGAAGCAAAAGGATACGATTCCTTGCGGAAGTATGCCTTCGCCAACTTTAAAACCTCGCTAGAACAGGTGCTTCAGACCTTTTTAAGGGCAATTGAACAGGCAAGGTCTGATCGAATTAATCCATGACTCCGCTAAAACAGATGTTGCCGGGGTTTCCTCCACCTATTTACCAACATATTGGGGCTGTAGCGGATGAAGCTTAACGTTGTATCTGTCCTTTTGTTGGTTTGTTTAAGTAGCTTCAGTGCGGCGCCCTCCGCGGTTATTCACCAGATCAACCTCTCCGGCAACACTGTATTTACGACCCAAAACATCCTCAATGATTTTTCATTTCAAACCGGTACTCCATTTGATTCGTCTCAGGTGAATCCCAATCTTCAAACATTGCTGATTCGCTACCGGGACGAAGGCTATCACCACGCCCGTATTATCTGGAATTGGATCGATTCGACCGGTACGGTGAGTCTCCACATTGATGAAGGTCCACAAGTTACCGTGGGTGAGGTGGATTGGTACGGCAATTTTTCGATCCGCACGGATCGGCTCTTACCGCTTATGGATACCCGTCCCGGTACCATTTTTCGGGAATCTCTCTTTTTGCAAGATGTGGATCGGGTTTTACACCGGTATGCGGAGCACGGCTTCCCCTATGCGAAGGTGCAACCGGTGGATTTTCGCTATTCCTCAGAGGGATCGATTCTCAATTTTCGGATGCACATCGATGAAGGACGCCGGGTTACTCTGGGGTCGATTCAAATTGTGGGCAATACCATCACGAATAGTGAAGTGATCCGGCGGATTTTGCGCCTGCGTGAAGGCGACCTTTATAATCAAGAGCGGATTGATGCCGCAGAACGCCGGCTCCGGCAATCGGGGTTTTTTGCGGAAGTTGCCCCTTTTCAACTGTTGCAGCCGGATGACCCCACGCGGGTGACCTTGCTGGTACGCGTGGTGGAAGACCGTACAAGCCGGGTAAGCGGCGTGATCGGCTACATCCCGGAAAACAACACCCACGCCGGTTATTGGACAAGCCAGCTTGACCTATCATTCCCAAATCTGGCCGGTACGGGACGGCATGTGGATGTTGATTGGCAGCGGAAAGACCCCTATTCTTCCTTTATCCATTTTTACTACCGGGAGCCTTGGATTGGAGGGTCGCCGCTTTCCGCCGGAATTGACCTGCAACAAACGATTCAGGATTCGCTTTATACCAAGCGTCAGGCACAACTGCGGCTTCATGTGCCGGTGACGGCGGATATAAGTGGTGAACTTCATTTTGCTTCGGAAGAGGTCATCCCCGGCGCACAAGCACAGAACCCCATTGACCAAAGCGATAAAACATTTACCGGTGGGGCACTCACCTGGGATACCCGAAATTCACGGTATAATCCCGATCATGGCTCATTTTTCCGTATTTCTGCTCATTACGGTAAACGCCGTTATGAGGAAAAAGAGGATGCGGCAGAAGGGGTCGTGACCGCCCGCTGGGAACATTATTTTCCGTTGTTCCCGCGCCAAGCTTTGGCAATTGCGCTGAATGGGGCATTGATTTCCAGCACAGAAGATGTGATTCCCGTCCATGAACAGTTCTCATTAGGGGGCACCCATTCCTTGCGAGGCTATAAAGAGGATCAATTTCGAGGCGATGTGATTGGCTGGTCAAATGTGGAATATCGTTTTTTAGTGGCGCGTGAATCTCGTTTTTTTCTATTTCTGGATAGGGGCTTTTATCAGTTTGACCGGTGGGTCTCCGAGGATGAAACCGAAACCGTCCGGGCGTGGAAAATTGGGTATGGGGTTGGTTTGCGGGTGGCTTCACGCCTTGGGGTGATTGGTATCGATTATGGCTTGGGGGAAGGCGATGGATTTACGGCAGGCAAAATTCATTTTGGTTTAGCAGAGACCTTTTAAGCTGAATCACCTGAACCCGCAATATCGCCCTCCCTCCGGTAATGGATGGGGTGCGTCCCCATCAACGATGGGCGGTTACCATCTGTCTTTTGAAAGGATTGAGGAGGGGAAACCCCCTGCATCATGTGCCAAATATCCACCTTGCCCCGTGGAGATATTCAGGTGAATCATTAGATTTTCGGTGGGTTTGTAAGTGAGTTCCGCCCCGGGCAGGATAAACCGCTGGTCGGTTTCCAATATGGAAGAGACCGCCGCCGGTTGGTATGCCAACCCGAAATGTAACTTCAGATTCAATTTCGGGTTGAATTGGTAACTCATCGTGTTCAAGTAGAGATTGGACATCAGGCTGTTTTGACCATTGGTGGCGTAAGAGACGGTAACGCTTTGGTCTATATCTAATTTCGCCGGATCAATCAGGCTGATACCTTTGGTTGCCATATCACCCACCAAATTCGGTGATAAGGGGGTCGCGCTGGGGTTAAGCCCTAACGATTGGCTGTACGCGAAGCACACCATACCAAAGGTGAAAACAAAACTGAGGATGAGGCTATGGCGGATCATGTTCATCTCCTTTTAGGTCTAGCTTATAAATGGTCGTTGGCAAATCGGATAAAATATCGGAATTAACTTGTCAATACGGTTACAAACCGGACGTCTTTTTCCATAAATCTTGCCATAAAATA
>RFFQ01000103.1 GCA_003697105.1 Gemmatimonadota bacterium | reverse complement strand
GCCTCTCCCATTGATGAGACGATGGGAACGCTCGTAAGCCAGACTATCTTCACTCTGAGACCATAACCGCGTCGTCCGGTGTTCGATCATTTCTTTATCGTCACTTGAATGTTGGCACGGACACGCTTATCGCCAAAACCACCCTCTAACACGGATACATAGGAGTCAAGCATCATAATCAACATCCTCATCAAAAATACAAAATAGGGTTCATACTCAAAAGGGCACCATAAATCAATAAAAAACCACTTTTCCAGAGTTTTCAGATTTTATAAACATAGTCCATCAGACATTGTCCCTGCTCATCACATAACCAATCAAACTGGTTATGGTGCAATGTCGGGTGCCGGCAGGTGTCACTGGCAAACATGTGATTTTTGCAGAATTCTTCAAATGAAATTTTAAGGCTTGTTCTTACGCCTTCACGTCTTGCATACAACGATACCGCTCTTGCCCAAGGATTTCGTACCGCCGCAAATTTAAAAAACGTGGTAAAAATATCTTGGCTTGCAAGCGAAGTTCTGTATCTGAAGGAACGGATTTAGAAGGGAACGTCTCGTTGTGTCCAAGGGCTTGTTTCAACAGATAAACATACAGGGAATCCCGGACTTGTATGATATTAAGGTGAGGATTTTCGATTAGGGGAGTACCTTTTTGCGCTAACTGGGATCGGACAGAGGTTGTGCCTGTTTTAGGTATGGCAATGAAAATACATTGCTTTTCAAAGTTTACGGCTTCATTGAGAAGCAAAGGTTTCCGGTAGGGTATGTACTGGAGCGTTTTTCGGATGATACTTTGAATCTGTTTCATGTAGTTTCGGCTTATCCAGAGTTAATACGGTTCTAACCGGCCATCGATAAACTGGTAAGCATCCACACGGCGCTTGCTTTCCATCATGATTTCAAATGCATGTTCCGTCCCATCTGGTTCGATGATGGTTACCGGATGGCGACCTGCTGGAGCATGAAATTGATAGACCCACAATTCAACCGTCCGGTCGGCTCCAAAGAATTGGTAGGGTGATTGCCGGCGGCCATCCACCCAAACCTCCGTTTCTACTGGAACGATAATTGCCGCATTTCCGCGACCCTGGCGCATCGAATAAAAAATATAGATCGTGATAACAGAAATAACGATCACCATGGCCCAGATAAAAATGGAAAATAGAGATGGTTTCGACTGCTCTGTAGAAGTACCGGATATCAAAGAACTCATCGAATATCTCCACCGGCATATCCATTTACGCCTTGTTCCACCCAGCGCCTTACAACATCCTGATATGTGGGGATAGAACCAAATTCATTGGCATCAAAGATGACTTTGCTAATTTTGATTTCCCAGATGCTTTCGTTGGAAATAATCGGGTAAAATAACACAATTGTATATTCCTGATAGTTATCACGTTGAATGAGTAATACGGCGTTTTCACTTTTCAGATAATGCTCCCGAATGGACGCATATTTGTTCGCGACATACTCCGTGAAGTTGACCCCTTGCAACGTAAATTTATAACCACTGCGTAAGCCACTTTTCGAAATATCCGTCCCCGGTAGGCTTTGCCATTGCCCAAAAGCAAAAGCATTCGTATCTGGGATGACCGGCTCAAACTCCCCCAAGGTCTCGTATAGATCGGATAATCCCTGTGTTTCGACCTGTGCCGTGGGATAAGCGGGTATATTGTACCGGTCATTCATTCCGGCGGTGCAACCGGTAAGGCTCACCACCCCCACACTGATAACAAGGTAAATTAAACTCCTATAAAACCAATAAACAAGCTGCATAATATCCCCCAGCTACAAAAAACGTGAACAGACTCGCCGGGCTCCTCCACCCGAGAGTATCTACGAAAGTTTTGATTTTAAAATATCTTACACTCTCGATCCACGATTGTCAAGATGGATTCCAAGAAGCTCTGCCAACCGTTCTCATGTGGCGGAGTTGGCCGGTTGGTTAACTCCGACATTCCGCACCCCATACTTAAGTAGCTGATAACATTGACGTTAGTTTTTTGAATTTTTGATACCCACTTTTCGTAACATCAGCTTTATCAATAAGTTACAGTTTTAGGGTGCGGAATGTCGGGTTGAATAATAGCTGGCTGAAAATAAAACCCTTAGGGTGACTCAATATCCTAAGGGTTTTATAATCCGTTGATTTATTAAAAGTTAGGGGCTATTCGTGGCGGAATTATCCACGGGAAACGGTTTTAAGGGGGGGGAATGACCTTCAAGAGACGGATGGGACCACCTTGAGGGGTTCTTCCGGTTCAGCAAAGCGTTTTGCTAGGTACAAAAATGGAGTATCAATAGCGGCAACGACCACTTTCATTAAGTACGTGGTAATCAATATCTGCCAAAAAACGGTCAAATCAAACACACCCCAAAAGGCGATAAACACAAAAATTGTGCTATCAATCGCCTGCGAAACCAGCGTAGAGGCATTGTTCCGCAACCAGAGATATTTCCCCTCAGTTTTGATCTTCCAAAAGTGGAACGCCCACACATCATGCATTTGGCTCAGATAGTACGCTATTAAACTGGCAATAGCAATGCGCGGTACAAATCCAAAAAGTACCGTCATGGATTCATGAGCAAAATCTGCTTCGGCAGGTTGAAACAACAACGTGACTTGCATGATGATTGTCATATAAAACAATGTCAAAAAACCAAAAGTGACACCCCGGCGAGCCTCTTTTTTACCGTAAACCTCCCCTAGCAAATCTGTGGCGAAAAATATACTACCATAAAGGATGTTCCCCAACGAAACCGTAATGCCGAATAGCTCCACCATTTTTAGTACTTGCAAATTGCAGAGTACGATATTGGCAACAATCAGTAAGAACAGCCCTTCTTTTTTGAAAAACCGGTAAACCAGCAGTGCGATGGTAAAATCCATCAGTAAAAAACCGATCCATAACAACTCATTTGGTAAGATCATAATCACCTCTTAGCCGTTTACAGTTAGCAGTGTACAAAAACTCCCAAACTCCCAAACTCCCGAACTCCCGAACTCCCCAACTCGTCAACTCCTAAACTCCCGAACTCCCCAACTCACGAACTCCCAAACTCCCCAACTCCCCAACTCACGAACTCAAAATATCGTGCATGGTGTAGAAACCCGCCGGTTGATTTACAATCCATTTGGCGGCGCTTAGTGCTCCGCGGATGAAGGTATCCCGGCTGTGAGCTTTGTGGGTTAATTCTAGGCGTTCACCTAAGCCGATAAAGCTGACGGTGTGTTCTCCGACGATGTCGCCGCCACGCACGGCATGAACTCCGATAATGTGGTCTTTTCGTTCGCCAGTAAGACCCTCTCTTCCGTATTCAAACGCCTGTTTTGGGTCCAGATTCCACGTATCCGCGATGATGTCAGCTAGCCGCTGTGCTGTCCCGCTGGGGGCATCTTTTTTATAACGGTGATGGGCTTCTACAATTTCCACATCGTAACCCTCGTTCAACAGAGATGCCACATCGGCAACTAATTTGAATAATAGATTGACTCCCACGCTCATATTTGGCGAATACACTACCGGAATTTTAGAGCCGGCATGTTTTAGCACAGACAATTGTTCGGGAGAAAAGCCGGTTGTGCCGCAAATAAATGCTTTTTGGTGAGCAACTGCCAGTTGGGCGGCGTTCACGGAGGCTTGCGGGGTGGTAAAATCAATAATAACAAGTCCTTTGTCAATAATTTCTTTTAAATCGGTGCATACCTCAACCCCACACACCGGCGTGCCCAATTGTGGGTGCTCTGGATGTTCGGTTAATCCGGCTAAATGGAGTTGCGGGTCTTCCACGATGCATTCCGCCAGCCGGTGCCCCATCCTGCCATACGCGCCGGTCACAATTATATCGATCATGTTGACTCCTTTCCTCTGGGTGTTTCAATCGCGAAAATAAAAAACGGTACACAAAAGATAAAATATGCGATATCAAAGTCATTGGCAAATAGGGTATTTTGTAACCCGACGAGCATAACGGCACGAATAAATCCCGCCGAGACGATCCCCATTAAAAATATTCCGCTGGTAAAAAACACGGCACGGATGGAGCGAATGTGCCAACTGGTGAGTAGGCTCAGGATCAAAAAATCAATCATCCACAAAGTTGGTAAGTATTGACCCTGTCTCTGAAAAGGTCCGTGGCAAACGAAATAATCGGCATCCCACAGCACAAAAGGCAACAGCGTGAGCGCAAATGTGGCACTCATGATCCCGGCGAACAAAAATCCGTGCCGGAGTTGATCCCGAAAGGTGTATATACCGTATATGGCAAGCACTTCCGCGACAATTAAGCGTGTGGATAAAAGCAAGCCTGCGAGTATCGCTAACAGGATAAAATATCGGTCTATTTTTTCAGGATTGAGCCACATCTCTGCCGCGAAAATGAAGGTGATCACCAGTACCATGTTGGTGAACAGTTCGCTGCGGGTCAGAAGTTCGTAGTAGGTTGTTGGCAAGCTGAAGAGAACCCACAACCGCAGCAGTCGATCCGCCGGCTGAGAATATAACCCCACCAGAATGACAAAAAGAGCGATCCCAATGACTTCCAGATAACCAATGTCGCCGAGAAGATAAAATGGAGCGGCAATCAAAAAGAGAACGGGAAAACCGGAAGGTAGCGATTCGGCGCGGTAAGGGAATTGCCCTTGAAACAGATTTTCTAACCATTCCTGAATGGCAATTGCCCGCCCGACCTGTGTTTTGATTGGGATGATGCTCATCACCAATACCCCCAACCCGATCAACAGGAGTAAGAGGGCCATCTGGTAACGCCGGTTTAGATCAAATGCCAATCGATGATACCGGCGATGCCACATAAAAAATACCCCACACCCGAGGACTCCGTAGGCGGCGGTGAGCCACCCATAATGCGGGGTGATTCGTCCACCATACTTGACCAAATACAAACTACTGATCGCCAGCAGGATCAGGTAAATCAGTACATTTTGACATCGGATGGAAGCAAACATTAACGGATGATTGCAAATTTACCGGTGCGGATACCAGACGGTGAATCCACGCGGTAAATATAGACGCCACTGGCGACATCAGCACCTCTGGTATTTGTTCCATCCCACTGCCAAAGGGTGCTGGAGGGTGCCATTTCAGCTTCGAGATTCACTTCATGGACTAAATCCCCGCTCAGGTCAAAAATTTGAAGTGTGCCTTCATTGGTGAGATTTTCAAACGTTAGGTGCGTGTGTCCCGCCGAGGGCTGAAACGGATTGGGATAGGGTCCCTCGCTGACCTCATCACCGGGGTTGGGATCGCTACCGGTGAGGTCAATGGTCAGTTTGTTCAGTCCCAAACCGGTGGAAAACCAGACGATGCGCTCCGTACCGTTTTCCTCAATCGAGACACTGTTGACCACATCCGAACTCAGCGGGTAACGGTCGGAATCGATGGTCAGTTGCTCACCGGTTGCCGGGTTATAGCGAATCACGCCGTAATTACGGGTAGCGCACCAAAGGTTGCCCTCTGGATCGATGGTTAATTCTTCCACAGGCAGTTCAAAAATCACTTGAATATTGTCATCTGATTTATCAAAAGGGGTGCCGTTTACATCCAAGCGATTCAGACCGCCTAACCCCCCGATCCAGACGATGCCTTGAGCATCTGTGGTGACACAATAGGTCTCTAGTGCCAATAGCCCTTCATTTTCTGCGTCCCAGCGTTCGGTGCGGTCATCTGTGGGGTCGAAAAGTGTTCCGCGTGTGTCAATTACCGAAATTCCACCAAAACCGGCGAGCCAGTACAAGCCATCATCTGCCAGATGAATGTCGTAAATTTCCACATTATCCCGGATGTTGTTTTTATCAAATGAGATCACCTGTGGGTGTCCCCAAAACGTGAATTCACCGGTTTCGGGGTTTTCGACCTCCACGCCGCCTTGATGGATGCCATTATTGCTCTCCCAAAACAACGTACCAACCCAACTGAACCCTGCGGGGTCTCGAAACAGGCGGTAAACTACCTCGCTGTGAATTGTAGGTCGTCGGACTTGCGACCATGTGTCGTCTTCTTTATCAACGGTACCCTGATCATCCAATTCCATAAATCCGTAGGGCCATTGGGAGAACCACGCCCGCCCATCTTGGGTAACACACATGGATTTAACCGTATTCATCAGTAACCCGTCCGCCCGGGTGTAATTGACCCACTGATTGAGTTCGATGGAAAACCGTGCCGCGCCGCCCTCTTGTTGCTTGTATTCAATGGGTTCGCTGTTTGCCCCGTAATCGGACTCGACCGCGAGCCACAAGTCACCATTGGGGGCACGATCCACTTTACGGACATGATTGCCCACAATACCGGGGGCGCTAAAATCCCGCCAGGTGTTGCCATTCTCTAAAACGGCGACGCCCGCACCCCAATCGGAGGTCCAGAGCCGGTTTTGGGAATCCACGGCAAAAGCTAAACTCCGTCCCAATCCGTTAAGCCCTGTTTCGACGGTCTCACTTTGCCACCGACTTCCATCAAAATAGACCCGATACAGGTGTGCCGAAGATGAAGAGACATAACTGGAAGTCCAAATACTGGAATCATATACCGCAATTGTTAATAATTGCCGGTTGTTAAGGTTGCCAATCAAATCCCATTCCTCTTCTTGTGGTGCCAAGCGATACAATCCGCGTTTGCTGGCAGAGACGACCCCACCTTCCCAATCCTGTACCAGTCCCCGGCAATCTGCGCCATCGGCACGGGCAAAATATTCTGGGGTGTAGTTTGTCCATTCCTGAAAATGATGCCAGATGGAAATACCTCCCCGCGTCCCAAACCAGAGGTCTCCCTTAAATTTTTGGATAACCTGAACATTGTTATTGACTAATCCATCGTTCGTATCCAGCCATAAAAATCCGTTTTGCGGGCGGCGCACATCCAGCACCCCCACACCCTGACTCGTCCCAATCCAGAGGGTATCACCAATGATCGTTGCACAATTGATTTGGGCGTTGGTACGGATGCCATCAAATTCATCATAAACCGTCCATTCCCCCTGAGGAGTCAATCGGGTCATATAATGATCGCGCGTTCCAAACCAGTGATTCCCATACGGGTCAATCACCGAACAGGTGACATAATTGCCGCTTAACCCGTCCTCCCGGTGATAAATGCGAACCACGGTATCCATTTGGGTATTAAATTGAACGACGCCCCCGGTGGTTGACCACCAAAGGGTATCATTTTCGACACAAATATGATTCACATAATTGGGGTTGGTGTAGGTTTCCCACTGCCATGTTTCGGCGTGGGCTATGTTAAAACTGGCAACACAGAGGAGGATACTTAACAGGGTTCGCATCGGAGACTCCTTTTTACAGTTGATTTTTTGCAGAAATTTGCAGAATCTCAACACGATAAAGAAGCTATCGTGTAATTTTACAGTTCGTTTTGTAAATATCTGCAAAAATCATGACACGCTATGCTGATGAATCCGTTGAAAGCAATTGAGTAAGCTGATCCATCACCTGATCATACGGAATGCTCATTTTCGCCTGAGTGCGACGAATTTGAATTTCAACGGTGTTATTTTTCAATCCCCGGCGACCGATCACGAGCCGGTAGGGGCAACCGATCCGGTCGGCATCTTTGAATTTCACCCCGGGATGGGCATCCCGGTCATCCATTAAGACGGAAATACCCCGTTGCTGGCACTGCCGGTACAGGTCTTCCGCGACATTTCGGGTGGCGTCATCTGCCATATTTAACGGTAAAATTATGACGGCGAACGGTGCCGCAAGCGGGGGAAAACAGATGCCATCATCATCATGATTGACCTCAATGAGCGCCGCGATGAGGCGCTCCAAAAAAAGATGGCTCATACTCACTTGAAGTGGCTGATCCACACCGTTGGCATCCTGAAATGTGGCGGATGTACGGATGATTTCGCGCCGGTGTACCAACTGGATTGCGCGGTACGATGCTACCGGTTGTGAACACTGTGGGCAGCCATCCCCTTCCTGTGCCAAACGCACATCCGCCCACCGATCCACTGGGAAATCCTGTCCCACAGTAAGCCCAATAGTATGATATTGATCGATATTCGCACCGGTGACCATCCCAACCGCTCCCTTTAGCGCTATATCCGCCGTAATGGGAATGCCGGTGCGCCCTTGAGGTCCCAAAAAACCAACCGGCGTTTTTAATATCTGTTCAATTTCAGTTGCCGTCGCCGTGCGGAGATGGGCATCGCCAAAATGCTCTCTTAACTTGGGTTCGCTGGCATCATGATCCCCCCGGATCAGTACCAAGTGCGGCGTCTCATCAACCATAAACAGCAAGGTTTTGATGAACCGGTGTGCCGGAATCCCCAGAAAAGCTGATACTTCGCCAATGGTGCGCTTGTTTGGTGTATGCACGTTTTTAGCTGTGGTCTCCATATCTCCGCTAGGATACGATTTTGCAACGGTTGGGGCAATTTGTTGATCTGCATAATACCCGCAGTTGGCACAACCGACCACCCGTTGTTCGCCAGTGGGAGAGAGCAGGAAATCGCCCGTTTTGGTCTGAATTACCGGAATGCCACACTGTTGAAACCATTGTAGATGGAACATTTTGAGATGATCTGCCAGTTCTCGCCGGGTAGATTCATTAGGGCTAAAGAGATACACTTCCCCGAGCCAATAGGCACGGCTCTGCACCAAACCGGATTTGGGTTTTGCCCAATCAATAAAATGGGGCTGAATTTGGTACCACACCTGCGGCAAATCCCGATAGCTTCGTAATCGTTTCGTCGCCAGTTTTATAAATTCAACCAGATGTGAATCTGGCAGGGAAAAATACCGGTCATGCTGGTCAGAAACGGTAAACCGCGGCATCCCCGTATCGTGCAACCCGTTCATATCCCAGATAAGGGGTGAAAGAATGAATTCTTGCCCGTTTAACAGTGCCAATTTGGCTTTGAAAGTGGTGATCAGATTTTGAAGCATCCGTTGACCAAGGGGCAAATAGTGAAAGAACCCGCTGGCATACAGGTCGAGGAAACCTCCTTGGAGGAGCAAAGCAAGCGACGTTACATTTACGTCCCCCGGAACGGTGTTTTGAGTCTGGATAGCAGATTGAGTCCAACGCATGGCTTTTCCGTATCAAGATGTTCTAAAAAATGAAGGATTATTCTGCCCCACCCCCATTACTGGAGAACCGAATCGATTGGGACCGGTGCATTATAGATGTTCCGAGGCGCGGAATCAACCTTTTTCAACAAAGGCTAACCGTATTAAACCGGTTTGGTGGCTACCAGTTTATTGAATTTAAATTCTGTTGACTGGGCAAATTCATCGGGTTTTAAATTTGATTGGTATTTTATCAGACAATAAATTATTTAGG
>RFFQ01000102.1 GCA_003697105.1 Gemmatimonadota bacterium | reverse complement strand
TGATCGAGCCATTCGTGAATGCGCATTACACGTTAATTGAAACACATTATCCGGAGAGACGTTGCATTGCAACGTCTCTACCACCGCAACCGCCACCGGGAACATCAGGTGACAGGAAATGATCGAGCCATTCGTGAATGCGCATTACACGTTAATTGAAACACATTATCCGTAGAGACGTTGCATGCAACGTCTCTACAATCATTACGACCGCGCCCTGGTACTGGACTGGGAACTGGTGCTGGCATTCATCACTGCCACCCAACCCGGTATCTGGCAGGATTTGGAAAAACAGCACGACAGCCAGGTGGAAAAACGCGACGCCCTAGATAGCATGCTGGAACTGGTGGGCAGTTTCATCCACATCGAAAACGGCGACCAGCCCGCTAAACTCATCTTCCCCCGCTACCACCCCACCGGTAGTGGTGATGTACGGTATAAAGGGAATCCCCAGACAAAGACCCACGTGGTGGGGTCTGGTTCGGTCAGCGCCATGGCAGACTAATACCCAACAACGATGCTTTTTCTGCCCGTTTTCCTTGCGAAAGCGGGCTTTTTTGTTGCCTTTATAGTCATTTTGACATAAGTTTAACCCCGTTGATGCTCCCCATCTCACCCGTTGGTACTGAGGTAAACAATGAATACATCGTTACATCCCCACATGGACAGCATTTCAGACCCGATACAACGGCTGGAACGGCGGTTACGGTGGTTACAAGAGTCCCTCCCCGTGGATTCTAAAACGCATATACGGCAGGAAATCGAAGAAGCCCTAACGGATTTACAAAATATTATGGCTTATTTCCCGCAGGGGATTGAAGACGGCAGAGCAACCATCTCTTGGTATGCCCTGCAAGCCGCCATCGAAACGGTGGAAGTGGGCGTAACCATCACCGATACACAGGGACGGATCATCTACACCAACACCACCGAAGCCCGAATGCACGGTTACCGGGTGGAAGAACTGATCGGACAGCCAGCTCGTATGTTCGCCCCCCCGGAGATTCAGCGCGAAATGTCTCCCGAAGAGATGAAGCAGATCAAAAATTGGCGACGGGAAAGCCTCAATCTACACAAAGATGGCTCTATATTCCCCGTCCAACTGATCTCCAATGCCATTATTGATGCCGCCGGTAACCCGTTAGGCTTGGCAACAATTTGTGAAGACATCACCGAACGCAAAGCCGCCGAAGAAAAACTCCGCCGTACCAATAGCGAACTTGCCGAAGCCCTCAACCATCTGGAAGCCCTCAATCGGGAGAAAAATGAACTCCTCAGTATCGTCGCCCATGACCTCAAAAACCCGTTATCCGCCATTCGGGGCACGGCAGAATCCATTTATGCCTTTTATGATGTCCTTTCTAAGGAAGAAGTCGTCCAACATGCTCTGGATATAGAACACGGCGCCAACCGGATGTTTGAACTCATCAACAACCTGCTGGATTTGGACGCCTTAGAAGTCGGAAAAATGAATCTGCGTTTTGAAGAATTTGATCTGCGCATACCCCTGCTGATGGTGGTCAATAATTTCAGCCAGACGGCATCGAGCAAAAATATTCAGATTGTGTGCGAGCCACTGGAGGTGCAATATCCGGTCTATGCCGATGAAAAAGCCACGTTGCGCGTACTGGACAATCTAGTCTCCAATGCAGTGAAATATTCCCCGCGCGGCAAATCGATTTACATCCGGTTGGAAAAAACACGCGGTTACGTCCGGTGCTATGTACGGGATGAAGGTCCCGGCTTAAGTGCATCGGATCAGAAAAAACTATTTGAAAAATTTGCTAAATTAAGCCCCAAACCCACCGGCGGGGAACACAGCACCGGTCTAGGGCTATCCATTGTCAAAAAATTGGTAGAGGCGATGCACGGCTCGGTTTGGTGTGAGAGCGAACCAGGGCAAGGTGCTACGTTCATCGCCGAGTTTCCTACTCACAAAACAAAAGTCAACACCGATGATGATATGGTTGAATAGATGGATCATCGTCCTCTTCGTCATAGGGCTGGCGGGTTGCAGTGGGGACAGTGATCCATCCACCCCAGAGGCAGAAACCGCCAGCGCGTGGAGTGCCTTTCAGCAAGGCGATTATACCCAAGCGGCAGAAAAAGCCGATGCCGCCCTGAACCTCTCCGCCACCTTTGTGGAGGCGTACGTCGTCGGTGCTTGGGCGTATGCCCGCTTGGGCGATCAAAACACCGCGCTCACATACGCGAATCAGGCACTGCAACACCAACCCAGCCCGCCGGATCAGGTGGATGCGCTAGCGGTACGGGCATTTTTATCATGGACACTAGATCAGATCCCTAACGCCTTGGACGATGCCCAGCACGTGTTGGCACTGGATGCCGGTTGGCGTTTTTCTCGCGGGGATCCCACCGTCAACGCGTCGGATATCCGGCTTCTGGTCGCCCAATGCTTTTGGGTACAAGCCGCATGGAACCTGGCACAAGACCAAGTGGAAATGGTCGCCGAATCCGTAGATTACCCCCTCATATTGGATGCGAATAACCCCAGCACGTGGGTTGTGAACGGTGTCACCTACGCCACCTACCCCGAAGCCTTGCTAATGATTATCGAAGACCTCCTATACCGGCTGTCATAATCAACAAAATGAAACGTGTACGTCTCTGTTTATCCTTTTTTTGGCTCGTTATGGTTCTGGGTTGCGGGTCTGCCCCCCTTATCCGCTCCGCGGGTGAAATTGCGCCACCCCCACCACCCACCCATGCGGGAACCCTCCTCTTTTCCACTCCCCAGTATCACGGACAACTGACTCCGACAGATGATCCGCAGACCTACCAATTCACGTTACTCAATGCCGCCGGAAAACCGCTTTGGCACAAACACACCCATTCCAACGGGATTCAGATAGACCCCAGCGAAACATATATTGCCCTACCGGCAGGGACCGCCGCCTCCCCCATTTTGCGCGGGCACAATCTGCACTTTTTTCATGTGAACGGGGATTCATTGGGCACTTGGCACGGGGAATTTATGGAATACTGGCTACTACCAGACTCACTCTGCTTGATTAATCACTTCGTCCCGCTAGATAGCACCCAGAGATGGCAAATCACCGCCGTGGACCCCACCGGAGCCGTGCAATGGGAAATCCCCACCGGCAATTTGTTAGCTCTAGAGTTTAGAGCATACCCACAAGCGCACAAATTCAGCTTCCGGCTGTTTGACCCCGATCACCACACATTTACCAGCTATTTATATAATCTGAAAGGGGAGTTCATCCAGCGGTTGGAATCCAATCCCCAGCAGACCACCCGCTTTATTGGCGTCTCCCCCTCCGGCAGATGGATTCTGAGTTCAGCATATCCGGCGGAAGTACGCCCCGAAACCCTTCCGTTCCGGTCGCAGATTTCGATCTGGGATTCTCTGCAGGTCGTCGATCAGATGGAGGTTGATGGTGTCGTTGATTTTGCCGGCATTAATGATGCGGGACACTACCTAACCCTCATTACGTTTGAACTGGATGATCCTAGCGGTACATCTTCCACCCCGTTTTTACGGGTGTTTGATGAAGATCGCCGGGAAAGATACCGCGAGCCGCTCAATCTGGATAAAATAGATGTGGAAAGCGTGCAATTTTGGTATTATAGCCGTAAAATAAAAATAACATCAAATAAACATATCGATTTTGAATACACCATCCAATAACCTGAGGAGATTCTCGAATGCAACATCGCCTATCAATATTGATTTTAACGGTCATATTGGCATTTCCACTGAACAGTTTTGCCTATGGGAAACGCCTCCCAGTCGTAAAACAACACGGGATGGTGGTTTGTGCGGAACCACAGGCAGCAGATATTGGGGCAGAGGTACTCAAACGCGGCGGAAATGCCGTGGATGCCGCCGTGGCAACGGCATTTGCCTTGGCAGTTACCTACCCTTCTGCCGGAAATTTGGGGGGCGGGGGATTTTTGATACTCCACACCGCAAACGGGCAGAATATCGCCATCGATGGGCGCGAAACGGCACCCGCCCTCATGGATTCCACCTACTACCTGCCCCAACCGGATGGCACCGCCCGCAATAGCCTGCTGGGATATACCGCTGCCGGTACACCCGGCACCGTTGCCATGCTGGTCGAAACGCATCAGGCATTTGGCACATTACCCCTAGCCGAGCTCCTGCAACCGGCAATAGCCCTAGCAGATAGCGGTTTTATAGTCTCCCACCCATTTGCCGCCTCATTGCGCTATTATGCCCCGCAATTTGCGCGTTTCCCCGGCTCGGCAGCCATTTTTTTGAAGGAAACACCGCCGGATTCGCTCTTGCTACCGTCACCCGTGGATGGACAACCGCTTTTCATCACCGAGGATCGCTATTTTTACCATGCCGGAGACCGGTTTTATCAAAAAGATTTGGCACAAACCCTCCGTAAAATTGCTGAGTACGGGCGGGATGGTTTTTATACCGGGGAAATTCCCCAACGCATTGAACAAGCCATGATCGCCCACGGCGGGGCAATGCGTGCCGCCGATTTCGCCAATTATCAGGTCAAATTCCGCGAACCGGTTTACGGCAGCTATCGCGGTTACGAGGTGGTCTCCATGCCGCCGCCATCATCGGGGGGGATTGCCTTAGTACAACTCCTCAATATCTTGGAAGGCTACCCGCTGGCATGGTTGGGGCACAATTCTGCTGAAACCATCCATCTGATGACAGAAGCCGAACGGCGCGTCTATGCGGATCGCTTTGAATATCTCGGTGACCCGGATTACGTGGATGTCCCTATGGAGGGGCTTACCAGCAAGCTCTACGCGGATAAACTGCGCCAAAAAATCAACCGCTATTACAAAACCCCCAGCCGCGCTGTAAAAGCCGGCAACCCCCCGGGCTATGAAAGCCCAGAGACCACCCATTTATGCGTGGTCGATAGTGCCGGAAACGCCGTTAGCCTGACCTATACCCTGAATACCAGCTACGGTAGCAAAGTGGTGGTGCCGGGCACCGGTTTTTTGCTCAACAACGAACTGGATGACTTCACCACCCAGCCCGGACAACCCAATTATTACGGCTTGATGCAAGGCAACCGCAATATTGTGGCGCCGGGCAAGCGCCCGCTGAGTTCCATGACGCCCACCATCCTGCTGAAAAATGGCACCGTGGCAATGGTCGTTGGGTCACCGGGCGGCTCAACGATTATCACTACCGTGCTGCAGATCATCCTCAACGTGATCGATCACGGCATGAACGCCCACGAGGCACTCCATGCCCCCCGGGTGCATCACCAGTGGTACCCGGATAAAATTTACTATGAAAAATATGGGTTAGCACATGATGTCATCCAAAATCTTAGTGCCAAGGGGCATCGGGTGGATGAGCATTACTGGGGCTATATTGGCCGGGCAGAACTAATCCTCATAGACCCCGAAACCGGAGAATTGCAGGGCATGAGCGACCCACGCGGACAGGGCGCCGTGCGCGGATATTAAGTATAGCCATTGATGTTGCCGCTACGATCCGGCAATCTTTTGACGAGTTAAAACGCGCGGTCAGTAAATTTGTGAAGAAACTGGGGGATACCAGCACCCGTATCGGGAAAGCCATCCAAAAAGTAGAGGATGGTGTGGGCTACGCGCAGGACATCGCTAAAAACTACAACCGGATTGCCCAGTGGTGCGGGTTACCCGTTGTCCCGGAGTTGTTTTTGAAGCATGAAGAAGAAGGCTAGATTTGGTACATTTTTCAGAAGGAGTCACCCCTTATGTACACCCTTGGCGTACGGGATCACCTGATGATTGCCCACAGTTTTAAGGGCGAGATTTTCGGACCCGCCCAACAGATGCACGGTGCGACCTACATTGTTGATGTGGAATTTAGCGCGGTGGAACTGGATAAACACGGCTTGGTGGTTGATATTGGCTGGGCACAGCAACAGCTAAAAGCCGTTTTGCAACCGCTCAACTACCAAAATCTGGACAACCTGCCGGAATTTGCCGGCACCAACACCACCACCGAATTTTTGGCAAAAGAGATTTTCCGGCGGCTCGGCGAACGGGTCAAGCCCCAATTTAATGGCAGGTTAAAAGTCACATTGCACGAATCGCACATTGCCTGGGCATCCTATGAAAATCAAATATGATCGACCCCTCCATTTTATAGTACCGGGTTCTCTGGAGAGCCTTACCGGTGGTACGCTGTATGACAAGCAGATCATCGATGGCATCCGGCGGCGGGGCATTTATGTGGAAGTACATGAAGTTCCGGGCACATTTCCCAGCCCGCGGGCGGAAGATAAAGCGGCATTCGCCCGGGCATTTTGGTACATCCCGGACGGCTCGCTCGTCGTTATAGATGGGCTGATGCTGGCAGGCGCCGCGGAGGTGATCCGCCCGGAAAAAGAACGATTGCATTTTACCGGCTTGATTCACCATCCCCACAGCGAAGAACCGGAATTCAACGCGGCGGAGCAAGCCCGGTTGCGGCAAGCGGAACAAGCTGCCTTTCGATTGATGGATCAACTGATTGTTACCAGCCCATTTACGCGCCTATTACTGCAATTCTGGCAGTTGGAGGATTTACCGGTGACAACCGTTTTACCCGGCACCAATACACAACGGTTGGCGCGGGGGTCCCGCTCCCAATCCGTGCACCTGCTCTGTGTTGCCAATGTACTGTACCGGAAAGGCTACTCCGTGCTGGTGGATGCCCTTGCCCGGTTAAAAGCGTACGATTGGCACTTCACCGCCGCCGGTTCCCTGACAATGGAACCGCAAACGGTTGAGCGGTTACGCACCCAGATCAAAAAACAGGGGTTATCCCACCGAATCCACCTGACCGGTGCGGTTTCCCCGGCTAAATTGAGGGGGATTTACCGCCAGAGCGACCTGTTTGTCTTTCCCTCGCTCTACGAAGGGTATGGAATGGCACTTGCCGAGGCGATCAGTGCCGGTTTACCGGTGGTCAGTACCACCGGTGGCGCGATTCCCTTCACCACGCGGGGCGCGGCAGTGCTTGTTCCCCCCGGTGATGTGGAAGCCTTGGCAGAGGCACTGCGGCTGGTGCTGGATCAGCCGGAGTATCGCCGCCGGTTGGCACATTTAAGCCAAAAGGTGCGCCCGCAGCTCCCCACGTGGCAACAGAGCACAAATGCCTTTATTGAGGCGGTTTATGGCACAGTTTGATGCCGCGTGGCTCCGCCGCCGTGAGCCGTTCGATCACGCCGCCCGCTCAATCCCATTAACCCAGCAGATGATCGCCCGCTTGCCGGAACGGTCACCCCTCCGAATCATGGACTTGGGATGTGGTTTAGGCTCAAACTATCGCTATTTACAACCCCGAATGGAGCGGGCGTCGCAATGGATACTTATCGATCATGACGCCGATCTGCTGCAGCACGCTCAAGAACTCGGGGTGTCCGGCACATTTTACCAATGGGAGTTGACACATCTCGAAAATTTACGTAAGCTATATCCGGTCGATCTGATTACGGGATCGGCGCTGCTGGATTTGGTCTCGGCAGAATGGGTGGCGGCGCTGGTTGGGGCAACCGGTGACAATAACACCCTCTTCTTCTTCACCCTCACCTACGATGGGCGGCAACAATGGCAACCTGCCCATCCGCTGGACGAGTGGATTCGGGTAATGTTTCACCGCCACATGCAACAGGACAAAGGCTTGGGCATCGCGCTGGGGGCACGTGCAGTGCCCACGGTTTGCCAGATATTGAAAAACAAGGGATTTACCGTCCACACCGGCGATAGTGATTGGCAGATCACCCCGGCAGATACCCCGATGCTCACCGCCCTCGTCACGGGGATCAGTCTAGCCGTGCAGGAAATCTGCCCCCCCGGACAGCAGAATCGCCTCCAAACATGGCGCCGGGTACGGAAACACCAAATGGAACATCAGGAATTAAGCCTAATCGTAGGGCATCAAGACCTACTCGCCTACAGGGAACGCCAATGAGTCATCGTCAAGTATGGAAGACCGCCCGCGCAAAGTCCTTTAGCGATTTGCAATTGCAATCGGAAGCGTTACCCGCCCTGAAGCCCGATCACGTGCGGGTGCAGGTGCGGGCAGTCGGGTTGAATTTCGCGGATATATTCGGTATTATTGGGCTGTATGCCGCCGCACCGAAAACGGATTTTATCCCCGGTTTGGAATTTGCCGGCACGGTCATCTGCACCGGGGATGCCGTGGAAGATGTAAAATTTGGGAGCGCAGTGATGGGTGTGACGCGCTTCGGCGGCTATGCCAGCGTGATCGATATTAAACCGGCATATTGCCTCCCCCTGCCGGAAGGCTGGAGCTTTGAGCAAGGCGCGGCGTATCCGGTGCAAACCCTCACCGCCTATTATGCCCTCAAGCCACTGGGGGATGTGCGCCCGGGGCAAAATGTGCTGATTCACAGTGCCGCTGGTGGGGTCGGACTGCAGGCAATGCGCATCTGCCAAAAACTGGGAGCGAACCCTCTCGGCACGGTGGGAAATCCGGCAAAAATAGACCGCCTCAAAACGATGGGATTCAATCAGGTCGTGGTGCGCACCCCGAATTGGGTCGAACAGGTAAAATCGATTCTCAACGGGGAACGCCTAGACCTCGCACTGGATGCCATTGGGGGGCACGTGCAAAAGGATACGTATAAGCTCCTTTCTCCCATGAGCCGGTTGGTGGTCTATGGGTCCGCAGAATTTACGCCCCACGGTGATCGCCCGAACCCGCTCCGGCTAGCACTAAAATACCTGCGCCGTCCGTTGTACGATCCCATGAAAATGGCAGGTGATAACAAATCGGTAATGGCATTTAATCTGATTTGGTTGTATGATCAGGTCAATTTATTCAAGGAGATGATCGACGCATTAGACCGCTTGGAATTAGAGCCACCGTTCATTGGGCAGTCATTCCCGTTTACCGCGGCGCCGCAGGCGGTGGATCATCTGCGAAGTGGCAAATCTACCGGCAAAGTAGTGCTTGTGGTGGAATGACGTGATGGAAAAACCGGTCTATTTTTTCGCTGATGTACATCTGGGTAATGCAGATTCCGAAACGGAAAAAGAGCGCACTGCCAAACTGTTCCGCTTTCTGGATCATTTATACGATCATGCCGGTGCAGTTTACATCATGGGCGATCTGTTCGATTTTTGGTATAATTATACTTACGTGATGCCGCGCCAGCATTTCCGGTTAATTTGCCGCTTGGAACAGCTCGCGAAGGTGGTTCCCACAGCTTTTTTTGCCGGCAACCATGATTTTTGGGCGGGTCAATTTTTAGCGGAGGAAACCCCGATTGTGTTTTACCCGGATGAAGCCATCGTAACCCATTTTGGGCAACGGATTTACCTCCATCACGGGGATGGTATTTTAAAGCGGGATCGGGGCTATCGCTTTTTGAAGCGGGTATTACGCAACCCAATTAATATCAAATTATTCCGGCTATTGCACCCAGACCTTGCGTTCCGAATCGCTAAAAAAACGTCCCATACCAGCCGGTTTTATACCACCTCTAAACAACAGATATTGGACGATCAGGATTATTACGAGTTTGCCGCGGAACGCATCGGTGAAGGTTGCCGGGCGGTGATTATGGGACATCGCCATAAACCGGAAATTACCCCCATTCTGGACGGATGGTACATCAACACGGGGGATTGGATTCACCAATTTACCTACGCCACACTCTCCCCAGCGGGATTTTCCCTCCACACCTTTGAGGGATAAAGACTAGAAAAAAGAGGAACGATCATGGATACGACCATCTATCAGCGACCTGTTGAGTTGCTTCAAAAATTGATCCGGTTTGACACCACCAATCCACCTGGGAATGAACGGGAGTGCATCCACTATATCGAACAATTGATTCGCGGTGTGGGCATGGAGACCATCTTGTTGGGTGAACAACCGGAACGCCCCAATCTCATCAGCCGGTTAAAAGGACGCGGAAACGCACCTCCGCTCCTGCTTTACGGACATGTGGACGTCGTCCCCACCCATGACCAAATGTGGGATTACCCGGCCTTTGAAGGACTGATTATTGATAAAACCCTGTGGGGACGAGGCACACTCGACATGAAGGGTGGCGTAGCAATGATGTTGGCGGCATTCATGCGTGCCAAAGCCGAAGGAATTCAACCGGCAGGTGATCTGATTTTTTGCGCCCTCAGCGACGAAGAAGCTCACGGTACGCACGGTGCCAAATATCTGGTGGAAGAGTATCCCGAATACTTTGAAGGAATAAAATACGCCATCGGCGAATTTGGCGGCTTCCCGATTTACATCGGGCAACACAAATTTTATCTGATTCAAGTGGCAGAAAAGCAGTTATGCCAACTAAAATTGACCATTCACGGCGGGTCGGGGCATGGCGCAGTCCCGCTACGAGGCGGCGTAATGGCGCAGTTAGGATATATCCTAAAACAGTTAGACCAATACCCGTTGCCCATCCATATCAATTTGGTAGTCAAACAGATGTTGGAAACCATCGCCCACCATCTACCCGAACCCATGAACGCTATTTTTGAGCAGATAGCAGACCCCACGATGAGCTTCCAAACCTTAGAGGGATTCGGTAGCCAAGGACGCTTTTTTGAGTCCATGATACGGAATGTGGTCAACCCGACGATTGTTTCTGGCGGGACAAAAATCAATGTGATCCCCAGCGAAGTCACCTTGCAAATGGATGGGCGGCTCTTGCCCGGCTTTACAGCGGATGACATGGTCACCGAAGTCCGGCAAATCATCGGCAACACCGGTCAATTGGAAATTTTGCATTACGAGCCGGTACCGACCCCGATGAACATGGATAAATTCGATCTACTTGCTTCTGTTCTCAAAGCGGCGGATCCAGATGGTACACCCATTCCCTATCTTATGCCGGCGGTGACAGATGGTCGTCATTTTGCCAAATTGGGCATCCAGACCTATGGCTATCTGCCGCTGAATCTCCCACCGGACATGAATCCGTTGCAGATGATCCACGCCGCCAATGAGCGCGTACCGGTAAAATCAATTGAATTCGGAACAAATGTGATTTACGACGTAATCCGGCAATACCAATAGGAAAGACGTTCGCTATATTCACCCCAACCCCACACCACGGATTATGCCCAAACCATCCATGCCCGCCAAGCGACAGTTGAAACAGCCGCACATACACCTTTTCGCCTGCGGTATCATCATTTTGATCAATTTGGTGCTGTACGGTAATACACTTAGCCCCGAATTTGAGTTTGTGTACGATGACACCCATCTAATTGTGGAAAATCCACTGATTCAGGATATGGGAAATCTCAAACAAATTCTCCATGATGGGCGTCCCTTGCGCACAGTGACGTTTATGATCGATTATGCGGTGTGGGGCTTAAATCCGGTTGGATTCCATTTGTGGAATGTCATTTGGCATATATTGGCGTGCCTCATGCTCTATGCGTGGTTGGTTCGTCTTCAAACGATGGGGATTTGGCAAACGCGCGAGACGTCGAGCTTCCTATTTGCCCTAATCGTTGTCCTTCTCTTCGCGGCGCATCCGGTTCACACCGAAGCCGTTGCCGGAATTGCCAACCGAAAAGAAATGCTGGTAACCGTGTTCTTTTTAGCCGCATTTTACGCCTATTTGCCCAACCGGTTAGGGTGGGACATGCTCTCAACCGTGGCGTTTGTCTTCGCCTTACTCTCCAAAGAGGTGGCAATCACGCTGCCGCTGGTATTAATCGGTTTTGATTGCTGTTTTCGGATTCAGACGTGGAGGGAAATCAAACCTTATGTACCACGTTACATCATGTACTTTATGGTTGCCGGCTTCGCCTTTGCCAACTACATCAGTGCCCGCCCCATTTATATTGGGATAACCTTTTTAGTGGCATTAACCTTACCGGTCATCGTCCGGTGGGTTTCAGCCCGTTCAACAGCAACCAGCGTATTGTTTAAGACCGGTGCGGCTCTCTCATGTTTATTTCTGTTGATTCCGCTGATCAAATACGCACCACATCTACCCCAAATCAGCAAAAATCTCACGGAACGCTTTCTTTATCTGTTTAGCGCGGAGCAGACACGCGGCTTGACCTATGATCGCGTACTGTTCACTACCATTCGCTCCTTTTGGCACAATTTACAGCTTCTGATCTTTCCGGCGAACCTCTCGGCAGACCAATACTTGATACCTTCTGAATCATGGTATGAACCGGCGGTGCTTTTTTCTCTTGGCTTGATCATACTTGTGCTTAGTGTAATGATTTGGAGTTTCCGTCGTTCCCGTTTGATTACGTTTGCACTGGGATTTTATCTGATCAACCTGCTACCGGTTTCCAACCTCATTCCCGCCGCTTATTTCGTAGCGGAACGCTATCTTTATCTGCCTTCTGTTGGATTTTGTTTGCTGGTGGGGTACGGGTTGTGGGCATGGCTAATTAACAAACGGTTTCGCCCCCTCGGGATTGGCGTGTTGGCTCTGTTAATCGGGTTATATGGGTTTAAAACGATTGATCGCAACGGCGATTGGAAATCCAATTACACCCTATGGAGTGCCGCGCTGAAAGTTGACCCCAACAACCCGCATGCTCATTTTTATTTAGGCAATGTGTACCGGGAACGGGGTGATCTGGCGCAAGCCGCACATCATTATGAGCAATCCCTGAAATTAGAACCAAACCAAATCCGCACGCTGACAAATCTGGGCAATATCTATTTTTACCAGCAGGATTTTGAAACAGCGATCCAGTACTACGAACGGGCAGTCAAGTTGGATTGGGGGAAATCGGGACTGAACCGGGAGTATGTTTATAATAATTTAGGCACAGCCTACTTTTACCGGCAGGAGTTTGAAAAGGCGATAACCTATTTGGAAAAAGCGGTGGAAATTCGGTCGGATAAGCCGGATATTCGCTGTAATTTGGGGCAGGCATACGCGCGAACCGGACAAAACGAAAAAGCGCGATTTGAATATCAAACCGCGCTACAACTGGCACCAAATTACCCGGAGCCTTACAAATATTTGGGTTTATTAACCTATCAAGAAGGCGACTTTGCAGCGGCGATACAGTACTGGGAGCGGTATCTACAATTGGCGCCGGCATCCCCCAGCCGGGGTCGCATTGCCCAATTTCTTAATCAGGCACGGCGGAAACTGTCGCCGTAATCCGCCCATCGGTAAACGTTGGAATCACCCGGCTCACATTGGTTTGCGCACAAAGGGATAAGTCATCTTCCATACCCAAATTGATTAAGGTCTGTCCATGTTCGGACTCCCGCATCATGCCTAACAGGTTGGTTTTATAAGCCTGATACAGGTTGAGTGCCGCCAACCCGCTATCGGTTAGTTCTAATTCCGTAACACGCTGCTGAATTGCCCCCACCAACATGCCGGCGCATACGGTATCATCCAACGAAAATTGATTATTATTACCGGCGCACAAAATAAAAAAGGCATCCGTGTTCTGTACCAGATGGTCTGCCAGCGCATCTACATTCAAAAAACCGCCGATATAGAGGGGTTCCGCCGCTTTACACCGGAGAATCGCCCCGGTGCCGTTCGTAGTCGTATAGATCAGGATTCGGTTGCCCACGCGCTCGGCGGTGTACTCTGCGGGTGAATTACCGATATGAAACCCTTCAATCAACTGCCCTTTCCGCTCCCCACACAGCAAAATATCTTCGCCACCACCCAATGAAACCGCAAGTTTTTTCGCGGATTCGGTACTATCGGTGGGGATAATTCGCCCACAACCGTTTTCCAAGGCAGTGATAATGGAAGAACTGGCGCGAAGCACATCAATTATCACACCGGGTACATCCTTGGGAACTGCCTCAATAGAACCCGGAATCAGAAAAACATCAATCTTCATCGGTGAAAATCTCCGCCCGGTCATCATAGAATTTTCCAATGAAAAAACCAATACCCATCAACATGAATAAAATCAGGGTATCCCAAAATCCAAAAGCCAGATAACTGATCCCACACGCCAAACCCAGCACCGAGCCGATAATCTTACCGCGCAGGGGCGTACCGCCTAGTATCATAATGACCTCATGCGAACCAAATGAATAGGTTGATTATTTACCGGGGCTTATGATACCAGAGAGAATCCGGTTCGTCAAGATATTTCTGATTATAGGCGTAACTATATGAGGATATTCACCTTACAAACGGATGTTGGGCATGTTATCCTCGCCGTAGCGCCCGCTTCGGGAATGGAGAGAAGACGAGCCGATTTTTCACTTGCTCAGCTTTTGGCTTTATACTATTTTACCCATCGCAGGAGTGATGTTGCCCGCTTCCCCGCCTTCAAACCCCACCCCGGATCGTCTTCACGGGGTTTTATTTTTTTAACACGTAAATTGAGGTTACGATATATGAAAACGGTATTACCGGTTACATTGATGTGCTGGATCAGCCTTACCCTGAGTGGATGTGCCAACAAAGCCTTGGAACGGGGTCAATATGCGTATAACTCCGGTGATTTTGAAACCGCAATCGAGGAATTTTCTCATCTAACATCCAGTGAAGGGCTGTTTTATACAGCGTGCGCCTATTACCGCAACGGAGATGATGCCAATGCACTAGCATATTTTGAGCAAGCCGAAGCACACATTGATCCAAGCAAAGAAGAATTCTGGCACGCTTTGATCACCCCTTACAAAATCCGCATCTACCTCAATCAAGCAGATGAATATGCCGAGCAGGGTAACTATTCAGAAGTCCTCAATTTAGCAAAAAAAGCCGTCGCGCTCGATCCCCATCATAAAGATGCAAACCGCTACCTCACCGCCGCCTACGTAGAATTGAACATGGCGGATGAAGCCAAAAACCAGTTGGAACGGATGACCCAAACGGATAGTGATAATCCCCAATGGTATGAACTGCTGGCAGAATTTTATAATCGGACCCATGAGTACGATAAAGCCGTCGCGAGTTATCAAAAAGTAATGGAACTGCGCCCCAACGATGCGAAAATCCGTGAAAAATTGGCGAAAGCGTATCTGGCACAAGGAAATTGTGAAGCCGCTATTCCCATCTTGAAGGAACTGATCGACCTCAATCCGTTCTCGATCTCGACACTATTTGATCTAGCCAATTGTGAACAGCGACAGGGCGATTATCAAAGTGCTATCGCTCATTATACTGCCATCACCAACATTGCCCCCATGAATGGGAAGGCATGGCAGGGTATCGGCGCCAGTGCCACATGGTTAGAAGAGTATGATCAAGCAATTACAGCATATCAAAAAGCCATACAAAGCGATCCCACGGACAAAATTAGCCATTACCAGCTCGCCCACTTGTATCTTCACCAAAATCAGTTGGCAGATGCCCTAAATGCCGTATCAGAGGCAATTTCCATTGATAACACTTACAAAGAGGCCTACCAATTGATGGGCAATATCTACCGTAAAATGGGCGACGCGGAAAAAGCAGCGGAGGCATTTGAAAAAGCAGAATCCCTGTAAATTGAGGCAACCATGAATAACGTAATCGTCATTGGCATGGGTGAAGTCGGCAAACATCTGAGTACGGTGCTTGCGGGGGAAGGTCACAATGTGACGATCATCGACAACCACAGTGAAGCGCTTGCCAAAGCGGAAGAACGCATGGATGTGATGGCACTGCACGGGCACGGTTGCAGTCCCAAAGTGTTACAGGCGGCAAACGTCCACCAGGCGGATCTGCTGGTTGCCGCCACCAGTGATGACGAGGTCAACATGCTTGCCAGCCTGACCGCCAAACAGTTGGGAGCCCGCAAAGCCATTGCCCGGGTATCCGGTTCGGATTATCTGGAAGGAAATCGGGGGGTGTATTATGACTATTTAGGGATTGATCTGCTGCTCGCACCGGAAATTTTGACCGCGATTGAAATCAACCGGTTAGTACGGAGTATGGGCGCCATTACGGTACAAACCTTTGCCGATAATCGGGTAGAGGTGATCCAATTCCCGATCACCGCTAACCTCAAAATTATTAATAAATTACTGAAGGATGTTTCCCTACCGGAAGATTGCTTGATTGTGGGCATCCTGCGCAATGACGAGCTGATCATCCCCGGTGGAAATGATATGATTCTACCGGATGATGATGTGTTTGTGATCGGTAAAACCGAGAGTATGCCCCGTATTGAACGGATTTTTGGTGCGTCCCGCCGGGGAGAGGTGCGCCGGCTCGTGATTGTCGGCGGCGGACAGATCGGCGCTTCCATCGCTCGCTCACTCGAAAATGAACCGATCGAGATCAAGCTAATTGACCACAACCGCGAACGATGCGAGGAACTGGCAGCCACTTTGGGCAAAAACGTCCGTATTATCAATGGAGATGGTACAAATCTTGACCTTCTACGGGAATACGATATTGATGTTTGTGACGTGTTTGTCGCCGCCAGTTCCTATGACGAAGTCAATTTGATGTCGGGGTTGCTCGCCCGCCAATTAGGTGCCAAAAAGACCATCGCACGGGTCAACCGCCCCGATTATGTACCAATTTATGAACAATTGGGAATCGATGCCACGATCAGCCCGCGTCTGTTGGCCGCAAACCACATCTTGAAGTACGTTCGGGAGGGCGAAGTGATTTCCATGTCGATTATTGCCGACGGCAAAGGGGAAGTACTGGAATTTCTCGTACCTGCCAATAGCAAGTTGGCAAACAGTCCCCTGCGGCACATCAATTTCCCGCGAGGCGCCGTGATTGGCGTGATTGCCGGTGCCGATGGGGTCTTTGTACCCGATGGGAATGACGTGATCAAGCCCAGCCATTCCATCGTGATTTTTACCACCCCGGAAGTTCGCCCGTCCATTGAAAAGCTATTCAAGAAAAAAGCATTCTCGTTATGAACCATCCCTCACGTTTTCCCAACCCCCCCATATTTACGAACTCATGAATTATCACATCATCTCCCGTCTTCTGGGTGTGTTATTGATCGTCCTTTCCGGGGCAATGTCCACCTCGATCTTTTTCAGCGAGCTTTTCAACGAACGCGACACCACGTACGCCCTCCTGAACGCTGTATTTATCACCTTGACCGCCGGCGGCATCCTTTTCTTTATCGGGCGAAGATATGCACATGCCACCATCTCTCGGCGAGAAGCATTAGTTGTGGTGAGTTTAAGCTGGATATTAATCGGCGTATTCGGGGCACTACCGTACTTGTATGATGGCGTATTCTTTCGCTACGGGTTATTTCACAACTACACGGATGCCTTTTTCGAGACGATTTCCGGCTTTACTACAACCGGATCGACCGTGCTAGACCCTGTCTTGACAACCGAAATTGAAAAGCTATCACACGGGTTACATTATTGGCGTAGCTTGACCCACTGGCTGGGTGGGATGGGTATCATCGTCCTATTTATTGCAATTTTTCCGCAACTTGGGGTGGGAGCAAAGCATCTCTTCCGTTCAGAAGTCCCGGGACCCATCACCGAAGGGCTGAAACCGAAAATCAAGGAGACATCAACGGTACTATGGCGTATTTACGTGGGATTGACCCTCATTGAATTCCTCATTTTAATCTCACCGGTATGTGACATGGGGTGGTTTGATGCACTCTGCCACTCCTTTGCGACGATGGCAACCGGTGGATTTTCCACGAAAAACGGAAGTGTTGCCGATTTTAACAGTGTATCGATTGATCTAGTCATCACGCTTTTTATGTTTTTGGCGGGGGTCAACTTTTCGCTCTATTATGTGGCATTGACCCGGCGGTCGCCTTTGGCAATCTTCAAAGATACCGAATTTCGGACATATTTGGGTATTGTGGTAGCGGCGACAGTGCTGGTAGCCCTAAATATCTGGGAATTCCGCCATGAAAACCTATTTCAAGCCTTTCGTCATGCCGCATTTCAGGTCACGGCAATGATCACCACCACCGGTTTTGGCACAGATGACTTTGACCTCTACCCGACCTTTTCCAAATTGCTGTTAGTCTGCCTGATGTTCATCGGCGGCAGTGCAGGGTCAACCGCTGGGGGAATCAAAGTGTCACGTATTATCGTGTTGATCAAAGCCGCTCATTACGAAATTTACAAGACATTCCGCCCGCAACGGGTTATTTCGGTCAAAATAAACAATTCGACCATCCCGGACGACATTATCCGTTCCATTTTTGGTTTTTTTGTCATTGCCATAACCACTTTTGTGGGCGGGTCGCTTTTTATGACCTTATTTGATTACGATCTCGCGACGGCGACAACGGCGGTTGCGGCAACCCTTTTTAATATTGGTCCGGGATTGTCACAGGTGGGCGCCACCATGAATTTCGCCTTTATTCCCCCCATAGGCAAATTGTTTTTGTCTTTTTGTATGATTTTAGGGCGGCTGGAATTTTACACCTTGCTGGTACTCATCGTCCCTGACTTTTGGCGCAGATAACAAGGAGGAGAAATCATGAACCATTGCGTTAGTGTAAGGCGGCTCGCCGGAGTGCTTATCCTGAGTCTCCATCTAAGCGGAAGTTGGGCAATAGCCCAAAACCAGCTCGACCCGGCAGATCGACTCACACGAGCCGCCGATCACGGAGCGGTAATACTGGAGGAACGCTGTAGCGAATGCCATGATGCCAATCGGGTTGATAAGCATCTGTATGATTATACGGAATGGAATCACGTCATCGATCAAATGATGAAAAAAAAAGATAACTTGCTAACTACCGAAGAACGTACCCTTCTCCTGGATTACCTCATCTTGCGAACAGAACTGAACCGGATCGCCCAACAAGAAGCCCTGCGGCAATCTCCGACGGCGGCGCAACCGGTGGCACCGGAGGAAAAGCGCCCCCTTGGGGTGGTTTTATTCGGACGATTTCATCTGCTGGTGCTTCATTTTCCGATTGCCTTCGTCTCTTTAGTGGCACTGCTGGAGTTGATCTTTTTATTCCGCCAGCCGCCAGCATGGTATGAACACATCATTTGGGGGTTATTGGGGATTGCCATTGTCTCCGCGATAGTGACCTCCGCTAGCGGTGTGATTTACGCCACAGAGCGGGGGCATCAGTTGCTGAATAGCCACAAAAATCTGGGGATTCTCTCCACCCTTTTGATCGGCATCGCTACGGGTATCCGGTTTTTAGACCTCCGGTTCAGCCGGTACAAAAGTCTGTTTTGGTACCGGATACTCATCTTTGGGAGTGCGCTACTGGTCGGAATAACTGCACATCTAGGTGGAACAATGGTACACGGTGAGCGCTTCCGGGTGGTCGTCGATCCGATCAAACGGGTGCTGGAAATTTTGTTTATTTAGTAATAGGTTTATTTGCGGTCAAATTCCTTGCGGAGATTATCTAACACACGGGTCGTGACCGCTTTGAGGGTCTCAAACACACCTTCGCCGGTGTGTGCGGTGGCTTCAAAAGAGGGTAAATAGCGGTAATTGAGCTTTTCTTCTAACTCCGAAACGGGTAGCGCGGTATCCAAATCGCGCTTATTGTATTGAATGATGATGGGAATCTTACGAATATCCACTTTATAACTGGCAAGATTCTCATACAAATCGCGAAAACTTTCAATATTGGCTTGTAAGCGGAAGGCTTGGGAGTCTGCCACAAAGATGATCCCATCCGCCCCATCCAGCACCAACCGGCGGGTAGAGGAATAATAGACCTGCCCCGGCACGGTATATAACTGAAAGATCACTTTTAAGCCCGCAATGGTGCCCACATCCATTGGAAAAAAATCAAAGAAGATCGTCCGCTCCAGTTCAGTAGCGACAGAGACCATCTTTTTACGTTGCGCTTCTGGTACTTTGCTGTAAATATATTCCAAATTGGAGGTTTTGCCCGACATCCCTGGACCATAATACACAATCTTGGTCATAATTTGACGCTGGGCAAAATTAATCAGCGCCATACCCTATCCCCCGGTAAGGAACGTAAAGTATGCATGAGAATTTCCCGATTGAGAGCGCTAAAAATAGGTTGAAATGGTGGAAAAGGCAAGCGAATTTTGTTCCAATGTTGCTGGTCATTATCGGGTTTAGTGCCTGTTCCAATCCTTTTGAAACCCGCACCCCAACGCCCCCCAATGAAGACCCATTTACATGGGAACAACCGGTATCACCGCAAATCGTATTAACAAACCTGAAACATGCCTATGAAGGGCGCCATCTGGAAAATTACCAGCAATGCTTGGATACCACCTTCATCTTTGAAGCCGATCCCTTTGAGCGTGATGGTCCGCTCGGAAATTTATATACCAACTGGACATTCGAGGTCGAACAGGATGTCACCCAAGCCATATTTGAAGCGATTGAAGCGGGTGGAATTTCCCTTTTTTTCTCGCGGTTACCTGACCGAGACGATGATATTTCGGGACGAACTGCCATTTTATACCGGATGTACGCCTTGGAACTCACACCACCCCAGCCGAATCCTCCGTTTGAGACCTCGGCCCAAGGTATTGCCATTTTTACGTTAATTGAAGACGACGCCGGCTTTTGGAAAATTCAATATTGGCAGGACCAACGAACCAATACCGTCGATTGGGGAGCCGTGAAAGGCTCTTTTCGCTAATAAAATCGGTTTACGAAATGGCTTTTAACCCGTCTTCAGTACATCCCATAGGACTTCCGCCGGATGCCTTGCCCGTTTTCCGGTTAAATCCTGAATTTGATGCCGGCAGCTTGTCCCTGCCGCCACTAAAACCGTAGTGGCGTCCATCGCACGGATTGCCGGCAACAAACGCCGTTCCGCCATCTTTACGGAAATGTCGTAATGTTCCACCTCATACCCAAATGATCCTGCCATACCGCAACAACTGGTATCAATTTCCTCTACGGTGAACCCGGCGATTTCTAACAATCGATGCGCCGCTTCCGTTCCAGTGATCGCTTTTTGGTGGCAGTGGCCATGCAATAGCGCCGTTTTTTGTATTTGATAATGCCCCAGCGCCGCCTCTAATAGACCGGCACTTACCCGCTCCGTGAGAAATTCTTCAAACGTAAAGCACTGATCGGAAACGATCTGAACGCGATCATCCCCTTTTAATAGATAGTGATAATCATCGCGCATAGAAAGCAAGCAACTCGGCTCCAAACCAACAATTGGAATGCCTTGTTCGGCAAAAGGCAACAGCGCGGCAAGGGTACCGTTCGCATAGTGCTGTGCCTGAGCAATAAGCCCTTTAGAAAGCGCCGGACGACCACAACAGTAATGTCGGGGCAAATGGATGGTAAACCCTAACGTTTCAAGCACTTGCGTGGCAGCAATGGCAATATGGGGATCATGGTAGGTATTAAAGGTGTCGTTAAACAGGACGACTTGCGGTTTCGGGTCTCTAGCTTCTAGCTCCCGGCGTCTTTTCTCAAACCAACGGGTAAACGGCTCTTTAGCAAACGCGAGCAAGTTCCGTTGGGGCGTGATTCCGAGTGCTTTGGCAATCACACCGCGTACAAGACCCGTTTTACCGATGGCGTTGATGAACGGCGCCCACATTCCTGAATTCAATCGACTGTAACGGGGAATATCCGCAAACAATTTCGACCGGAAGGGTAGCGGATGGTGTTCATAGTAATGCCCTAAAAATTCCAGTTTAATTTTTGCCATATCAACTGAGGAGGGGCATTCCGACTTACACGCTTTACACGAAAGGCATAAATCAAGTACCTGAAACATTCGCGTGGCGGTGAATTCTTCCGGCGGAATCTTACCGGTGAGCGCCGCGCGGAGTGCGTTTGCCCGCCCGCGGGTGCTGTGCTCTTCCTCACGGGTTGCCATGAAGGAGGGGCACATCGTGCCGGTCGTGGTTTTGCGACACACTCCCGATCCGTTACACATCTCCACTGCCCGAACAAAACCCTGATCGCCGGAAAAATCCAATTTTTCCGTGAGGGGCAAGGGGCGGTACGGCGCTGCCACGCGCAAATGATCGGTCATGGAGCCGACATCAACCACATTACCCGGGTTCATCAGATTGTAGGGATCAAAAGCGGCTTTGACTTGCCGGAATAATTGGTATAAATCTGTACCAAAAAACCGTTCGTTGAGCCACCCCCGCGCGCGCCCGTCACCATGTTCACTGGACATCACGCCACCATACGAACCGGCTAAATCGGCACAAAACTGGGTCAGTACGGGCATTTTGGCAAGGTCTTGGGCGGATTTGGTGTTCAGATGCGGGCGTACATGCAAGCAACCGGCACTGGCGTGAGCATAATAACCGATTTTGGTATGATGTTCCCGGCAAAACGCTTCCACCTTTTGGATGTATGCCGCCAGATGCTCCACCGGAACTGCCATATCCTCAATCATCGGAATCGGTTTGTGGTCACCTCGCAGCGACATCACCAGCCCTAAACTCTCCTTCCGCACGAGCCAAACATTTGCTTGCACCGCTGGGTCAATCGCCGGAACAATTGTTGCCTGTACCCCGTTTTGCTTTAGATGAACACGCAAGTGATCGACTTTAGACCGCAATTCAGCATCATTTTCGCCGTAATATTCTGTGATGAGAATCCCTTGCGGGTCACCTTCAATGAAGCTCGGCAATAACCGGGCGTATGCCGGAACGGAGCGGCACATGGTTAAACCAAAATGATCCAGCAACTCGACTGCCGTGGGCTGGGTCTCTAAAATCACCGGGACACTTTCCAAACCATGGTATAGGTCATCAAAGTGGACAATTGCCAGCCCCTTATGGTGCGGACGTTTCACCAGATTCAGCTTGACCTCTTTAATGAGGCCCAAAGTACCCTCTGAACCACAAATGAGTTGGGCTAAATTAAATGCGGGCGGCGCATCCGGTTGGTAGGGTGTGCGCGACACCCCCGCAATAAATCGATCCAGATTATAACCGCCTGCCCGTCGCCAATGTTGGGGTGTGCCCTGCCGGATCGTCTCCGCATAATCGGTGATGATCTGGTGAATCTGCCGGTAAATATCACCTTCCAAACCGGATTTGCGTAAATGTTGGGGTAGCGTCGCCGGGGCAATGGCATCAAAAAAAGCGATGGAGCCATCACTGAGAATGGCGGTGAGGTCAAGGACGTGATCGGCGGTCATACCGTAACAAATGGAGTGACTGCCGGTGGAGTTGTTCGCGACAATACCACCGAGGGTGGCACGGTTACTACTTGCCGGATCGGGACCAAATTGAAGCCCGTAAGAACGTACCTGCAAGTTGAGTTGGTCGAGCACAATGCCCGGCTGAACCCGTACCCACTGCTCCGCCGGATTGATTTCCACCACTTGATGCAAATACGGCGTAAAATCAATGACCAGAGCCTCATTTACTCCTTGACCGGCAAGGCTACTACCGCCCCCTCGCGGCAAAATCGGAATGCGGTACTGGTGAGCCAATTCCACCGCCGCCTGTACATCATCCATGTGACGAGGAATCAGCACACCGTGCGGCATCATCTGGTAAATGCTGGCATCGGTGCTGTAAAATAACCGGCTGTAAAGGTCTGTGCGAAGTTCACCCGCAATACGGGGACGGAGGTCATTTAAAAAATCGGGGAGTGCAGAGGGTGTCATCGTTCGTTCCCTGAAAACAAGCTAACATGTTAATCTTTCACCACAACAATATCACCATAACAATGTGCTTCTGCGGTTGTTAGAATGGCGCGATACATCCCCGCCGGCACAACAACATCATCGCGGTTCACCTCCCACCGGATGAGATATTGACCGGCGCTCATGGGTTCGTCATCAATGAGAATACGAACCGGTTGTCCCTCAAGATCAACAATTTCTAACTGGACAAGACTTTCCTGAGTGAGTCCCAATTGAAAATTGACCGTATTTCGAGCCGGATTGGGGTAGGCCCATAATCCGATCTCACCACTACACCAATCGTTGGGATCGGGGGGTCCAATAATCGCCCCTTCGGCATTCGTTTTGGTAAACCGGCGAACATTGACCGGTACCTCGGTGCGAATGAAATGGCCACGCAGATCTACGGCGTTGATACTGATAGTATGCGAGCGATCACTGTAGGTTTTGGAGGGTACAACATTGGTATCCCATTGTAACTGAAAAGGTTCGGTCTGGTCTCGTCCCAGAAAATAGTCATCAATAAAGATATCGACCCGCTCCACCGGCACATCATTTTCCACCTCGACGGTGATCTCTACGACATCCCACACGACCGTCTGGGGAAGGGGTGACGTGACGATAATCTCGGCGGGCGGTACGGAGCTATCATCCCCGCTACAAGCGAACCCAACCAGCATCAACGAAAAAAAGAAACACCGGTGTACCCACCGGCGTCTTTCGGATTTACGTCCCAAAATAGCGATCTCCAAAATCACCCAAACCGGGTACGATGTATTTTTTCTCGTTTAAATGGGAGTCCAGCGCCGCCGTGTAAATATCCACGTCGGGATGCTGTTGTTGTAAATGGGCAACCCCTTCTGGTGCCACCACAATACAGACCGCTTTGATCGTTTTTGCGCCCTTTGTTTTGAGAGCCGAAATGGTATCCGCAAAGGAGCCGCCGGTTGCCAGCATGGGGTCTAGCACCAATACCAGTTTTTCTGCCAAATGAGGCGGGAATTTTTGATAGTATTCGCGGGCGATTGCCGTCTCTTCATCCCGCTCCAAACCAATGAACCCCACAGACGCCCACGGCAGGAAATCCCGTGCCGGAAAAAGCATCGAAATGCCTGCCCGCAATACCGGCACAAAGACGATCGATTTCTGTATCTCGTGCCCGTCCATCGGTGCTAAAGGGGTTTCAATGCGTTTCGGAAACGTTTTAAGGGACTTGGTCGCCTCCATGATCATAATTTGAGAGACAATTGCCGTATGGCGACGAAAATCATCCGTATTCGTTGTTTTATCCCGGATAATCGTCAGAGAATGTCGCAACAGGGGATGGTCAACCACGTGAATTTTGCTCATCCGAAACCTCATTTTATTGGGTATTGGAGGCTTGAAACGCCTGTAAATAGGGATTTAAAGTGGGATATACCTCAGCCAAATCGGCAAAAGTGGGGATGTCATCCCAAATATGCCCGACAATCCCATTGGAGACCGTGAACACTCGCGGAACTTGCCGGGCTAAATCCGCGTGTAACTTCCGGTCGAGGTATCCAATAGGGAACAGCGCACTTTCATGGAGCAAGCCATAGCGGTCTTCCTGACTCCAATTTCCGTTTTCATCGCGATAGCGCCCCATCCGAAACCGCTGGCGTTGGTCTTTTTCCCGGGCGGCAATCTCAGGTCGAGCCGGCGGTAACGAGCGGAACAGCCCCACCACCCGCACCGGTAAAATGCCGGCGTGATACATCATATACAATTGATTGATAACCGGCACCGATGCCCGACAATGTTCGCAAGTGGGACTGATCAAGAAAATCAGATACTCCCCTTGGGCTAAATTCATCGTATCCACTGCCGTCGGGTAATGTGCTAATTTCAGGAAAATCCATTCATTTTTGACCGGGTCATGGAACCGTAACGGAAGATAGCGGGTGGTATCTTGGACGGTGCTATCCACTTGAGTTGTGTCCAGCGGGGTGAGCGCATACTGCCGGATATCCGACACCTGCTCCTGTAATTCTTGAGATAAATCCATCCCTTCTTCTAAAATTGCTAAAAAGTTCGGATGTTGAACAAAATAAAGCGGCGCCAAAACAGCGACACAAAACATCCCTAGTAGCGTATACGCCTGAAGTTTGGTATGCACGACGGGCATCCCGCGCCGCCCAAACCACGCCAGAAGGATCACGCCCAGAAAAATGACATCTTCAATCACCGACTGTACCGGTGTGCGATCAAACAGCGAACCAAAACAGCCACAGTTTTCCACCTGATCCCATGCACTAATCAAAATAATGATGAAAAAGAGCATTATGATACCGGCAAGCGGGATCGTCACATTGGAACGATAATTAATGATCAATGCCAGCCCGAGCAAAAGTTCCACCGCAATCATCAACAGAGCGGCATATAAATACCACACTTGGGCATCGGCACTCTCAATTGCCGGAACCAATACTTCTGCAAACGCCTGAATTTCATATGCGAACACGACCGGTTCTATTGCTTTGACGGCACCAGCCACCACATAAACCAACCCGATGAAAATCATTGCTATTCGACTACTGAGACGTAAAGCAGAAGATGATATCGCCATAAATCCTCCGTATTTATGTGTGTTTCTGTTTGATAGTGGTTACAATTTCTTTCGCCATTTCAGACAAAGGCACTATTTTATCGACAGCACCGGTCGCAATCGCGGCTTGTGGCATCCCAAACACCACCGAGGTTTCTTGATTTTGGGCGAGGGTTCTTCCCCCTTTTTTCTTGATCGTTTGGATACCTTTCGCACCATCTTTGCCCATTCCGGTCAGCAAAACACCCAACACGGCGGGTCCCAGATGCTCCGCCACAGAGGTCATCGTTATATCCACAGAGGGGCGGACACCGTGCAAAGCGGGCTTACGGTTAAGGGTGATACGGTGTCCACCGGCGGCGGCTTCCAGTTCTAGATGAAACCCGCCGGGAGCGACGTAAACGTACCCCGGTTGTAGAAAATCGCCCGCTTCCGCCTCTTTGATCTCCAATTCACTGATCGCATTCAAGCGATTGGCAAAAGAGTGGGTGAACGTTGGCGGCATGTGTTGTACCACCACGATACTAACGGGTAAATATCCCGGTAGGGCGGTCAAAATATCGGTGAGTGCCCGGGGGCCTCCAGTGGAAGCCCCAATAACAACCGTTGATATTGTGGAAGTGAGGTGGTCTCGCTGAGTGGGTGCGGCACGTTTCGTAGATTTGAACGGAATATGGGGGGCATCCACCCGGAGGGGTATTTTGGTAATATCCGCGTGACTTGCTACGACCAACTTATCAATCAACATCGGTTTGATCTCTTTGATATTCAAAGAGATACTCCCAGCCGGTTTGGGGACAAAATCGACGGCGCCATAATCGAGCGCTTTAAACGTGACCTCAGCATTGGCATGGGTGTGGGCACTCAGCATCACGACCGGCGTGGGGCACTCGCTCATGATGTATCCGAGTGCTTGTAGCCCATCTAAGTTGGGCATTTCTACATCCATCGTGATCACATCCGGGTGGAGTTGGGTGACTTTTTCAATAGCTTCATAGCCATCTTTCGCCGTCCCGACGACGATCAGACGCGGATCGCTTTTGATGATCTCGGTCAACAGCGTTCGCATAAACAGCGAGTCATCGACAATCAGTACCCGAATCGGAGCCGTCTTTTTCGTCATGCACCTACCTCAAATGGTCGTTTCTTCCCGTGAGACATACCGGATGCGGACCTTGCCAGTAGCCACATCAAAATAGACGGAGCGACCGATAATCCCACCGACATCTTCCGCCATGAGCGGTATATTGTGTTCACGCAATAAGGTATGCGCGGCTTCAATGTTGCGGTTGCCCATGCTCAGTGCCGGATTTGGGAAAATATCGGCAAACATGCTGGCGCCACCGGCGATCTTGGCGCGTAAGCGGGCCGGGGACCCGCCTAAGTGTAGAAGCTTCGTTTTCAGCAATACGAGTGCGGTATCGGCATAGGCTTCTGGGCGACGGCGGCTCATCGTGGTAGAATCCGGTAGCATGTAATGGCTCATACCCCCGATCTGTTCCAGCGGGTCGTAGAGCATCAGTGCAATACACGACCCTAAGCCGTAGGTGACGAGAATTTCCGGTGCTTTCGCCACTTGAATATCTGATATTCGGACTGTAAGTGCCATGTTTCCCTCTTTTCTAGCGATGGTCTTGTCGCTGGTAAATCCGTTCGCGTAAATTCACGGATTTTATAAACGGTTCGGTATGAAAACCGATGGTCGTTTCGGTTTTGCCTAAAACGATGTAACCGCCGGGCAGAAGTGCATTTGCCAATTTATTAAAAACCTTTTCTTGAAGTTCGCGCCCAAAGTAGATCATCACATTGCGGCACAAAATTAAATCGCACGGCTCCAAAGCCGCATCCTGCACTAAATCCAGAATCTGAAAGGTGACTTTCTCTTTGATGGTGGGAATCAGGCGATACTGTTTTTTTCCTTCAAAATAGCGGTCTATCCACTCGGCGGGGACTTCCTCCATTGCCATATCATCATAAACACCGGTTCGGGCACGTTGCAAACTTTCTTCGTCAATATCTGTGCCCACAATGCTGAGGTCATAACGGCTGAACACATAGGGATAAAACTGGTGCAACATAATTGCTAAGGAGTAGGGTTCTTCCCCCCCGGCACATCCGGCACTCCAAAACCGTAAACAGCGGGAGCGCGACCGTCTTTTTTGTTCCATAATATCCGGCATAAGGTGCTGGAAGATATAATCAAAGACCGATTTATTTCGGAAGAAGCGGCTGACGTTGATGGTCAATACACGTTTTAATTCCTGAAATTCGTTCGGATTACGCTCTAAAATTTCCAGATAATCCTCGAATGTGGTTACGTGATGTGCTCGCATCCGCACCGTAAGGCGTCGTCGCAGGCATTTTTCTTTGTATTGGGTGCAGTCATACCGCACAATGTCCCGTACTTTATTTAAGATGCTCTGGTACGCCTGCTCTTCAGTCACGATTTGCTCCGACGGTTGGTCGCTTTGGTTTCACAAAAATCGATTTTTCCTGCGAGCACGTGACTTGTCCCGGCGCGGCGCCACGGGGTTTGCGCACATACCGGCGCTCCGTGTATATCACCGGTACATGCTCAGAATGCTTTGCCCGGCTATGGAATGCCGCGATCGCGGCGGCTTCTTCCAATGCCTTAGGACTGATCTCGCGTCGCCCGTCCCGGCGTAACACCACGTGCGAACCCGGCACACCTTGGGCGTGGAGCCAAATATCGTTTTTCCGGGCAATATGCAAGGTCAACACATCGTTTTCGGTGTTGTTGCGTCCAACCAGCACAGTCCACCCCTCTGACGTGGTATATTGGTGGGGACGGATGACTTCTTCCAATGACTTTTTACTTTTACGTCGGCGGCGCTCATCTTTGGGTCGAATTTCACCCCCGCGTTTCAATTTTGCTTCTAACACTTGCAAATCGGAAAGATGAATCGCCTGTTCAAGCTCGTTACGAAATTGGTTCCACTCCTGCAAACTCTTTTTGATTTCAATCCGGCGAGCCGCGATAATCTCCCGCCCATCCCGAGCTTTGCGGTATTTCCGAAAATACCGGTCGGCGTTTTTTTGCGGACTGATCGTGGGGTCAAGTTCGATCTCAAGCTCTACTGGCGGGTGTTCGTAATAGTTTGGCAGACGAACGGTCTTCAACCCCGGTTTGAGGCGATGCAGATTGGCGGTGATCAACTCCCCTTTTAAGCGAAATTCAGCGGCATTTTCTGCTTGTTTTAGGTCGATTTCAAGCTGGTGTTTTAGCCCTTCCAATTTTTGGATGTTCTTCTCAATAATATGTTGTAACTGGCGGCGCAATTCTGCCTCCATGAATTGCGCCTGAGTGGTCTGGTAAAAGGTCTCGGCAGCGGCATTCATGGTGGGAAAGGACCGAGCAACCTCCCCCACATGATGCAACGGAAACGCCGAAAGGGCAATCAATTTATCGTGTGCATCCACCATGATTGTGGGTTCAAACTGTCCCGAATGAATTCGATTGATGAACGCCATGGTCGCTTCCATCACCTGCGACCACTGTCGCACCGTTAACGCCTCTACTCGCCGGGCTTTATCCACCTGCGCTTGATACAATATCTCATCAACCAGTTGCGGGTAAAATTCCTGCACCGCCTGCATCAAAGCGGAACGGATGGTCTGGGTGGGTCGCTGTTCTAATTCGGTTTGAAGTTGGTCTCGTTCCAAACCGGCAATGGAAATTCCCGAGGGTGGGCTTGGAAACTGGTATGGTTCCCCCGGAAATTGACGTCGCCCCCCTCGCTCGGATCGTTTCAGACAATCAATAATTTGATGTTCTTTAGGGTCAACCAACAAGAGGTTACACATCCGCCCCATGATCTCAAAGACCAGTCGAAAGCGGTGCACCACACCAATTTTATTGACCCGTTCCCCTAAGAACTCCACAATGCGGTCGGTCTCTTGCATGGAGATTTCCGTCAGCGTTGCCCCCAATAGGGCATGTTCCAGTTTTGATGTAAAGGGGGTTCGCTTTCCGGTGGCTTCCAGTGTTGCTGTGGTTTGGTAAAGGCGCGGCAAGTTCGGGTCAATTGAAAGGATGGCGGACAGCCCGCCGGAAAACCCCAGTTGCACGGTATTTTGATCCACGTGGCTCAGGTTCGTGATTCGCATACCGGACAGGGTTGTTCGGAGTTCCTGAGTAATCTGTTGCAATACAAAACGGTCCATCGGTTACCTCTGGCAATTCGGGCAAAAATGCGTGGAGCGGCTACTGAGGACAATCCGCTCAACGGGTTGGTCACAGGTGCGGCACGGCTCACCGGTACGCCCGTACACCTGAAAAAAGTTTTGAAATTTACCACCGGGATAGACCTCATCAAACGTGGCGCCCCGGTGCATGATGCCGTGATTCAGCACCTTACGGATGCTGTGATACAGCCGCTCTAATTCTACGGCAGAGAGGGTATCAGCGGTACGGTTGGGGAGAATTCCCGCATCATGGCAGGCTTCGTCGGCATAGATGTTACCTAAACCGGCGATAAATGCTTGATTCAACAATAAAGGTTTCAACCGCCCTTTTTTGCGGTGAAACAGCGCCTTAAAGTCTGCCAAGGTAAAATTGTCGGCGAGGGGCTCCGGTCCGAGATGTCCTGTCACCGTCTCCGGATCGCGCGTCAAATAAGCTCGACCAAACTTGCGTGTATCCTTAAACCGTACCTCATGGCCGTTATCCAGCCTCAAAATAGTATGAACATGCTTCTCGCAAGGCGTAGAAACGGGTAATACCTGCAAATTCCCACTCATTTTCAAATGAATAAACAGCGACCATCCACCGGACAAATGAAACCAGATATATTTTGCCCGTCGCCGGATTGACTCAATTTGTTTGCCCGGCAGATTGTGCTTAAATTCCGCAACCGGTGTTTGGATCGTCTTTTCCCAGCGGACAATTACTTGGGTGAAAGTACGCCCCACCAGCGGTTGGCGGAGTTCCCGGACGATAGTTTCAACTTCGGGTAGCTCTGGCATATTCTGGCGATAGACTTCCTAAATATTTTGATAGAATTAAAAGTTTTAGTCTGACCATTGTGAAATCCCCCCTCAAACCCACATTTGAGCAGAGCGGACAATCGCTAAAATTTCCTCGTCGCTAAGGGTGTGATTATAGTGCTTGGCAACGCGGAAAATTTGCTCTACTAATTTACTTTCGGCGCCATAACCGTGCGTTCGCAGCCAATAAATCACATTGGATGTACCGCTCATGGGCCCGATTTCGATCCCTTGTTCCCGCCCCACCCAGCTTGCCGGAACAGCCGAATAGACGCGATCCGCTAACCAATGATGCCCTTTTTCCATCGCTTTAATGAGTGCGGCAGCGTGTACGCCTGTTGCCGTCCGGAAGGCATCCTTACCCACAACCGGTGTGTTGACCGGTACCGGCAATTGGCAGGCACTGGCAATGAGTTGGCAATAGTTGTTCAATTGTGATAAATCGTTATCAATATAACCCAACAGGCGGAAATTGATCAAGAGCAATTCCAGCGGCGTATTGCCACAGCGTTCCCCAACGCCCAAGCCGGTGCCATGGACGGCATCTACCCCGGCTTCCACCGCGGCAATGGAGCAGGCAACAGCTAAGCCCCGATCCCGGTGACCGTGCCAGTCGATTTTGACCGCTTCACCGCTTTCCGCGACGATCTGCCGGATAAATGCAATAATCTGCTGGGTGCCGTGGGGGCTGGCATGGCCGGTAGTATCCGCGATACAGATTCGCCGGGCACCGCATTCAATGGCGGTGCTATACAACTGCCGGAGTGTGTCTGGATGCGAGCGGGTTGTATCCTCAGTCACGAACATCACCGGCAACCCCTGCTTAACCGCATATGTAACGGTCTCTTCCGTGTGGTGCAAAAGTTGGTCGAGAGTCCAATTTTCAGCATATTGCCGGATAGGGCTTGAACCAATAAACAACGCCGCTTCCAACGGTTTGCCGATTTTATCGGAAGCGCGGAGGATTGCCCGGACATCCGATTTTAGCGTTCGGGCGGCACAATACGGACGCAGCGGTAGTTTTTGGTCCACGATTTCCCGTCCCAGACTGATCACATCCGCGAGGGCGCGCGAACTTGATGCCGGTAACCCTAAATCCACTCCTGCAATACCCAGTTCGACCATTAAGTGTATTAATTTGATCTTTTGTTCAATAGTGGGGTCGGTTACAGAAGGGGATTGCAACCCGTCACGCAGAGTTTCATCAACCAATTCAATGGAATTCACCTGTACCGCCGCTCGATGGCATTCATTCCAATCATAAATAAGGTGCTGTTCAGAAAGGGGTGTCGGCATTGGTACACAACTTATTGGGGGTTACGGTGAACCAAACTCATTGGATCGAAAGGGAAACGTAACACTTCCTCCGGCATCATTCACGGTGACTTCACCCTCTAACTGGCAGGGTAGATTTCCGTTATGATGGCGAAGGGTAAACGCCGGGTCTTCATGAAGACCGGTGTAGGAGATAAAAAACGAAATCGTCAAACGAGTGGGGATATTCGGGGAAAGTTGTAACGGCTCGGAAATATGGCTGGAACCAACTTTTTTACGGGAAACAATTAAGTCTGTGGTAATGGAGGTCAGACGCAACACTTTGGGGTTGGGATTGGTCACGGCAACATACACAATGACAAATACATCATTTTCACTGAGGGGATTGACCTCGGTACGGATGATCTCCACCTGACAGGGTTTCAACCCGGATCCTTTACACTGAATAAGCCCTAGACCCATCAAGCTGGCGAAAATGATAACGCCCCATGCGCGTTGCATATCAATTAAAACCGTAATCGTCTGAAGTAGGATCAACTAACGGCAAGCTGAACGAAAAACAACTTCCGCGACCAACCTCACTTTCAACGGTGATGCTGCCATTATGCAGTTCGATGAGTTCTTTCGCCATAGAGAGACCCACCCCCAACCCGCCATATTCCCGGGTGGAAGAGCCATCCCCTTGCCGCATCCGCTGAAAGATGACATCAAATTGGTCGGCGGGGATACCAATACCGGTATCTCGAACATGAGTCCATAAAAAATTACCTTTGATTTCGGTACGGATTGTCACCGAACCCCCCTCTGGCGTGAATTTGACAGCATTGTCCAGCAATTTAAGCAAGGCAAGTTTTGATTTAGCGGGGTCCGCATTGACCGCCGGATATTCATCATGGCGTTCAAAATGCAGGTGGATCTGCTTCTGATCTGCTTTATCTTGAATCTCATCAACCGCTGGCTCAATAATCTCATGGATATGCACCGGTTGTAAGTTCAGTTCCATCACACCCCGTTCAATTTCCGAGAAGGAGAGGATGTCGGTAATCAGGGTCAAAAGTTGTTTACCGCTATCATTGATCATCGAGGCAAATTCTTTGAATTGGGGTGAGATGTTATTTTCATCCCCCATCATAAAAATTTCGCTGTAACCCAAAATAGCGGTCAGTGGGGTTTTCAATTCATGGCTGATATTTGCCAGAAAGTCGGTCTTCATCGCATCGAGTTGCTTTAATTCTTCATTACTGCGTTTCAATTCTTCGGCATATTTTTGGATTTGCCGGCGTGATTGTTCCAGTTCATACGTTCGCTCTTGGACTTTTCGTTCCAACTCGTGACTCCAAGCTTCAATCTCTTGTTTCGCCGCGGCTAATTCCCGGTTAGACTGTTGGAGTTGGCGAAATAGCCGTTCTTTCTCTTCTTCTAGGCGCTTATTTTCCAGCGCACGGTAGGCAACGGCATTAATATCTTTAAGGTCTTCAAACGGTTGAATAATAAAATCATTGGCGCCCATACTCTTGGCATCGATGGCGGTTTCCAGATTTTCCCGGTCACTGATGATGATAATCCGAAAATCCTTACCATTTTCCCGCGCAATTTGGGTCAACACCAGCCCGTTCATATCAAATAGATTCACACTGAAAAATGCCAGATCATATTCACGGGAATTCATATAATCCATAGCGATAATCCCAGAATCCACCGCATCAACCTCATAGTTATCGAGGAGCAACCGCTGGAGAATATCATTACGAACGTTTGGGTCATCATCCGCGACCAACACCCGGTAATTTGTGCCTGAAGACATAAGCTTAGCCTCAATTTGCGAAAAGTAACGAACCGAAACGATTTTTCACATAATACATCAACATGAAAAACCTGTCAACCGCGATTTACACCGCCGGATTTACGGTTGCTCCAGAAAATGATAAACCGTTTTGAATTCGGGTTGGAGCGCAATGGCTTGCCGATAGGCTTGGCGTGCGTTTTCCCACTGGTGTAATTCATAATAGACCAAGGCTAAATTGATCCAGATTTCCGCATCGGTTTGATTCAATTCCAGCGCCTTTTGCAACGTCTCTTTCGCCTTTTCCATTTGTCCTGTTAGGGAATAAATAACCCCTAAGTTACTGTAAGCCCGCGTGTTGGTTGAATCTAGGGAGATCACCGCCAAAAATTCGGCTTCTGCCTCATCATACAAGCCACTTTCTGCCAGACCGATCCCCCACCGTAACCGTTGCGTGATAGAGATTTCCGGCGATTTCCGGTTGAGGTAATAGGCTTCTCGCACCGCCTTGATTTTTTCACGACGTAACCGGTCTAAATCCTCGCCAAGAAATAGGGGAGCTCGGGGCTGGATCAGACATGATTCGCCGGAAAGCGTGGTTGGTGGATACGCTTCCCACGCTTCGGCAGTTGGATAAATACCCAGAGTGCCTTCAGTGATAAAATGCTGGTACTGCTGATACCCATTTTGCCATGCGTCGATAAAGGAACGACCCACGTCGGTGGTTTCGACCGGTAACCAGAACCGGTCCCGATATTCCACCAAAAATTGGCGTTCATACGCGGAAATAAAGGGGTCATCCAGATCGCGGTTTAGATCAACCAATAAAAACAAATGCCCCGGCACATCCACAATAGCCGTTGCCACCCCGATATTTTCCAGACAAGATGCCATCAATACGACCAAATCATCACAATCCCCGCTTTGGGTACATAGAGTTTCCGCCGGGCGTTGAACCACATCGACAATATCCCGATGGTACACCTCGGGATAATTGGGGTCCAGGGTATACCGGAGATGCTGTGCGGACATGGCATCAAAAACCCGCATGGTATGAAACAGATTTTCCGGGAGGTACGCTGGCACGTTGATACTCTGATCCAGCACGGTGCGGGTAAATTGGGCAACTACCGGGGATTGCGGCACCACAAACGCCACAACCTTCCGCACATCATCCCACACAATAGCGCGATTGGTGTGGATCAGCACGTTTTCACGGGTTGTCATCCGGCGGGGTTTAGAATCCTTATAAACCAGTTCCAGTTGGGCACGGGCGATCTGTTCTTCCGTCATATTGAGTAAGGCAGTGGAAAAAAGGGCATTCAGTGGTAAATCGGTTTGTTCTCCCGGAGCGAGGATTTGGCTCAAAGGGGTATCGGCATAATCAAGGGATACGCCGTTAATCTTCAGCCTGATTTTCCGCAAAATGACCGGTCGAGTGGAACGATTTTGCACCTGAGCATAGCCCACAGGGTGGTGAATATAACGCTTATAATTTACCGGAAAAATATCATCAAGATGTACTGAAATTGCCAGCGGTGACTGGTAGCGGTCGAAAAAGGTGGTCACACTAAACAGGTGGGTGTCATTTAAATTGGGGTCGCGCCGATAGGCATAGTCAAATGTTAACGGGGCTTGCCGCAAACCGATACCCAGCGAGAAAATCCAATCTTGATCCACATCAATCTGTTTTTGGATGCCCCCCCGCACACTCAGGAGGGGATGCAACCGGTATTCGACCCCCACATGATAGCGGTCATCAACTTCTGCGGAGACGATCCAGTCCACATGGGGGAAAACGGCGATACCGCCTTTGAGGTTCTGCGAGAGGGTCACCTCGGTGGCGCCGGTATTATAGGTTAGCCGCGTACCGCCAATATTTTTTACCGTCAAGCCCATCTGGAACGCGGGCGAGGGACGAATTAGGAGTCCGGCATCAAAGCCCCATCCTGTACCGCTCAATCGCTCCTGACTATCAATTGTCCGTTGCAACCAGCGTACATTTAACCCAAGACTCCACCACTCCCACTTTCGGTAAGCAAAATTAACACTCAGAATATCCTCACCAAAAAAAAGTGCCTTGTCTTCGTAGCCTAAATGAGACCAATCCAGCCCCAGCGCCAACCGTTGTCCTAACGGTAACACTCCCGAAAGGTAAATGTGGGGTAACCCTAGCCCATACAAATCGGTGTAAGTAGTGGTAAGTTCATACCGGTTCAGCGTGGCGCTACTGGCGGGATTCCACTGAATGCCATTGGCATCATCGGCTAACGCAACAAACGCTTCGCCCAAGCCGATAGCCCGGGCACCCACCGGAAGGTCTTCCACCGCCGGTACTGGGCGAGTACCCATCAGACCAAAAAGACATAACCAAACAACCACAATTTTTTTGCGCATCGTTTCATCCGGGTAACAAAACTCATGAAGAGCGAATTCCCCCCACGTTAATGGTTTTTCAGATGGGAATCAATAGAAAATCGATGCGGTACCCACAACCGCCGAATTATGTAACCGGTTTCCCACCCCTAGGGAAGTGTATTACATAATAACTTATTCTGCAGTGTTTAACGATAACAACTTTATTTTCAGCAAGTTATTAACAGTAAAGCAACTAAACTACCAGCGTTATGTTGCTTTAAGGTCTTCCAGAATAAAATCCGATAACCATTTGATAAATAATACGTTATAAACATAATTACGGAAGGGCACGCACATTGCGTAGAGGGAGCCAAACGATTGTTTTAACCTGTAATACATTAGGAGGTCCCATGATCCGAACATCCAAAGGCTTTACTCTGCTGGAATTATCGCTCGTGGCGGTTATTATCGGGCTGATTGCTTCCTCATCAGTTTACATGCTGGTGAGCCGGGTTCAGCGTGCTGGTATCGAATCCGCCCAAATGCAGGTGTCAAGCCATTTACGACTCGCGCGGGAGGAAGCAACACGAACCCGCCGGTTTTATATGCTGGATTTCTCTAATTTCAGCAATGCCTATCTGGTGCGCACCTGCCGGCGAGGTTGTTTTGGCGGAGATGGTGCTCCGATTTTAAGTTCGGGGCGGTGGCAAACCATTAATAATTTTGTCCGTACCGAGCGATCCGACCAAATCATTGAACGAAGTGGTAACGCGACCGTAGAAGACGCCATGATCTTTCTACCACAGCATATTGTATTTAGTGATTCTACAGAATATTACGTGATTTTTGAACCCAAAGGTACCGTGAAAATTGATAATCTGCGTAACGGCTTTCCGGCACGAATTCAGTTACAACATAAAAGCAACCGCTATACCGCTGATATTGAGGTCAGCATTGGCGGTTTTGTCAAAAATAAAGAGATTACCCGCCTTCAAACCCAAGAATAACTACGAGACACCCCTTTAAGTAAGGAGATAAACCATTAAGTAAGGAGATAAACCATGCGACGAAATGAATTCGGATTCAATCTAGTTGAAGTAATTATTGCGGCGGCGATCCTCGCTTTTGGCTTGCTTGCTATTTTCCAACTGTTCCCGGAGAGCTACAGCGAAATTAATTACGCCGCTCGGAAGAGCCGTGCCGTCTATCTCGCACGAGACCTGATGGAAAAATTAAAAACCGAACCCTTAGACGGAAAGTGTTTCATCCGGAATGACTGCATCTTAGACCATGGAGAACATGCCGATACCGTTTATATCGATGTGGACGGCGACCCGCAAACCGAACCCGCGCCGTTTGTTCGCCGGTGGGTCATTGAAAGCGAACTCTTTCAAAATAATGGGCAAAAAGTGGTCGTCTGTCACTCTCCGCCGGGAAATCCGGATAATTTGCAAACACTTTCAATTAGCCGCAATGCACTGCCCGCGCATGTGGATGAAAGCATTGGGCACGTTGACCCGTTAGGACCCTGCCCCGGTGATGGTCCCGTACCCCCTATGTACATCGAAGTCATTGTGGAATGGCGAGGACGCTCCCAGATGCAGGAATACCGACTAAATACAGTACGAACCCCTTATAAATTAGGGACATAATAAAGAAATCATAAGTATCCGAGTATAACGACCTTATCAGGAGGTTATTTTCATGAGATTCCAACTCAACAGACACGGTTTCACACTGGCAGAAGTGATGATCGCCATCGTTATCTTCAGCTTGATTGTGGGAACACTCATCATGATGAACATCCACAGCCGGGACACTTACGACCGGGGTCAACGAGCAATTGAAGTCCAGCAAAATGGACGTGCCGTGTTAGACTTGATCACCGAAGATATGCGCCAAGCAGGGAGCGACCCTTTCAATGCGTTTGATGCGACCTTCAAAATTGCGTCGCAAGACACCATTGAGTTTGTGGGGGATTTTAACTCCGAAGACCTCAATGGCAATGGTGTCTTAGACCCGGTAGAAGCGGAAAATGCCAGACGCTACCGGAACGTCGATGCCGATGACCGGCCGCTTTACGGGGATAGCGATGTGAATGACCCCGGTGAACACATCCGGTATTTTATTGCCGACATGACCGAAGATAGCACCTTTACTTTATACCGCGAAGATATGGCGGTGGATAGCAGCGGTGCCCGCATCTTCCCCCAACCGGCACCAATTGTCTCTGGGGTGAAAGGCTTCAAACTGCGCTATTTTGGACCCGCAGACCCCTCCAATCCCGATTCCCTCATTGAATATACCGAAAATTATCCGGGAATGCCGATAACTGGTTGGCATCTACAAAATATTCGTCGGGTGGACTTGGCATTTCTCATCACGGAAGGCAGTGCTAAATTTGCCGTCCAACAGAGCATCCGTCCCCGAAGTTACGGGTACTTTGTCGCTAATGAAGTCATCCGCCCGGACGATCAGGACGTCGATCCCTGTTTAGCGTATCCTGAAGGCGATCCGAACCGGCCGGCAGACTGTGACAATTGCACCCTTTGCCCCTACAGTCCCATTGTGTCAATTGCCTATCCCGCCCATGATCCGGGCGGGGTCAATCGATTACACGGGATTGCCGAATGGGCGGCTTCCGCCAGTATCCCCGGACCCTGTAATCAGTGTTCTATTGAAAAAATAGAACTCTATATGGGGGCGAGTATGTTTGAGCTGAACCTGCATGAAACGGATACCGGCGCTCCGTTTGAGGGCACCATCAACACCCTACCGCTCGACAAAGATGCTCCCTTGAATACACCGATGGTCATTCAGGCAAAAGCCTATGAAACCGGTGGTAAAACATCCACGTCACCCATCCACACCATCTATGTGGACAATTGGCCCAATGTGGATTTGGTCTATCCGGTGGACAACCAGGAAATTGCCGGTGAAGATAGCATCCAAATTACCCTTAAAAAAGAACTCGCCGGCATCACTAAAGTGGAACTCTACCTGGAATCCAAAAACGGAAATGGGGTAGATACCCTGCTGACCACCATCTACGCGGCAGATTTTGGGGGCAATATTACGGCACAAGATTGTTATTTGCAAATTCCCTTCAACACCACCCAATATGTGGACGATGTTTACTACCTGCGTGCCATCAGTTACAATAAACACAGCGACCCCGAAAGCGGAGAGTATGATGTTGAATATGCCAATCATGTGGCAGAAGAAGAAATCGAGGTCACCATCCGCAATTTTGAATGCGAACAACTTCGCCCCACCATCGAATTTGTCTTTACCGGAGGTTCACCCAACTTAGGGTGTGAAGATGGACAAACCGCGGAATTCAGTTCTGACGAAGCGATTACCTGGCACGCTTATGTTACCCCGCACCCCAACGGCTCACCTATTATGAATAACGGGTACTTCCGTATTTATCAAGGCGCCTACCCGGAAGGAACAAACCTGCCGTGGAGCGCCCGCCTGGGTAATATCTCCGATGATCCGACCCTTAATGGGTATTGGGATAGTTACAGTAGCAGTGATGTGGTCATGCGCAATGGAGAAGAACAAATTCATTTCCGCATGAATGAAAGCAATACCAGCAAACCGGATGTCCCAATGAATTTTATCGGCATGGCGGAGGGCCCTTATACCTTCTGGTTTGAGGTACAAGATAAAACCGGCTGTAGATGGCAGCAGCGCTGCATCCTAAATGTCACGGCAGGGAATACACCCCCTGTGGTTGAAATTGACTCTCCCAGTTACGGGGATGAAGTCAATTGTAACAGCACGTTCATCTATGATGCGTGGGTATGGGATGATCGCGGTATCGATAGTGTCCAGTTCTTCATCGATTATGATAATGCGGGGGAATGGGTCCATTATGATACCCAAACCACCGTTTATGAAACCGGTGATTACAATTTCGGTGGGGAAATTGGAGTCAAAAGTGCCAGCCGTTTCCTGATTTTTGGGGATGGGATCGTTGATTTCTACGCCAATCCGGGGGAACCGGGCTATCTTGACCCGCCGGTACCGCCCGGGACACACTACCTGCTGGTACGAGCATGGGATACCAACGGCTTCTTTAGTGATTACGAAATGTCGATCTACAATTGGGGGTGTGGTGATGGTGATCCGTGTGAAGGTGCCACGTGGTCTGAATTGAACGTAGCAGAAGAAAATATTATTGTTGCCGATAATTTCACCGACCGGCAGGAAAGTTTTTGGCAATATCCCCGCTCTTCCGACTGGCGCGACCTATCCAGTAGCAGCCGCTGGGACGTGAAAGGCGTTCCGGCTACCGGACCCACGAACGTCGCCTGTAATGACGCTTTTTGTAACAATCGGGTCTATTATTACAACGGTAGCATGTGGAACGACGAACGACGAGCCGTAAAAGATGAAGAAAAATACCAGACGGATTATAATGATGATTACATTGTCATCGCTCGTCTAAAAGGCGATCCCGACAAAGATTATTCCGGCAGTATTCACCAAATGGGGTTAATTGCCCGTTTGCAAAATCGGGACAATTACATCGCGGTGGTGGTCCGGCGGCAAAACAAAACGAGTTATACACTGGATCTACTGGTCGAATATCAAAACGAAGAAACCTACCACACGCTAGAGACCCTCAATTGGATGGACCCAGATGGTAGTTTTAACGGTGAGCAAGGTAACCCTTACGATCCCGAGAACCCGACACCTTCAACCGTGAGCGAATACTTCAACTGGTGGCGCATGGCTATCCGGGTGTTGGACGACAACATCTATGTCTGGTTCCCTGGTGATGATAGCGGTACCCCTCCAGCGGATCGGAATTCGTGGGATCATCACATTACGTGGGATGATATCGCCAGTTGGCGTTCCGGTCAGGCGTGGGCACCGGATGCCTTGCTCTGGGGCGCCGCCGGAATCTACGCCGGTGAGGATGGCTGTGCGGATGACTTTTTCGTCTATCGGGCACCCTGTGTACCCGCCACCGTGGAAATTACCTCACCCGAATCGTATCCGAATCATGCCCCCATTATCGGCGGTAGTGAAGGGACATCAACCCCCATTAATGTGAACCTCTCCGGTACCAGTTATGTCAGTGAGGTGGAATTCATCTTCAGTATTGATGAGGATGGTGACGGCAACCCCGATACCTACACAATGGCATTTGATGGTACTCCCAACGGAGTAGAAACCCTGACCTATAACTGGCCCCCCGCGACCTGTGGCGGTTTTGTGACCATAGAAGTCCGCGCCTACAACCCAGAAGGTTGTTTTGCGGCAGATACCGTGCAAGTATTGGTGGAGGGCACCTCAGCACCCCAATTCCAAATCTGTGACAATCCTTTGTTCGTAGATGATTTTAATCAGGGGTACATTACCAGTGCCTGGGCAACAAATGACGACTGGCAGTATTACTCCAAACCTGAGTGTAGCAATGGCGGGGGTTGGCGGGTAGAAACCGACCCGTATGATAATTGTAACGGTTACTTCCATGCCCGTTCCGGCTGTGGGGGTGGTGGCGTTGGTGCCGCCTGGGTACCCAGTGTCGTGGGGGATGAATACTACATTAAAGCCCGAATCCAATTCCCAGAAGAATCCTCTTACAAAGGGCTGATTTTTGGTTATGAAGATGAAAATAATTTCTGGCGCTTAGTTTTTGAAAGCAATTATGCCCAAATTCGAGGCCGGGTCAATGGATCGTGGACAAACGCAAATAACCAAAATGAGTCCGGTGACCGGTACCGGCAAGATTTTGTACCGGTTAATGGCGAATGGTATTGGGTAAAATACAAAGTCACCCGGACGGAGAAAAACGGTATCCCGGTACAGCGACATCAGGCAAAATGGTGGCGCGAGGGCTTAGGTGAACCCGGCTCCTGGATTCTGGAGACTTACGATGACCGGATTTTGACCGGTTCCCCAGGGATTTATGCCGCTGCCAGTGGAAGTGACCCTAATAGAGGCTACATTCTGGTGGATGACTTTGTCATTTGCCCCGCCAGTTATGAAGATGATGGAGGCGCCATCCCTACAGAAAAAGATATGTGGTGTACACCGTATATCTATCACGATGATTTCACCAGCGGAAGCACGCCGTTGGGCTTTACGGAATCCAATGATAGTTGGTGGTCAACCAATCCAGCGGATAGCACCTATTACTCCAACCGGTATAGTGGGTCGAACGATATTTATACCTTTTCGACCCCACTGACCAGCGACGGGTATGAAATCCGTACCATGATGCGTATCACCAATTCTCCCAACAGCCGCTCTGATTTACCCAAAGATGGGGTTGGGATTATCTTCCGGTACAACGATTATACCAACTACGATTTCAACTCCTTGCTCTTTACCAAGGATAAAATGTTCCTGATGTCCGAAGATACCTTTTCCGGAACATTGGGTTCCTCGGATTGGAACGTCGGTCTGGCAAACATGGCAGATATGCCGGATGAATCCTTACTAAACACATGGTATTTCATCAAACTACGGGTGCAAGGGGAACGTTTATACGCCAAAGCGTGGGAAGAAGGCGTCGCTGAACCCGGCTGGATGATCGTCGTCGGGGACACAATGAATATTGATGCCTCCATTATTGGTCTTAAAAACGGGGACCGATCGAAAGTCCAGTTCAAAAATTTCTGGGTCTGTCCGGTTCCACGGGATGAAAATTGTACGGATCAAATTTCGTACACAGATTTATCACCGGGGTCGTCCTACCCGATGCCATATTATACGGCAAATATGCTCACGGGAAGTTCCATCTACATTGACGACTTCAATTACCGGGTGACCTCCATGCCGGCATCGGTTCGAGATGGGCTGTGGATTAAAACCGCCAATTCAGACGCAAATGTTCATTGGAATACCACGTTGATCGAATTCACCGCCGATCGAAACATCACGGTAATTGTCGCCAAACCTCAGGACGCAAACACCCCCTCATGGTTAAGCAATTGGAACTTGCTCCCCGATGAGCTGGGTGTTTCAGGCGATGTATATTATCTTTTTGCCAATGATTATAACATGGGTGAATTGGTTGAGTTACCTGGCTTGAAAGATAACCAATCTAATAATTATGTAGCGATTATCACCTGTCGCTAAACGGAAAATTAATAAAATGGGGCAAACAAAGTGTTTGCCCTTCAACCCTGCCAATACCCGAAGTGTTTAAGGAGAAGAGACATGAGATGGACTCATTCGCGAAAGACGCATTGGTATGTTTCTCAGGAAAGCGGCTCCGCGCTGGTCATGGCTCTGCTGTTTATGATTATCCTTTCTCTGTTAGCGACCGCATTTTTGATGATGACCTCTACCGAAAGCCGGATTGCGGATAATCAAGCCAAAGGGGCACAAGCCTACTACACCGCCGAAGCCGGTATCGAAGAAGCCATTCGCTTGATTATGTACGGTGATGAAACCTACCCCCATCCCCTAACCAAAGATACCGACCCCGTCACGGATAAAGAATTTTATGGCGTTACCGAATTGTACGAAAGTTTACTGGGCAATGATGAATATGGCTCCCCCACGCCGGATACCCTGGAAATTGTTCTCACCGGATCAGATGGTGTGAATGATACCATTTGGGTGGGCTTAATGGGTATTCAAGGGACCGTCGCAAAAACCGCAACAAATGCTTGCATGGATGATGTCTCTCAGGTATATGGGAATATTTTCACAGCGCCGATTGTGATCGATGAATGTGAAGACATCAATCGCCCGTCCACCTGCTACAAAGCCATTTTGGTGGCATCCAGCGAAGGGGAAATTCGGAAGTATGTGTTTAAACAAGGTCCGGATGGGTGCTATAATCTGGAACAAATTGGCGACCCTTGGTTAGATGTACCGGGCAACCCCGATATTCGAGGCAATTTTGTGACCAAAAAAGTAATGCTTTCCGACGGCTCGATTAAAGAAATATTACCGGATATCGATGGAGATGGTGCCGAAGACCTGATCTTTAAAGATACCGGTGATAATGGAACAAATGTTTATGTTTACACCCGCTTGAATAGCACGGAACCCCCGATTCTTTCAGCATCCTATCAAATAAATTCATCCCAACCCAGTTGGTGGGATTTGGAAGTCGGGAACGTTGATGCCTCCATACCCGGCGATGAGCTGATCGTCCCCTCCGGCAATTCACTGGAAATTCTCTCGAAAAACAGCGATGGTACCATGACGTCATTAGGTGTTATTAATGCCAAAACCTACGGAAGCGGGCAAATTCACCCGGATGATGTCGGTAATGCCTCTTCCTCACGGGGACATTTTGTGGCAAAACCAGTCGTTGCTGATGTAACGGGGGACGGTGTGAGTGATATTATTGTTAATGACGGACATTTTATTCACTGTTATGACGGGGCAGACCCCAATCCGTGGAATCTTCGAGAACCCCGTTGGACGTATCGGGTCGGGTTGCAAACTCAAGCCGATGGGGATGGCTCGCTCCTGACCGATGGTAACGGTAATCTGATACCCGACCGGGTCAATACCAGTGATGACTTCGTGGGGGATAACCACATGACCAGTTGGGATTTGGACGGTGACGGTGATTTGGAAATCATTGCCACCTTTAACTCCGGTTCCCAGTTTGGAGGTCGTTCCTACGAAGCCTCCACTCATGCGGTAGTCTTAGACGATCAAGATATGGTCTTGAATGAGGTCGCTCTGGATGCCGACCTCAACTGGGACGGCGACAAAAACGATACGGATGTCCACGTGGCAGATGATATCCGGATTCCCTTGTGGCCCGCCGCTGCCAATGCCGATAACACGGTGGACCCGGGACAGTTATTTGCACAGCATCCGCCGGGTGTGGGCAATCGAGACCCCCAAGAAGTACCGGAAGACTTACTGGAAATCATGATCCAGACCTCCGCCGGTTTGCTCTACGTGGTCAATGTCGCCTTTGAGCGGCACTTAAAATCCAGCTCCGCTGATTACAAAGGCGCGGATTGGGCAAATCTGGATTGGCAGGATGCCCTCACAGCAACCTATTTTTACTCCAACAATAATGTGAAAAAAGATCATCAAGGGCACTACCGGTACGCAATTAAACCCAATGGAGAAGATCGACCGATTTCCTACCGCATCGATTTGGGTGTTCCCGGCGGAATCAACGGAACGCCTGTTTTTGTGGAGATGGACCCCGAAATCCCCGGTTTGGAAATTGCCAGCGGGACATCATACGATGGTACTGCCGCCGGATTCGCCGCCTTTGGATCAACGGCTGATGGCAAATTAAAGAGTGTCGGGAGTTTAACTCTATATCCTTGCGATTCCGACGGTGCCAATTGCGGACCCAACCAGACCGGAAATAAACGTGGATTCGGCAATAGAATGCTGGTGACCGACTTGAACGGTGATGGCTACCAAGAGGTGATTGGGGCAACCAATAATGGCGCCGATGCTCGCCGTACCGGTAGTATCAATCAGGAAGTACAAGTCTATCAATTCAATAATGTCGGTGGTTCTAAAATTGCCCTATCCGCCCACTACACCAATCCCCGCGACCAAACCACCCGCGAAATTGAAACGATTGTTCAACTGTTCCCCGGCGACAGTAAAGTAAATATCTTACAATATCTGGAACACTAATATTTACCGGTATCAAATGATAGGTACGGGGAAATGCCCGGTAGAGCAAAGGGTTCTGCCGGGCATTTGTGTACCAACAAATAAAAATTGACAGATATGCCGGATGGCAGTTATGCTTATGGCATATCCCGCGTATTCAACACTTCAACCCGCTTGAGGAGTTCCCTATGAGACCGTATCTAATCCTTAGCCTAATGTTAGCCCTACTGGGAAGTACCATTGGCTGTGAAATGTTCTCCGCAAAAAAATCGGCCGAAAATCGGGTGCAAAAATTTGCCCGATTGGTATTAGCAGAACAAGCGTTTGACCAAGCCAAAACACTCCTCGGAAAAGATGCCGATAAAGAAGCTTTCGCCGATTTGCAGGAAAAGCTAGAATCTGCTCAGAACATCCAGTTTATGTATTTAGGATCCGATAATGTAGAAGTGGATAATTGGACAGTGTACCAATGGGCAATACAGGATATGACCCGTAATGGTAAGCGGTATCAAGGACGGCTTGATATTGTTGTGGACGAATCCACCGGTAAGTTACTGGTGACCGACCTCGGTCTCGAACCGTTTGACGGTAGCTATCTCGATATGGCACCACCCAGCGAAACAACCGGTGAGTAACTCAATTCTTGCATTCAGTAAAGCAACCCATAGTAAACGTGCATGAGCCTTCATCGCAAAACATTTTTGATTGTCAGTTTGACCCTCACCGCATTACTGGTCATACTTTATTTTTCGGCACAGACGATCATCATCCAAAATTTTGAAGAAGTCGAACGGCAGATCACCCGACGAAACGTGCAACGGGTCGCTAAAACCCTTCAAGAAGAGGTCGAGAACTTGAACCGTTTGGCGTATGATTGGGCCGCATGGGATGATACTTACCAATTTGTGCACGATCATAATCCCGAATATGTCGCCTCCAACCTAGTGGATCAAACGTTCACGGGGTCTCGACTCAATTTCCTGTTGATTCTGGACGAAAATTTGTCTCTGGTCGCCGGAAAAGCCTATGATTTGATCGATTCAACCGAAATTCCGCTAGACGAGTCATTGCTCCAAACCTTGTTGGTACGGAATCCCGTATTACTCGACCACTCAAACCCACAAAGTAGCGTTGCCGGCTTTGTATCGAACAACAACACTCCCCTGATGGTAGCATCTCGCCCGATCATCACCAGTGAAGACGAAGGTCCAATCCGCGGCACCCTGATGCTTGGGCGCGTTTTGACCGAGCCGGTGATAGACCGCTTTTCGGCAGAAACGCTGACCACCCTTTCGATCTATCCGGTGGATGATGTTTTGATTCCAGATGATTTCCGGCAGGCAAAACAGGCGCTTTTAAACGACCGTACCGCGATCTTCGTCCACCCCCTTTATGGTGTCGCACTGGGGGGATATATCTTGTTGGAGGATATTCAAGGCAACCCTAGCTTGATCTTACGAGTGGATAGCTTGCGGACTATTTACCAACAAACCCGGCAAGCAATCCGCTATTTTTTGTGGTCTCTGGCAGTTGTCATTGTCACATTTTTGATCGCCATCTACGTGATTTTGGAAAAATTCGTGCTCTCCCGGCTCCTGAATCTGACCCAACAAGTGACCCAGATCGGTACCCGCCAAGATTTATCCGCCCGGATTCACATGAGCGGCGGGGATGAGCTACAAGCCTTGGCAGATTCCATCAACCGGATGTTGGCAGATTTAGAGTCCGCCGATCACGCCTTGCGATCCAGTGAAGAAAAGTATAAAACCTTGATGGAAACCCTACCGGATATTGTTTACCGGGTAGATTGTGACCACCGGATTACCTTTATCAACCGCGCGGTCGAGCAACTGGGATTTTCGCCGGCACAATTGATCGGGCAACCAATCACAACGCTCATTCATCCCCAAGATGCCTCAAAACTGGTGACAGACTCACCGGCGCAATCCGAAGAAGCATCACGCCACGTTGAAATCCGGTTATTGACGGAAGAAGCCTCCCGAGAAACCCATGTAGATGCCCTTGAATCCAATCAGAAATACGGCGAAGTCATTACCCGCCCTTTATACGACCCCAATATATCCCCGGGGAACAAACCACAACCCATTGGCACTATTGGGATTATCCGTGACATTACCGAACGGAAACGAATCGAGGAACGGCTCCGACTCCGAAATTTTGTCTATGAAAGCATTAATGAAGCCGTGATTATCAGTGATCTCAACGGCGTCACCGTGGACCTGAACCCCGCCACTGAGCGGCTTTACGGCTGGTCGCGAGCAGAAATGCTAAACCGGACGTGCGAATTTCTGAATCCACCGGATCAAGCCGCTGACATCACCCGTCGCATCTTTGAAGGCTTGAATCGAGAGGGTGTTTGGGAAGGCGAATTACCGGTGATTACCAAATCCGGGCAACACCGCATCACCTACAGCGTGATCTCCCGCCTGTATGACAACAACGGCAACTGGATCGGCAATATCGGGCTAAATCGGGATGTTACCGAGCAAAAACAGGCACAAGAAGCGCTAAAATCCTTCGCCGCAGAACTGGAAAAAAAAGTGGCAGAACGCACCCGCGAATTAAATGAAGCACTGAAAAAGGAAAAAGAACTGAGCCAGTTAAAAACCCGCTTTGTCTCCTTAGCATCTCACGAATTCCGCACACCATTAACCGCTATTTCTGCCGCCAACGATGTCTTGGAAGAATACGCCGACCAAATGGATGCGGCGAAAAAGACAAAGTACTTCAACCGGATTCGGAAATCGGTCAACTATATTACCCGCCTCCTAGAACAAGTCTTGCTGGTGGGTCGCGCCGAAGCCGGTAAACTGGAATTTAAGCCAAAACGAATCGATCTGGCAGAACTGGGTGAAAGTTTGGTACACGAATTTCAGTTGACGCAAGGCAAAAATCACCACCTGCATTATGAAGCTACCGGAGAACTCAGCCAAGCTTACGTTGACGAAAACCTAATGCACCACATCATTGCCAATCTGCTTTCCAATGCCATAAAGTACTCAGAATCCGGCACATCCATCTATCTCACCCTCGCCCGGGAAGGGGAAGATGTGCGGCTCTCGGTCACGGATGAGGGGATCGGCATCCCGGAAGCCGATCAGGAAAAACTATTTGAGTCTTTTTATCGCGGCGAAAATGTCGGCACAATTAGCGGTACCGGCTTAGGCTTGACCATCATTCAGCAAGGGGTCGAGCTACATCAGGGCACGATCACCCTCACTAGCAAAGAACATGAAGGCACCACCTTTACGATTCGTTTCCCTTACCAACCCACTGAAAACCACGCTACCAACGGAGACAACCGGTGATGAAACCACATACCCCGAAATTGTTAATCATTGAAGATGATCCCGATATTCTGGATACCCTTAAGGACCTATTTACCTTTGAAAAATACGAAGTTCATACCGCCGCCGACGGCAAAGAGGGTTTGAAAAAGGTCAATCAGGACGTGTACGACATCGTTATTTCGGACTACAAACTACCCCATATTTCCGGGGATGAAATCCTGAAGCAGGTTCACGATAGCTCGCCCTATACCGGCACATTGTTGATTACCGCTCATGGAAACATCGCCCATGCGGTGGAATTGTTGCAATACGGTATTGATGACTATATTTCCAAGCCCTTTGAACTCAAAGAAATCAAAGCCCGCGCCCAGCGACTCCTACGAACCGGAAAATTAGAGCGGCAAGTGGCATTGCTCAAACTGCAACTACAAAAAAGCGGTCTGGAGCAGATGATTATTGGCAAAAGTCCAGCAATTCAGAATGTCTTCAAACAGATAGAAGTTGTTTCCCAAACAGATGTACCGGTCGTGATTGAAGGTGAAAGCGGGGTGGGCAAAGAACTGGTCGCCCGCTCAATTCACCAGTTGAGTGCCCGCTCTAAAATGCCGTTTATCCCCGTCAATTGTGGGGCATTACCGGATACGTTGTTTGAAAGCGAGCTGTTCGGGTACGTCAAAGGGGCATTTACCGGCGCGGATCGCCACTCCATCGGCATCATCGAAAATAGTAACGGCGGGACGGTCTTTTTGGATGAAATTGGCGAGATGAACATCAACATGCAAGTGAAGTTGCTCCGCACAATTCAGGAAAATGAAATTCGACGCGTCGGTTCGGCACAACCCATCAAAGTGGATGTCCGGTTTATTGCGGCAACCAACCGCCGGTTGAAAGAAGAAGTCTCCGCGGGTCGCTTCCGGGAAGACCTCTACTACCGGCTCAATGTGATCACCATTCGCGTTCCTCCGCTCCGTGAGCGACCGACCGATATTCCCATCTTGGCAACACACTTCCTAAAGATTTACAGCGAGCAGATGGGCAAACCCGTCCGGGAGTTTACCCCACGGGCAATGCACCATCTGATCCATCACCCGTGGCACGGAAATGTGCGGGAACTCGAAAACATGATTCAAAAAGCGATTTTAATGACTGAATCCCTCATGATTGATGCCCCAGACCTCGGGTTTGCGGAAGAACCGCTTAAACCAGAAGTCGCCGCCACCTCTCCGGTAACTGCGGAATTACTCCCGTTCAAAGAAGCCAAAATTCAATTTGAACGGGGTTATATCCAACAAGCGCTACAAGCATCCAATGGAAATATGCGCGAGGCGGCACGTCGAGCAAAAATGGATTGGAAAAATTTCTGGCAAAAAGTACAAAAATACAACCTGAATCCAATCCATCCCGTTGAAAAATCATAGAAACCGTGGTGTAAAAAATATGGCGTCAAAT